>NZ_SMKQ01000061.1 GCF_004348995.1 Nonomuraea terrae
CCCACGCCCCGCCCGCCGGGCCCCGTTCCCGGGCGGGCGCCGGATCCGCGACCGGCGGGCGCACCCGCCACAGCAGCAGTGCCGACAGCAGGAAACTGGCCACGTCGATCCAGACGACGGCGGCCAGGCCGCCCGCCTCGACCGCGACCCCGCCGGCCATCGCCCCCAGCAGCCGGGCGACCTGGCCGCTCTGGCCGTGCAGGGCGTTGGCCCGGACGAGCTGCGCCCCGGTGACGAGTTGCGGCAGCAACGCCTTCTGCGCCGGTACGAGCACCGTGCCGAGCACGCCGGTCGCCAGCGCGACGGTGTAGACGATCCACACCTGGCCGGGTTCGCGTACCGCGAGAAGGGGCAGCAGCGCGACCGCGAGCAGCAGGTCCGCGGCGACGAGCAGGCGGCGGCGGTCCCAGCGGTCGGCCAGCGCCCCGGCGGCCGGGCCGAGCACGACGTCCGGCAGCCGCGAGACCAGCAGCATCGTCGCGGTGGACAGCGCCGAGCCGGTGAGCTGGTAGACGTGGAAGGCCAGGCCGGTGCTGATCGCCCAGTCGCCCGTCTGCGAGATCAGCCCCGCCGCGAGCAGCCGCCGGTAGTCCGGGTTTCCCGCGAGCAGCCGCCTCATCCGGCTCTCGTACGGGCGCCCATCCCGGCCCTCATTCCGGGCGGCCGGTCGGTGGGAGCGGGACCACCAGTTGCGTCAGCAGCACCGGCCGGGCCCCCTCGGGCCGGTCCGACGGGTCGAACGCCCGCGCCATCAGCGGCTCCAGCAGCCCCTTGAGCGCCTCGCCGAGCGCCGCGATCTCCTCAGTCGTCGCGTAGACGTAGCTGTTGCCGATGCCGCCGGCGTTCCGCCATTCACCGGTCTCGTCCTGGCGGCGGCGCTGCCATTCGACCAGCCGCGACAGCGCCCGCTCGGCCATGACCCGCTCCAGCAGCCCCCGGGCGGCCGAGGTCTCGGAGCCTGGCTCGGCGTCGGACCACTCCTGGACGGCCTCGGTCACCTGCCACGGCCGCTCGCGCTCGTCGCGCGCCTCGGCCTGCTCCACGAAGCCGTACCTGGCCAGCTGCCGCAGATGGTACGAGGCCAGCGCCTGGCTGATGCCGACCTCGCGGGCGGCCTCGGCGGCCGTGGCCGGCCCCCCGCGCAGCAGCAGCTCGTGCAGCGCCAGCCGGACGGGATGGGCGAAGGCCCGCATCGCCGCCGGGTTGTCGAGCACGCGCCGCGGCCCCAAGGATTCCAAAGACATGCTTGGGATCATCAAGCTTAGGCAAAGAGAAGTCAAGGATCTCTTTGGGATACACCAGCGAACAGACGGATGCCGTCCGAAATCTTCCGGTCACGCCACGTGGCCGAGCGCTTGGGTAGGGTCAATGACATGCGTCTCCTCAAGAACCTGCTCGTGCCTCTGGCCGTCGTGACCGCCGGTGTGCTCGCCGCCGGTTGCAGCGACGTCAACAACACCATCGACCGTGCCCAGGCATGCCTGGAAGCGCCGAAGATCATGACGGAGCTGGTCGCCGACATAGCAAACCTGACCAACGACCCACAGGCCATGGACAAGGCCATCGACGACGCCGCGTCCAAGCTCAACGGCGTGGCCGACACGGCCTCCAACACCACGCTCAAGGAGGCCTCCGACCAGCTCGCCACGACGCTGACCGGCATCACCGTCAACGACGTCAACGACACCGTCGACGCGGCCCAGAAGGTGGGCACCGAGGCGACCGCGTACGCGCAGAAGGTCGCACAGGCCTGCGGGGGCGGCGGCTGACCGCAATCCCAACATCTCTAGGGGAAATGGGGTCGAATTAGGGTTTTCCCATGGAACCCGACCCGCGTTTCACCTTGGCCAACGAACGCACCTTCCTCACCTGGCTGAGCACGGCGCTGGCGCTCAGCGCGGGCGGGGTGGCCATGGCGGCGGTGCCGGCCGACGTGTTCGTGCCGTGGATCCGCACCGCGCTGGCCGTGGTGCTGGTGAGCCTGTCGGCGCTGGCGGCGGGCATGGCCTACCCTCGCTGGCGCAACATCCAGCGCGCCCTGCGCGCGCAGGAGCCGCTCCCGCCCCCGGCGCTCGCCGCCGTCTTCGGCTACGGCGTCGCCTTCGTGGCGGTGGCGGCACTCGTCCTCATCATCGTGTCCGCCCGCACATGAGCGCGGCATGAACGCCGAGGACGAGGTCTGGGATCGCGGGCTGCAGAGCGAGCGCACCCGGCTGGCCTGGGTGCGCACGGCGGTGGCCCTGTCCACCGCCGGGCTCGGCGCGGCCGGGCTGTCCCTCAGGCACGGCCTGCCGGAGATCGGCGCCGCCGGCTTCGCGCTGGCGGCGCTCTGCGGCGGCGTGCTGCTGATCAGGACCAGGCTGCGGTTCCGCCGGGTGCAGGAGGCCCTGCACTCCGGGCGGCCGCTGGACGACGACCTCGACGCGCGGTTCGCCTGGCTCGGCACGTTGTGCCTGGTCGCGGGCGCGTTCACCTTTGTGCTCACCCTTCGATGACCTCCGGTTCCGAGAGCGCGGCATGGAGGCGAAGACCCGGACGAAGGGGGTGACCTCATCGGTAGAGATCCACAGGACCGTGCCCTTCGAGTGCCGGCGCTGCTGGCATGTGTGGGAAGAGCACTCCATCGTCAGGCGCATCGAGGACCACCACGGCAACGAGGGCGAAGTCCGGCTACAGGCCGGCGTGCAGGTGCCACCGCCGTCGTCGGGCGCCGGCTGCCCGAAGTGCGGCTGCGAGCAGGCCACCACGTTCCCGGACGGCTACCTGGCGCACCACCCGGCGGCGGCCCCGCCGCCCGAGCCGCCCGCTCCCGACCCGACGCCGCTGCTCAGCCCAGTGCGACGGCCGGTGCGAAGGCCGGCGTACTGACCCATAACTTGACACCTGGTGAGCATTCCATAACTAACAGTGTCACAAGCCCGTCTTGAAGGGCGTAGGAGACCGGACGGACACTCGGGACGCGAACGGCGATCCGGGGGGTGGTCCGAGTGCTGGACGGGTTCGAGACCCGCGAGATGTGGCCCTACGAATGCCTGCGCTGCTTATACGTCTGGGAAGAGGAGTTCGTCGTCAGACGCCTCTGTGACGCCTACGGCAAGCGCGCGGAGATCTGGCTCAGCGCGGGAGTGCCGGTGCAGCCGCCGTGGGCGGGTAGCTCATGCCCGAGCTGCGGCGCGCACCACCTGACGTCGTTTCCCAGCGGGTATCTGGCCCGCCACCCCGAGCTCGTCGCCGAGCCCGAGCCGGGGCCGGCGCCGGTGTTCGCACCGGCGCCGGTGTCCTGGCCGGACAGTGCGCCCGCCGCCCGGCGGAGCAAACTGCCCGGCCGATTGCTGATCGCGTTCGGCGTCCCGCTCGTCCTGTTCCTCGGGTACGAGCTGTACATCATCGCGGCGGCGCACGCGGGCCATTAGCTGAGGCTCTCCAGCCACGCGCGGTGCAGCCCGGCGAACCGGCCGGAGGCCGCGATGAGCTGGGCGGGCGGCCCGTCCTCGACGATGCGGCCGCGCTCCATCACCAGCACCCGGTCGGCGATCTCCACGGTCGACAGCCGGTGCGCGATGATGAGCGCGGTCCGGTCGGCGAGGATCGTGCGCAGCGCGCGCTGCACGAGCCGCTCGCTCGGCACGTCGAGGCTGGAGGTGGCCTCGTCAAGGATGAGCACCGCCGGGTCGGCGAGGAACGCCCGGGCGAACGCGACGAGCTGGCGCTGCCCGGCCGACATGCGGCCGCCGCGCTTGCCGACCTCGGTGTCGTAGCCGTCGGGCAGCGCGGAGATGAACTCGTGCGCGCCGATGGCCTTGGCGGCCTCGCGCACCTGGCGGTCGGTGGCGTCGGGGCGGCCGAACCGGATGTTGTCGGCGACCGTACCGCTGAACAGGAAGTTCTCCTGCGTCACCATGACCACGGCCTGGCGCAGCGTCGGCTCGTCGAGGTCGCGCAGGTCGACGCCGTCGAGCAGCACGCGGCCGCCGGTCGGGTCGTAGAAGCGGGAGATCAGCTTGGCCAGCGTCGTCTTGCCCGCGCCCGTCGCGCCGACCAGCGCCACGCTCTGCCCGGCCGGGATGGTCAGGTCGAGGCGCGGCAGGATCGGCATCTCCTCGACGTAGGCGAACCTGACGTCGTCGAAGCGCACCTGACCGCGGGCCCGGCCGCCCGGCAGCGCGGCGGGCTCGCGCGGCTCGGGCACCCCGGGCTCCTCCTCGAGGACGCCCGAGAGCTTCTCCAGCGCCGCGCCCGCCGACTGCAGGGTGTTGTAGAACTGGCTGACCTCCTGCATCGGCTCGTAGAACTGGCGCAGGTAGAGCAGGAAGCCGGCCAGGGTGCCGACCTCGACCTCGCCCTGGATCGCCAGGTGGCCGCCGTAGAGCAGCACGGCGCCGATCGTGAAGTTGCCGATCAGCTTGATGCCGGTCATGAACGTCGCGCCGAGCTGCATGCTGCGCGCGTTCGCCTCACGGTAGTCGTCGTTGAGCTGCTCGAAGATCTCCTGGTTGCGCGGCTGCCTGCGGAAGGCCTGCACCGCGCGGATGCCGGTCATCGACTCCACGAAGTGCACGATGACGAGCGCCACCGTCTCGCGCGTGCGCCGGTAGACGATCGTGGACTGCTGCCGGAACCACCGGGTGAACACCAGCAGGACGGGGATCGGCACCAGCGCGACCAGGCCGAGGTGCACGTCCATGATGAGCAGCAGCACGGCCGTGCCGACCATGGTGAACACGGCCTTGACCAGCGCGTCGAACCCCGACTGGAGCAGCTCGGCGATCGACTCGATGTCGGAGGTCAGCCGCGAGATCACCCGGCCGGAGGTGTAGTTCTCGTGGAAGCTCAGCGACAGCCGCTGGAAGTGGTCGAAGACGCGGCGGCGCAGCTCCAGCAGGACGCTCTGGCCGATGGTGCCCGCCAGGCGCAGGAACGCCTGCCGGGTGATCGCCTGAGTGACGGCCGCGCCCACGATCACCCCGACCACGGTCAGCAGCACACGGGGGCCGTCGCCGTTCGTGATCGGCGGGATGCCCTCGTTGATGCCGATCGCCACCAGGAAGGGGATCGACAACCCGGCCGCGTTGGAGACCACGATGATCGCCACGAGCAGCGCGATCTTCTTCCGGTGCGGCGCCAGTAAGTCGCCGAGCAGCCGCCGCGAACGGGCCCGCAGCAGGACGGAGACCTTCTCGGACAGCTCGTCCTGGTCTTCGGCGGCGACGCCGCGCCACGATCCGGCGGACTGCTTGGTCTCGGGAGCGGTCGCGGTCATCGCAGAGCCCCTTCCGCCGCGTCGTCGAAGTCGGCGTCCTGCGCCAGCAGCTCGCGGTATTCGGGCACCCGCGCCAGCAGCTCGTGGTGCTTCCCGACGTGCGTGATGGTGCCGCCGCGCAGCAGCGCCACCTTGTCGGCCAGCAGCACGGTGGAGGCGCGGTGGGCGACCACGATGCCGGTCGCCTCGCGCAGCACATGCCGCAGCGCCTCCTCCACCAGGGCCTCGGTCTCGACGTCGAGCGCCGACAGGGTGTCGTCGAGCACCAGGATGCGCGGCTTGCTCAGCACGGCCCTCGCCAGGGCGAGCCGCTGGCGCTGCCCGCCGGACAGCGACAGGCCCTGCTCGCCGATGCGGGTGTCGAGGCCCCACGGCAGGTCGTAGACGAACATGGCCTGCGCGGTCTGGATCGCGTCGGCCAGCTCCTCCTCGGTGGCGTCGGCCCGGCCGAGCATGAGGTTCTCCCGCACGCTCATGGAGAACAGCGTCGGTTCCTCGAACGCGGTGGCCACCACCGAGCGCAGCGTGCTCAGGTCGAGGTCGCGGATGTCGTGGCCGTCGATCGTGACGCGGCCGGAGGTGGGGTCGATCAGGCGCGGCACGAGCGCGGTCAGGGTGGTCTTGCCCGCCCCGGTGGCGCCCACGACGGCGACCGTCTCACCGGGCCGGACGTCGAGCCGGACGTCGTGCAGCACCGGCTCGTCGGAGTCGGGGAAGCGGAACCCGACACCTTCGAAGCGCAGGTGGCCGCGCGGCTCGTCGATGGTCTCGGTGCCGCCCTCGATCGCGGGGACGGTGTCCAGGACCTCCATGACGCGGTCGGCGGAGGTCATCGCCTCCTGCCCCATGGCCAGGATGTAGCCGAGGCTCGCGATGGGCCACACGAGCTGGAGCATCAGCGTGGTGAAGGCGACCAGCGCGCCCAGCGTCAGCCCGCCCGTGCCGACGGCCAGCGCGCCGAGCAGCAGCACCATGGCCAGCGTGATGTTGGGGATGATCTCCAGAAAGGAGAAGAACCGCGCCGACAACCTGACCTTGTCCATCGAGGTGCCGTACACCTTGAGCGCGGCGTCGTCGTAGCGGTCGTAGACGTGGTGCCGGCGGCCGAAGGCCTTGATCGTGCGGACGCCGATCGCGGACTCCTCGACGAACGTGGCGAGGTCGCCCTGCTCGTCCTGGACCTGGCGGGAGATCTTGATGTAGCGCTTCTCGAAGCGCAGCGAGGTCCAGACGATCGGCACGGCCGAGGCGGCCACCAGCAGCCCGAGCGGCCAGTACTTGTTCAGCAGCAGCACGATGACCGTGACGACCTGCAGGATGTTCATGACCAGGAAGAGCATTCCGAAGCCCAGGAAGCGCCGGATGGTCGACAGGTCGGTGGTGGCCCGTGACAACAGCTGACCTGACTGCCAGTCGCCGTGGAAGGCCATGGGCAGGCGCTGCAGGTGGGCGTACAGGTCGTTGCGGATGGCGGTCTCCAGGCCGAGGACCGGCTTGACCTGGAGCCACCGCCTCAGGAAGATCAGCATGGCCTCGACCACGCCGACGCCGATCGCGAGCAGCCCGAGCGGGAGCAGCGCGCCGGTGTCGCCCTGGGCGACGGGGCCGTCGACGACCCTCTCGATGATGAGAGGCAGCGAGATGGCGGCGGCGATGCCGACGATCGCCATCAGCCAGATGAGCACCAATCTGACGACGTAGGGGCGGAGATACGACTTCATCCGCCACAGGGAGTTGGAGGAGAGCAGGGGACGGCGAGGTATGTGCGTATCGGGAGGCATCCCCACCAGATTAGTACGGCGAATCAACCGATTTTCAGTGACCTCAAGGTGGGTTTCCCGTACATGACATGGGGAAATGCGAGATTTCGTGCACTTTCGGAAGTCCGTTACTTTCGTTGGGTAATGATGAGAAATGCCGAGGCTGGGACGTTGAGGGACTCATGATCGACTCGTCTGAGCTGCCGTACCTGCGCCGCTGCGTCGACCTCGCCGCGCGGGCGCTGGAGCTGGGCGACGAGCCGTTCGGCTCGGTGCTGGTCTCCGGCGACGGCCTCATCCTGGCCGAGGACCACAACCGGGTGGCCGCCGGCGACCGTACGCGGCATCCGGAGTTCGCGCTCGCCCGGTGGTCGGCCGAGCACCTGCCGCCCGAGGAGCGGGCGGCCGCCACGGTGTACACCTCCGGCGAGCACTGCCCGATGTGCGCGGCGGCACACGCCTGGGTGGGCCTGGGGCGGATCGTCTACGCCGCCTCCTCCGCGCAGCTCGGCGCCTGGCTGGCGGAGCTGGGCGTGCCCGCGCCGCCCGTGCGCACCCTGCCGGTCAACGAGGTGGCCCCCGGGGTGACCGTGGAGGGCCCCGTGCCGGAGCTGGCCGAGGAGATCCGCGAGCTGCACCGCCGCTTCTACGCGCGCTGACCGGCGGGCGGAGCGGCGGCGGAGCCCCGTCCGGCCTCCCGGACGGGGCTCCGCCGTCACGTCATCGCAGTTGTGACGTCAGGTACGACTGCCACCACGGCGGCTTGGCGGTGGACAGGGGATCTGAGCAGTTGCACGAGCCACACCCCGGAAGCATCGGCCCTCCTCGGCTTGGGGGACGGGCGGTACCCACCCGCTACCTGCTCTCAGTCTGAACGCCGGACCGGTGTCCGGACACCCGCCTCAGATCTACAGTTCGGTGACGAAACCGGAACACGGGTGCCGACGCCATGCCCCGGGAGCTCCGGCCGCGCGTGCCCCGCGGCTCACCGGCGGGAACCGGCCGTGAGCCGGTCGGAACGCTGGTCCTAGGATTGCCGTATGGCAATATGTGAGCATCTTTCCCACGCCGACGACCCCTCCGCGCAGACGCCCGAGGGCTGCGCGGAGTGCCTGGCCTCCGGCAGCCGGTGGGTCCACCTGCGGCGCTGCCTCGACTGCGGCCACATCGGGTGCTGCGACTCCTCGCCGAACAAGCACGCGACCCAGCACTTCCACTCCACCGGCCACCCGGTGATCCAGTCGTTCGAGGCCGGCGAGGAATGGCGCTGGTGCTTCGTGGACAACCAGATGGCCTAGTCGCGTTCGAGGATCGCCTCCTCGAAGTCGAGCTGCGCCATCACCTCGTGCAGCACCTCGTCGTCGAGACGGCGCTCGTCGCGCAGCCGGACGAAGACCTGCCGTTCGGCTTGCAGCATCTGCCGGCGCAGGCGCCGGTAGAGGGCGCTCGGCGTCTCGGCGCCGCCGTGTGAGGTGCCGCCGCCCAGCCGTTCCCACGCGCTCAGCGAACGCCGCCACGACTTGTCCCTCAGGTTGCCGATCACCTGCGCCTGGATCTCGTCGGGCTCCCCCTCCTGCGCGATGAGCCGCTCCAGCTCCGCCACGCCGGCGTCGAGCGCCGCCTGCTGGGCCGCCGCCTCGGCGAGCCGGTCCTCGTACCGCTCCCGCTCGCTCGACACGCCGAGCCGCCTGATCAGCGCGGGGAACGTGGTGCCCTGGATGAGCAGCGTGCCGATCACGGTGGTGAACGTCAGGAACAGCAGCAGCGCCCGGTCGCGCGCGGGCACATCGGGCGGGATGGCGAACGCCGCCGCCAGCGACACCACGCCGCGCATGCCGGCCCACGAGAGGACCACCCGCTGCCCCGGCGGCGGCCTGGACTCCGCACGACTCAGCAACCTGACGAGGGACGTCACCGTGAAGACCCACACGAACCTGCTGAGGATCGTCACCACCAGCACCGCGGCGGCGTAGCCGGCGACCTCCCAGGCGCCGTAGCCGATGATGCCCTCGGTCACGGTGACGAACTGCAGCCCGATCAGGGCGAACACGACGGCTTCGAGCAGGAAGTCGGTGACCCGCCACACCGCGGTGGACACCAGGCGGGTGCCGAACCCCTGCAGGTGCATGCGGTTGCCGAGATAGAGGCCGATGATCACGACCGCGATGACGCCGGAGGCGTGCACGGACTCGGCGGCGAGGTAGGCGGCGAACGGGATCAGCAGCATCAGCGTGTTCTCGACCAGCGAGTCACGCGTGTAACGGAACAACCAGGCGAACGCGAACGCCAGCGCCAGCCCGATCATCACACCGCCCACCGCGGCGAGCAGGAACTGCCCCAGGCCCTCCCAGAGGCTGACGGCCCCGCCGAGGGCCGCCCCGATCGCCACCCGGTAGAGCGTCAGCGCGGTGGCGTCGTTGAACAGGCTCTCGCCGATGAGGACGGTCAGCGCCCTGCGCGGCAGGCCCAGCCGGCGGCCGACCGCGACGGCGGCCACCGCGTCGGGCGGCGCGACGATCGCGCCCAGCGCGAACGCCAGCGCCAGCGGCAGGTCGGGCAGCATCAGGTGGACGACCGTCCCGACGGCGGCCGCGGTGAACAGCACGAGCCCCACCGACAGCAGGCCGACCGTGCGCTTGACGTCGCGCAGGCGCAGGTAGGAGCTCTCGAACGCGGCGGAGTAGAGCAGCGGCGGCAGGAAGACGTACAGGATGAGCTCGGGCTCCAGCGGCACCGGCGGCACCAGCGGCGAGAGGAGCAGGCCCGCGGCCACCAGCAGCAGCGGCGCCGGCCAGCCCTTGCGCCGGGCCACGGCGGCCACGCCGATCGCCCCGGCGGCCACCAGCAGCAACTGCAGGCCCATGGTCGCGTCCACCGGCAGCCCCTCCCCGCACGATCCGTCAGGGCCGATCACGCGCCACGGTGTGGCCAGGTCGGTCCGGGCGGGCCGATCGTCCCGCGCAGAGCGTACCCGCCGCGACGGCGGGCGCTCTCACCACTCCCTGCGGTCGCCTCCGTCGAGGTGATCCTGCTGCTCGGGGCGCAGGCGCTCGCCCGTGGAGAACATGGGGTCCCCGATGTACGGCCGCGACATGCTGGGGTCGGCCTGCCGGCCGGGCTGGGGCGTGTACTCCTGCCGGCCGAGGGCGAGCAGCGGGTCCACGGGGTTGGGCGGCGGCGTCTGGTAGGGCGCGTAGTCGTCGCGGGCGGGCTGCGCCGGCTGCTGACGCTGCTGGATGGGCGGCCGGGGGCGGCCCGCTCCTGGGATGCCGTGCATGGGGGTGCCGAGGCCGGCCGCGCTGGGCTGCGGCTGCTCGTAGGCCTCGGAACCCCGGCTTCCGTACGGATCGGACGGGTACGGAGGGTAGGCGTCGGAGCGCGCCGGCGACGACTGGTACGGGTCGGCCGCCTGCGACGGGAAGCCGAGCGGGTCGGTGCTCAGCGGCGACGAGCGCCGCTGGTCGCCGGGCATCTGGTAGACGGGCTCGTTCTCGCTGTACTGGGGGCCGGTGAACGAGTCGGGCTGCGCGTAGTGGGGTCCGCTGAGCGGGTCGCCGGTGTACTGCGGGCCGCTGAAGGGGTCGCCCGTGTAGGCCGGCTGCGGGCCGCTGAAGGGATCGCCCGTGTAGGCCCGCTGCGGCCCGGTCTGCTCGTACTGCGGCGCGGGCTGCTCGGTGTACTGGTTCGGCTCGACGTACTGGGGGCCGGTGAAGGGCCGGTGGTCGCCGTAGGCCGGAGTCGTGTCCCTGGGCGCCGTGGTCTCGCTGTAGGACGCCACGAGCTTGTCCTGCGGCGGGTTGCCGCGCGCCACGAGCACGTCGGTGGGCGACAGGGAGGCCGCCTGCCGCTCCTCCTGCTGGGGCGCAGGCGGCGGTTGCTGGGCGTGCTGGGGCGGCCGGTGGTACTGGCCGGTGCCGGGGATGATCTCCGTGCCCGGGTCCTGGGCCGGCACCGCGGGTTGCTCGCCCGTGGCCTCGGCGAAGCCCTCGTCAAGGGTGTCGAGCAACCGGCCGACGTCCTCCATCGGCATGCGGAAGCTCGCTGTGCACATCTCGCCGCGCCACAGGCTGAGGACCAGTGTCCCCTCGTGCCAGGTGACCCGGAGACACCGCTCCTGACCTCGGGCATCGAAGAAGACTTCGCCGAACGACGGCAACGGGACAACTTCCGACATGGAGGACATATTGCTTTAACCAGCCTTTATTCGTCCACTCAACCTCGGAAAACCCTAATGAACCGGCCTTCCCACCTACACCGGGAGCCCCCTCCGGTCCCACGCCCTGGACCACCTGGAGTCCCGATCGTCCAGTCTGCCACGCCTCCCGGCGTAGGGGTCCGGGAACGCCGGGATGCGTCCGGCCGATCACAGCCCGTTCGGCGCGGCGACGGCGGATTGCCGGTAGCGTTTACTGTCGTGCCGGACTCCCATCTCCCGTCAGTCGACGAACTGCTCAGCATCGCGGTCAACGCTCTCGGAGGGAGCGAGCGGCAGGGCCAGATCACCATGGTGCAGGCCGTGCAGAAGGCTCTCGACGCCGAGGAGCACCTCGCCGTCCAGGCCGGCACGGGCACCGGCAAGTCGCTGGCCTACCTGGTGCCGTCGGTCCGCCACGCGATGGAGAGCGAGAAGCCGGTCGTGATCTCCACGGCCACCATCGCGCTGCAGCGCCAGCTCGTCGACCGCGACCTGCCCCGCCTGGCCGAGGCGCTGGGCAAGGAGCTGCCGCACGAGCCGACGTACGCGATACTCAAGGGCCGCCGCAACTACCTGTGCCGCTACAAGGCCACCGCGGGCTGGCCCGAGGACGACGAGCAGGACCAGCTGTTCGACCCGCGCGAGGTGAGCGCGACCGGCCGCATGGTGCAGCGCATCCAGGAGTGGGGCGAGGAGACCGAGACCGGCGACCGCGACGAGCTGGTCCCCGGGGTGAGCGAGCAGGCCTGGCGGCAGTTCTCGGTGAGCGCCCAGGAGTGCCTCGGGGCCTCGCGCTGCCCGAGCGGCGCCGAGTGCTTCGCCGAGCTGGCCAGGGCCCGCGCCGGCGACGCCGACGTGGTGGTGACCAACCACGCGCTGCTCGCCATCGACGCCATGGGCGACCTGCCGGTGCTGCCCGAGCACGACGTCGTCGTGGTCGACGAGGCCCACGAGCTGGCCGACCGGGTCACCTCCGTGGTCACCTCGGAGCTGTCGGAGGCGTCGGTGACGCTCGCCGTCCGCCGGGTCGGCCGGCTGATCGAGCAGCCCATCGCCGACCAGCTGCTGGAGGCCGGCGAAGACCTCAAGGCGCTGCTGTCGGCCGCGCCGCCCGGGCGCATCGACGAGCTGCCGCAGGTGCTCGGGCTGACCCTGCAGCTCGTCCGCGACACGGCCTGGCGCTGCATCACCGCCCTGGGCCCGCGCAACGCCGACAAGGACGACCCCGACAAGGCCGGGCAGCGCAAGGCGGCGTTCACGGCGCTCGACGACGTGCACGACACGGCGGTGCGCATGCTGGAGGCGTACGGTCACGCCACCGAGGCCGACCGGGCGGAGGTCGTCTGGCTCGACGCCGGCACCGACCGGCGCCCGCCCGCGCTGCGGGTGGCGCCGCTGAGCGTGGCCGGCATGCTGCGCGACAAGCTGTTCGGTGAGCGCACGGTCGTGCTCACCTCGGCCACGCTGGCGCTCGGGGGCACCTTCGACGCGCTGGCCGCGCAGTGGGGGCTCGGCGACGGCAAGGGCTGGCAGGGCATCGACGTGGGCTCGCCGTTCGACCACCCCCGCTCCGGCATCCTGTACGTCGCCAAACACCTCCCCCAGCCGGGCCGCGACGGCCTGCCCCAGCAGTACCTCGACGAGATCGCCGAGCTGATCGAGGCGGCCGGCGGGCGCACGCTCGGGCTGTTCTCCTCGATGCGCGCGGCCAAGGCGGCCACCGAGGCGCTGCGCGACCGGCTCGACGTGCCGCTGCTGTGCCAGGGCGACGACTCGACGATGCTGCTGGTCAAGCAGTTCGCCGAGGACGAGCCGACGTGCCTGTTCGGGACGCTGTCGTTGTGGCAGGGGGTCGACGTGCCGGGGCCGTCGCTGCGGCTCGTGATCATCGACCGGGTGCCGTTCCCCCGGCCCGACGACCCGCTCACCTCCGCCCGCCAGCGTCACGTGCAGGCGCGGGGCGGCAACGGGTTCATGGCGGTGGCGGCCAACCACGCCGCCCTGCTGCTGGCGCAGGGCGTGGGGCGGCTGCTGCGGTCGCAGGACGACAAAGGCGTGATCGCCGTCCTCGACCCGCGCCTCGCCACGGCCCGCTACAGCGGTTTCCTGCTGGGCTCGTTGCCCCCGTTCTGGCGCACCACCGACCCGGCCGTCCCGAGGGCCGCGCTCAAGCGCCTCTCGGCCGAATCCGCCTGACGCAGGAAGCGGATTTCTTCGTCGAGCGGAAAAATCGCGGATCTGCGGCGATGCGGCAGGTCAGAGCCTCTTCCAGGTGACCGGCTGAACGTCGGAGAATGAATTGGTCGCGTCCCGGCGCGCTTTTCCGGCCGCACTTGACGTCTTTTTGTCGGCTGCCTTTGTTTACCTGCATGCGAACCACTCCACATTCGCATCGGAGGCAGGCCATGGCAGAGCGGTATTATCGGCGCGGCCACTGGGTGAATAAGCCCAGGCGCAAATCCAGGAAAGGCGCGGGCTGGGCGATGCCGGCGGTCGCCGTCGTCGCGGCCTGGGTGGCGGTACAGGCCGTCGGGTCCGAGGCTCCCGCCCCGGCTCCCACAGAGCAGGTCGCCCCGGCCGGCGTCCCGGCGCAGCAGGCTCCCACAGAGCAGGTCGCCCCGGCGCAGCAGGCTCCCCACCCGTGAGCAGGGCCGCGTGGACGTGGCTGCGGTCGCGCGTCCGGCTTCGCCCGTCGTCCGGCGGCGGCGAATGGATCGCCGCCGCGATCGCGGCGCTGTTCGGGGTGCTGCTCGCCGTCGAGGCGATCAGTGCCCTGGTCGATCTGCTGCTCAGCAGGTGGTACGCCGGCGTCGCGGCGATTTGCGTCCCGGCGGTGGTCCTGGCCGGTCGCATGCGCTGGAGAGCGGCCGCCAGGCGCCGTCGCGCCGAGCGACTGGCCCACCTGCGGCTCGACCTCGCCGCCGAGATCGACCGGCTAGACCCCACCGCCTTCGAGTACGCCGTACGCGACCTGATGATCCGCGACGGCGTCGACGCGAGGCGGGTGGGCGGAGCCGGCGACAGGGCCGCCGACGTGATCGGCCGCGACGGGGACCGACGGGTGATCGTGGTGCAGTGCAAGCACACGATCACCGGGAGGAAGGTCGACGCACGGGTCATCTACCAGGTCAACGGCACGGCGGAGCACGCGCACGGCGCCGACGTCGCCGCCGTCGTGACCAATGGGTCGTTCACCAAGGGGGCCGTGGAGTTCGCCGCCGAGGTCGGCATTCACCTCGTCGACCGCGAGGCGCTGCGGACATGGGCCGAGGAAGGAGCCCGGCTACAGGAGCTGCTCAGACTGGACTCGGTCGTACGGCCTTGGCGCCGACCCCGCGGACGGCTCCGCCGCCACCGCCGGATCGGTGCGGCGGAGCCATCGAGGAGGCAACGCACGTGACGGGCAGACGCGACAGCCCGACGCGGCGGGCCAGGTGATGGGCCAGGTGATGGGCCAGGTGGCGCGATGGCGGCGCGGGGTGCCTGGGGTCAGGCCCAGGGGTCGAGGTCGGGGCGTTTCGGGGTGCGGCCGTCGCCGGAGGAGACGCCGCGCAGGCGGCGCGAGACCCAGGGCACGAGGTGCTCGCGCATCCACTGGGCGTCCTCGCGGCGGCGGGCCCGCGGGTCGAGCGAGCGTTCGGGCCAGTCCTTGCGCCAGTCCTCGAACGGCACCCCCAGCACGTCGAGCACCCGGGCGGCGACGAGCCGGTGGCCGTCCTCGTTCATGTGCAGCCGGTCGGGGCTCCAGGCCCGCCAGTCGCGCAGCCCCTGCATCGACCACTGGTCGACCAGCCGGCACCCGTACAGGTCGGCGATCGAGCGGACATGCAGGTAGAAGATGGCGAAACGGCCGCGCAGGCGGCGCATGAGCGGGGTGTCGCGCGGGTCCACCCCCGTGAAGAGCAGTACGTCGGCGCCGCCGGCCCGCAGGTCGCGCACGGCCCGGGCGAGCTTCTTGGCCATCACGTCGGGGTCGCTGCCCGGCCGCAGCAGGTCGTTGCCGCCGGCGCAGAAGCTGACCAGGTCGGGCGCCATCTCGACGGCCAGCGGCACCTGCTCGGCCACGATCTGGTCGAGCAGCTTGCCGCGTACGGCGAGGTTGGCGTAGCGGAAGGAGGAGTCGTCGGCCGCGAGCCGTTCGGCCACCCGGTCGGCCCAGCCACGGTAGTGACCGTCCGGACCGGGATCGTTCAGTCCTTCTGTGAAGCTGTCACCGAGGGCGACGAAGGACTTGTAGTGCCTCATGAGGTGGTGTTATCTCCGGGATAGGGGGCTGCGCAAGGACGTATGACTGTAGTCCTAAGCCCGCGAGGGCGCGCGCCGCCACCCCGGCCACGACACAGGCATGGCGAAACTCTTCCCTCGCCGCGGGTGTCACGCAGAGACCTCCTTGTACGCCGCCTCCATGAGGTCTTCGGCGGGGTCTTCGAGGCGGCCGGGCTCGGCCAGGCCGTCGAGCACGACGAAGCGCTGCTTGGCGCCGCGGTTCTTCTTGTCGAGGCGCATGTGGTCGCGCAGCCGCGGCCAGGCCCCGGCGTGGTAGGAGACGGGCAGGCCCACGGCGGTGAGGATCGAGCGGGTGCGCGCCACCAGGTCGGCGCGGCCGGACAGGCGTGACAGCTCGGCGGCGTAGACCATGCCGATGGCCACGGCCTCGCCGTGGCGGATGGCGTAGTGCTCCTCGCGTTCGATGGCGTGGGCGAGCGTGTGGCCGTAGTTGAGGATCTCACGCAGGCCGGCCTCGCGCAGGTCGGCGCCCACGACGTCGGCCTTGACGCGGATCTTGCGCTCGATGAGCTCGCGCGTGTGGGGGCCGGCGGGGCTGGTGGCGGCCTCGGGGTCGGCCTCGATGAGCGTGAGGATCTCGGGGTCGGCGATGAAGCCGCCCTTGATGACCTCGGCGAGCCCGGCGACGTAGTCGGCCCTCGGCATGCCGTCGAGCGTGGACAGCTCGCACAGCACGCCCGCGGGCGGCAGGAACGTACCCACGAGGTTCTTGCCCTCGGGGGTGTCGATGCCGTTCTTGCCGCCGACCGCGGCGTCGACCATGGCCAGCAGCGTCGTGGGCACGAGCACGACCTGCACGCCGCGCAGCCAGGTGGCGGCCACGAACCCGGCCAGGTCGGTCGTCGCGCCCCCGCCCACGCCGACCACGGCGTCGGAGCGGGTCACGCCGTGCCGGCCGAGCGCGGACCACAGCCCGGCCGCGACCTCGACGGTCTTGGCCTGCTCGCCGTCGGGCACGGGCAGCTCGGCCACCGTGTAACCGGCCTGCGACAGCGCAGCGCACACCGGCTTCGCGATCTGCGGCAGCGTCTCGGGGAAGATCACCGCGACCGTGCGCACGCCCGGTTTGAGCAGGGTGGTCAGCTCGCCGAGCACGCCGGTGCCGACCACGACGTCGTACGGGCTGTCGCCGCGTACGGGGATGCGCGTGGCGGTCATGACGGCAGCCCCTGCACGATCTCGTCGGCGAGCTCCTCCGGCTCGCGCTTGTCGGTCACCACCGTCTGGGAGGCCAGCCGCTCGTAGACCGGGCGGCGCTCCTCCATGAGCTTCTTCAGCTGGCTGCGCGGGTTGAGCACGAGCAGCGGCCGGGCCGAGGCCAGGCCGACCCGCTGGACCGCGTCGGACAGGCCCACCTGGAGGTAGACGACGTGGTGGCCGGCGAGCAGCGCCTGCGTCTCCTCGTGCAGGACGGCGCCGCCGCCCAGCGACAGGATGCCGTCGTGCTCGGCCAGCGCGCGGCGTACGGCCTCGTGTTCGAGCTCGCGGAAGCGGGCCTCGCCGTCTTCGACGAAGATGTCGGGGACGGGCTTGCCCGCCACGGCCTCCACGTCGGCGTCGGTGTCGCGGAAGGCGACGCCGAGCCGCTCGGCGAGCATCCGCCCGAGCGTGGTCTTGCCGGACCCGGGAGCCCCGATCAGCACGGCCTTGGTCATTTGATCACCATTGAAGATAGGTAGCCGGACAGGTTGCGGGCGACCTCCTCGACGGAGTCGCCGCCGAACTTCTCCAGCGCCGCGTCGGCCAGCACCAGCGCGACCATCGCCTCGGCCACGACGCCCGCCGCCGGGACGGCGCACACGTCGGAGCGCTCGTGGTGGGCCTTGGCCGCCTCGCCGGTCTTGACGTCGATCGTGGCCAGCGCCCTCGGCACCGTGGAGATCGGCTTCATCGCGGCGCTGACCCGCAGGATCTCGCCGTTGGTCATGCCGCCCTCGACGCCGCCCGCGCGGTTGGTGATGCGGCGCACGCCGTCCTCGGCGGAGTATTCGATCTCGTCGTGGGCGCGGGAGCCCGGCCTGCGCGCGGTCTCGAAGCCGTCGCCGACCGCGACGCCCTTGATGGCCTGGATGCCCATGAGCGCCCCGGCGAGCCGGGAGTCGAGCCGGCGGTCCCAGTGGGTGTAGCTGCCGAGGCCGGGCGGCAGGCCGTAGGCGAGCACCTCGACGACGCCGCCGAGCGTGTCGCCGTCTTTGTGGGCCTTGTCGATCACCTCGACCATGGCGGCGCTGCCGCCCGGGTCGGCGCAGCGGACCGGGTCGGCGTCGATGCGGGCCAGCTCGTGGGGACCGGGCAGCGTCTCCGACGGCGTGCGGGCGCCGCCGATCTCGGTGACGTGGCTGACGATGTCGACGCCGAGCGCCTGCTTGAGGAAGCGCCGGGCGACCTCGCCGAGCGCGACCCGGGCGGCGGTCTCGCGGGCGCTGGCCCGGTCGAGCACGTTGCGGGCGTCGTCGAAGCCGTATTTCTGCATGCCGGCCAGGTCGGCGTGGCCGGGGCGGGGGCGGGACCTCGGCGCGTTGCGGGCCAGGCCCTCCAGCTCGCCCGGGTCGACCGGGTCGGCCGACATGACCTTCTCCCACTTGGGCCACTCGGTGTTGCCGACGCGGACGGCGACCGGGCTGCCCATCGTGCGGCCGTGGCGCAGGCCGCCGGCGATCGTCACCTGGTCTTCCTCGAACTTCATCCGCGCGCCGCGCCCGTAGCCGAGCCTGCGGCGGCGCAGGGCCTCGCCGATGGCGGCCGTGGTCACCTCGACCCCGGCCGGCAGGCCCTCCAGGATGGCGACGAGTTCGGGGCCGTGGGACTCTCCGGCGGTCAACCAGCGCAACATGCGTACAAGTCTTCCACGTGCCGCCGGGTGGGATGTCCGTCGGTCACCACGTGAGACAGAGTGTCGTGAACGCGCCCAGCAACATGAAAGGGCCGAACGGGAACTGCGTGTGCCGGGTGCCGCGCCGGGTCAGCAGCAGGGACAGGCCGTAGAGCGCGCCGTACAGCTGCCCGAGGAAGGCCGCCACCACGAGCGCCTGCCAGCCCAGCGCGGCGGCGGCCATGCCGATCAGGCCGGCCAGCTTGACGTCGCCGAACCCGAGCGCGTCCGGCCTGAGGAACCAGAGCAGCCCGTACGCGGCCGCCAGCACCGCCCCTCCGGCCAGCGCGCGCGGCAGCTCGCCGGTGGGCGCGAGCGCGAGCGCCATGATCGGGTACGCGGGCAGCGTGATCGCGTCGGGCAGTGTGTACGTGCGCCAGTCGATGACCGCCAGCGCGGCCCCGATCACGGCGAAGCACGCGTACGGGAGGCCCGCCTGCCAGGCGACCAGCGCGGCCAGGGCGGCGGTCGCGAGCTCCGTGAGTGGCGGCCAGGCGGGCGCCGGGGTGACGCCGTCGTCGTAGGAGTCGGCCAGCGCCCTGATCCGGCCCCCGCAGACCAGGCCGAGCAGCGCCATGAGTGCGACCACGCCCAGACCCTAGACCGGCCCCGCTCCCCCGCATCGGGGCTATGCCGTTTTCGCCTGTCAGCGCCTGGAGAACCAGCGGCGCTTGCGGGGCGCCGGCTGCACCGTGGCCACGGTCGCGCCGGGCAGGTCGGTGACGGTGCCGGACTCGACGGCGGCGAGAGCCCGCAGCACCTCTCCCTCGATCACGAACTGCACCGGGCCCGCCACGTCGACCACGACCGCGGCGGCCTGCTCCTGGACGGCGGCCTGACAGACCTGCAGCGTGCCGGCCTGGATCGGGCGGGCGTCGGGGCGCCACCTGGCCATCGACTCCGTGCCGGTGAACGCGAGCACCGCCTGCCTGCCGTCCTGGCCGACGAGCTTGGGCAGCGCCATCTCGCTCTCCTTCTCCTGCCGCAGCCCGTGGGCGCCGACCTCGGACTCGGTCAGCAGGGCGACGACGGGGACGAGCAGGCGGGCGCCGCTCAGCGCGTTGAGGACCTCGGCGGGGCCGGTCGTACCGGCGTCGTAGGCGGCCAGCGCGGCGGCCACCGCCGGCGCGACGGAGCCGTCGTCGTGCGGGTCGAGAGGTTGCGGAATGCTCGGCACAACTCCGGAGACTACCGGCGCCCACCGGCGGTCCGGGAAAGTGCGGGCGCCGACGTCACCTGAGCCGACGTCACCTGAGGGGCCGGGTCAGCTCAGGTCGGAGATGGCGGCCACGGGGCCGCCGCCCGAGGGGCCCTGGTGGACGGCGGCGACCGAGACGAAGACCGCCGGGTCGCCGGTGACCGAGGCGGCCACGCCGCCCACCGCGGCCTTGATCTGGCGGTGCCAGTGGACGTCGGAGTCGTCCAGCATGATGTTGCGCCGAGCGCGCACCCGCCCGGACGGGTCGGCCTCGCACTTCATGAAGACGTTCACCAGCCGCTCCCCGAGGTCGGACGGGTGGGGCCGTTCGGGCAGCGGCAGGCCGGAGTCGCGGATGGCCGCCCAGATGCCGTCGGCGTCGAGGGCGTCCTTCATGACGCTGTGGCCGATGCGGTAGCGCCCGCCGATGCCGCGCACGTTCCCCACGAGCACGATCTGCGCCCGGTCCAGCTCCACCCCCGACGAGCAGGAGGCGACGGACGAGTACAGCGACAGGTCCTTGTGGATCTGGTCGGCGCGCGGCATCTCGATCTCGCCGAGGGCCACGGCGATGCCGAGGGCGGTCGTGGAGTTGGACAGGTCCATCGAGGGGCCGGTCTCCTCGATGGCGGTGTCGTGGCCGCGGCGCTTGGCGTCGGTGATGGTGGCCAGGGTCAGCAGCGGCGTCTTGGTCTGTACGTAGTGCACGTCACGAGGGTCGTCGATGCCGGCGATCTTCATGGCCTCGCGGACCCCGGCGGCGACCTTCTCCACCATGGCGGGGCGGCCGATGTCCTCCGGCAGGATGACCTCGCTCATCGCCACCCCGACCGACAGGCGCGGCTCGTCGGTGGCGGGGGCGTCGGAGGTGGTGGCGAAGATGGTGGCGTGCGGGCTGAGGATGCCGTCGGTGCCGCCCGACCACACCAGCGGCACGCTCTCCGGCGCCGGGTGCCCGTGCTCGGCGAGCACCTCGCGGAAGGCGAGGTCGGCGAGGATGCGCGTGTAGTCGTTCACGCCGCCGTTGCCCTCGGTCTTGCCGATGACGGCCAGCACCCGTTCGGCCTCGATCATGCCGTCGGCGATGAGCCGCGACAGCCCGGAGGCGTCGGTGACGCTCTCGATGGGAACCTTGCGCACTTCGATCGGGTCCGGCATGCCACGCCCCTTCTCCTGTACCGGTCACCCGCCCTGTCCCGGAGGGCGGCTGGCGACGCCAGCCCGGCCCGGTCGGCGGTGTTCACGGTCAAGGTGTGCCCATGAAGGCCGCCGATGATGTCAACCTGCGCTCAGCGCCCGCGGCGGTAGGGTCGCGGACGTGATTCGCGAAGCGCAGCTCGACGGCATCAAGCTGGTCTATCGGGAGGAGGGCGACCCGGCCGCTCCCCCGCTGCTGCTGGTCCACGGCCGTACCGCCGACCACAACGACTGGAACGGCATCACCCAGCACTTCGCGGCGCGCCACCACGTGATCGTGCCCGACCTGCGGGGGCACGGGCGCAGCGACCGGCCGGGGACGTACACGCTGCCGGGGATGGCCGCGGACCTCGTCGCGCTGCTCGACCACGTGGGCGCCGCGCGTGCCACGGTCGTCGGGCACTCGCTGGGCGGCGTGCTGTCCTGCCTGGTGGCGGGCGGTCATCCGGAGCGCGTCGAGCGGCTCGTGCTGGAGGACGTGCCGGCGCTGCCCCTGCGCGACCGCCCACCTGTCGTGGAGGACGGGTCCACCGGGTTCGACTGGCGGATGGTGCACGAGACCGAGCGGCAGTTCCTGCACCCCGGTCCCGCGTGGCGGGAGGCGCTGTCGGCCATCACGGCGCCGACGCTGGTGTTGTCGGGCGGGGCGGCGAGCCCGTTCGACGCGGGAGAGACGGCCGCGCGGATCCCGGGCGCGAAGCTGGTCACCATCGAGGCGGGCCACCTGATCCACGTCGGCGCCCGCAAGGAGTTCCTCCGCACGGTGGACGCGTTCCTGGGGGTCTGAACGCGCGGGACGCGGCGGACGCGATCCTGGGAGCCTCAACGCGCCGGGCACGGGACGCGGCGGACGCGATCCTGGGAGCCTCAACGCGCCGGGCACGGAACGCGGCGGACGCGATCCTGGGAGCCTGGACGCGCCGGGCGCGAGGGGGCGGCGAACCGTTTCCCCGCTTCCTGGACGCCGGGGCGTGGCGGCGGGTGGAGGGGGTAGTGGCCGCGTGACATGCAGGTACACCAGCGGCTGAGCAGGCTGAGGTTGATGGCGCCCTCGATCGGCCAGTGCGCCGTCGCCGCCGGGCTCGCCTGGCTCGTGGCCACGGAGGTCGTCGGGCACAGCCGGCCGTTCTTCGCCCCCATCGCGGTGGTGATCTGCATCGGCGTGGGCCTCGGGCAGCGGCTGCGGCGGGCGGCCGAGATGGTCGTCGGAGTCAGCCTGGGCATCGGCGTGGGCGACCTGCTGGTGTCGTGGATCGGCACGGGCGCCTGGCAGATCATGCTGGTCGTGGCGCTGGCCATGGCGGTCGCGGTGTTCGTCGACCGCGGCACCCTGATCGTGCTGCAGTCGGGGTCGTCGGCGGTGCTGGTCGCCACCCTGCTGCCGCCGAGCGGCACCGGCGGCCTCGACCGGATGGTGGACGCCCTGATCGGCGGTCTCATGGGGCTGGCCGCGGTGGCGCTGCTGCCGGCGAGCCCGTCCCGGCTGGTCACGCGGCACGCGGCGGCGCTCTTCGGCTCACTGGCGGGCGTGCTGCGCTCGACCGCCGAGGCGATCGAGCGCTCCGACCCTGCCATGGCCGCGGCGGCGCTGGAGGCCGCACGGGGCACGCAGGCGCACGTGGACGTGTTCCGCCAGGCGCTGGAAACCAGCCTGGAGATCGCCAGGCTCTCCCCGATGCATCGCCGCTACCGCTCCCGTCCGGCGGAGTACGAGAGGGCGGCCGACCCGCTCGACCACGCCCTGCGCAACGCCAGGGTGCTGGCCAGGCGGGCCATGGTGGCGCTCGACGACGGCGACCGGCTGCCGCCCTGGTTCACCGGGACGCTGCGCGAGCTGGCCGAGGCGACGCTGCTGCTGCGCGACGAGCTGGCCGAGGGCCGGGAGCCGAAGAGGACCGGCACGGCGGTGCGGGCGGCGGCGTCCCGGCTGGGGACCGGACGGTGGGGGTTCTCCGCGGACGTGATGAACGCGCAGCTCCGTTCGATCATCGTGGACCTGCTCCAGGCCACGGGCGTGGAGCGGGAGAACGCGCTGTCCGCCCTGCCCCCGCTGGACCCACCCGCACAGCCCTGACGAAAAGGGGCAAACGTGACCCCAATGTCATAAAGATCCGCCATCGTGGAGTGGTGCGAACCCGGCTCAACGATCTCGTCAAGGAGCGGATGGGCACGTTCGGCCTCATCGCGCCCTCGATCGCGCAGTGCGCGGCCGGCGCGGCCATCGCGTGGGTGGTCGCGATCGAACTGCTCGGCCACCCGCGGCCGTTCTTCGCCCCGATCTCCGTGCTGATCTGCGTCGGCGTGGGCCTGGGGCAGCGGCTGCGGCGGGTGGTCGAGCTGGTCGTCGGGGTCAGTGTGGGCGTGGGCGTGGGCGACCTGCTGGTGTCGTGGATCGGCTCGGGTGCCTGGCAGCTCGCCCTGGTGGTGGGGCTCGCCATGACCGTGGCGGTGCTGCTCAACAGCGGGGCGCTGTTCGTGGCGCAGGCGGGCTCGTCGGCCGTGCTGGTGGCGACCCTGGTGCCCAGCGAGGGGGCGGGCGGCCTGGACCGGATGGCGGACGCGCTCACCGGCGGCGTCATCGCGATCGCGGCGGTGGCGCTGCTGCCCGCGAGCCCGTTCGCGATCGCGGCCAAGCATCTGTCGGCGGTGCTCGACGCCCTGTCCACGGTGCTGGAGCAGGCGGCCCAGGCCATCGAACGGCGGGACGCGGACCTTGCGGCCGAGGCGCTGGAGGAGGCGCGCACGACGCAGGCGGCGGTCGAGGAGTTCGGGGCGGCGCTGCAGACCAGCAAGGAGATCACCATGATCTCGCCGCTGCACTGGCACCGGCGGGCCCGCCTGGCCCGCTACGAGACCGCGGCCGTGCCCGTGGACCTGGCGCTGCGCAACGCGCGGGTGCTGGCCAGGCGGACGCTGTCGTCGCTGGGCGAGGCGAGCCCGCCCCCTGCCGCGCTGGCGGAGGCGATGCGCGAGGTGTCGGAGGCGGCGCTGCTGCTGCAGCTGGAGCTGGGGGCCGGGCGCGAACCGACCCTGGCCAGGCAGGCGCTGCTCGCGGTGGCAGCCCGGGAACGGCCCCGGGAGCTGGGCTTCTCGGCGCACGTGATCATCGCACAGCTGCGCTCGGTGGTGGTGGACCTGCTGCAGGCGACGGGCATGGACCACGTGGAGGCCACGGCGGCGCTGACCCCGCTGGACGAACCCGCCCACCGGGACTGACCGCCGGGACTGACCGCAGGAACCGCGCGGCCGGAAGGGGACGAGCGTCCGCCGCACGTCGGCGATCTCCTCGACCTCGGTCATTCCCGGCGGCCACGGCAACGGCGAGGCCGCTACTCTCCGTTCAGGTGGACAGGCGCTTGAGCCGGGTGACGGCCTCGTCGATGACCTCGTCCTTCTTGCAGAACGCGAAGCGCACGTAGTGGCGGCCGCGCTCGGGGCGTTCGTAGAAGACCTGGGTCGGGATGGCGACGACGCCGGCCAGGTCGGGCAGGCGGCGGGTGAGGTCCAGGCCGTCGGAGAAGCCGAGCGGCCGGATGTCGGTCTGCACGAAGTACGTCCCCGACGGCCGCAGCACCTCGAACCCCGCAGCCGTCAGGCCCTCCATCAGCCGGTCGCGTTTGTCCTGCAGGGACGCCGCGAGGGCCGCGACCCACTCCAGCTCGTGCCGCAGCCCGTACGCGACCGCGAGCTGCCAGGGCGCGCTGGCCGTGTACGTGAGGAACTGCTTGACCGTCTGCACCGCCGTGACCAGGGCGGGAGGGGCGCACACCCAGCCGGTCTTCCAGCCGGTGACCGAGAACGTCTTGCCCGCCGAGGAGATCATCACGGTGCGCTCGCGCATGCCGGGCAGCGTGGCGAGCGGGATGTGCTCGACCCCGTCGAACGTGAGGTGCTCGTACACCTCGTCGGTGACGGCGATCAGGTCGTGCTCCTGGCACAGCTCGGCGATGGTGGTCAGCTCGGCGCGGGTGAACACCGTGCCGGTCGGGTTGTGCGGGGAGTTGACCAGGATGGCGCGGGTGCGCGGCGTGATCGCGGCGCGCAGCTCGCCGGGGTCGAACGTGAAGCGGCCCTGCGACGGGCGGAGCGTCACGGGCACCAGCCGGGCCTGGGCGAGGGCGACGGAGGCGGCGTAGGAGTCGTAGAAGGGCTCGAACGCGATGACCTCGTCGCCGGGTTCGCACAGCGCGAGCACGCTCGCCGCCACGGCCTCCGTGGCGCCCACCGTGATCAGGACCTCGCCCACCGGGTCGTAGGACAGGCCGTAGCGGGCCGCCCGGTGCTCCGAGACGGCCTGCCGCAGCTCCAGCACGCCGGGCCCGGGCGGGTACTGGTTGCCGCCCGCCGCGATGGCCTGCATCGCTCGGTCGAGCATGGCGGCGGGGCCGTCGGTGTCGGGGAAGCCCTGGCCGAGGTTGATCGACCCGGTCTGCACGGCCAGCGCGCTCATCTCCGCGAAGATCGTCGTGCCGAAGAAGCGCATCCTGCTCACAAGTGGTTCGGTCACGGCCCCAGCCTATTAGTCTCGTGCCGTGATCCTCCGGGCCGTGCTCGCCGTCGCCCTGTCCGTACCGCCCGTCACAGCGCCGCCCCTCACAACGCCGGACGGTACGGGGCCGAGCGCCTGCCCGGTCGCGGTGCCGTCGCGTACGACGTGCGGGTTCCTGGAGGTGCCGGAACGGCGCGACGCGCCCGGGCGGACGATCAGGGTCGGTTACGCCGTGCGCGAGGCCCCAGTCGCCGGCCGCAGGCCCGATCCGGTGGTGTTCATGGGCGGCGGGCCGGGTGCGGCGTCGATGCCGCTGATGGGCGTGCTGAGCCGGATGTTCCCCGATCGCGACGTGATCGCGGTCGAGCAGCGCGGCGGCCGCCACTCCCGTCCTTCGCTGGGCTGCCCGGAGATCGCGCAAGCGCTGCTCGGCCGGCTGCGGCGCTCGCCAGCCGACGTCGCGGACGCCGCCCGGCGGTGCCGGGCGCGGCTCGCGGAGCCGGGTGTCGACCTACGCGGGTACGCCACCGGGGAGATCGCGGCCGACGTGGTCGCGTTGCGCGGGAAGCTCGGGTACGCGTCGTGGAACCTGTTCGGGGTCGGCTACTCCACCAGGGTGATGGCGCAGGCGGCCGCGGCGGACCCGGAGGGTGTGCGGTCGGTGGTGCTGGACTCCTTCATGCCCGCCGGGACCGGCGACGCCGGGCGGGCACTGGCCGATGCGCTGGCGCGGATGGGAGTGCGGGAACGTTTCGAGGCCGTGACGGCGCGGCTGAACCGGTCGCCCGCCGCCGTCCCGGCGACCGATCCGCTGCTCGGCCGGGCGTTCACGGCGCGGATGAGCGGTGACGACGTGGCCGCGGTGCTGGCGCAGGCCCTGCGCGGCGGCGAGGCGGCGGCCGTGCCGGCGGTGCTGGACGCCCTGGCCGAGGGCCGCGAGGAGCCGCTGGGTCCGCTGGCCGACGCCGTGGGCGAGGAGCTGATGGCGCGGGAGCTGGGGCTGTATCACGCGGTGCGGTGCCAGGACGGAGCCCCAGGCGACATCTCCCGACTTTTCACAGAAAAAACGGAAAAAGCGGTGTGTGACGCGTGGCGGCTCCCCGCGTCCGCGCCCGTGCGAGTCGCTCCCGAGGCTCCCGTGTACGTCCTCGGCGGCCGGTACGACCCCATCGGCCCGCCCGCCACCGCGCGGCAGGCAGCCGAGGCGCTGCCCCGGGGGCGGTTCCAGGAGTTCCCCGGCCTCGCCCACGCCGTCTTCGAGGCGAGCGCCTGCGCCCGGCGGGAGATCGCCGCGTTCGTGCGCGACCCGGCCGGGCACCCGGTCACCCCCTGCCCGGAGGTCCGGCCGCTGGGCGAGCTGCACGTGACCGCGGCACCGTACCGGATCTCGCGGGCGCCGTGGCTGGCCGCGCCGCTCGCCGTCTTCGCGCTTGCGTCGCTGGCGCAGCTGGCGGCCGGGGCGCTGAAGGGACGGGCGACGACGGCGTACGCCGGACTGGCGGGGGTGGCGTTCACCGGGCTGGCCGTTCAGTCGGCCGCCGGGCTGGCCGCGGAGAGCGCGACAGCGGCGGCGGTCGGCGTTCCTGCCGTCGTGGGGGCGTACACGTGGCTCGCGGGGGTATCGGGCGTGTTGACCGCGGCGACGTTGCTCCAACGCCGCGCGTGGCCGCAGATCATGACATGTGCCATCAGCGGCGCTTTCCTCGTATGGTGGTTCACCTGGTTCCTGTGACGCGCATCCGTGAGCTCGACGCCCTCCGCGGCTTCGCGGTGGGCGGCATCATGCTGGTCAACACCTGGCAGCACACCGACAAGCAGCCGCCGGCCGGCATCGACTGGATCATCGAGGCGCTCTTCCAGAGCCGGTTCTATCCGATCTTCTCGATGCTGTTCGGCATCAGCTTCATGCTGTTCCTGCGCGGCAACAGCCGCTGGGCGTTGCTGAGCCGGCTGTTCTGGCTCTTCTGCATCGGGAAGATCCAGCACTCCTGGTACGAGGGCGAGGTGCTGACCGACTACGCCTTCTACGGCGCGGTGGTGCTGCTGCCTGCCACGTTCCTGCCCGGCGGCCTGCCGGTGCTGCTCCTCGGGCTGGTGGGCGTCGCGTGGGCGCTGATGGTGGGCGGCGGGGTGCTGCTGATCCCGGGGCTGTTCCTGGTCGGCATGGGGCTGTGGCAGCTGCGGCCGTCCAGGGAGCTGCTGCTGCCGGGGTTCGCGGTCGCGGCGCTGGCCATGGCGCTGCTCAGCCTGGCCTGGACGCAGACCGGCGACTGGGCGCTCTACAGCGTGGCCGCGGTGGCGGGCGCGGCGGCGTACTCGCTGGGGCTGCTGGCGCTGCTGCGGCCGTGGTTGTCGGCGGTGCTGGAGCCCTTGGGGAAGATGGCGCTGACCAACTACGTCTCGGGCACCGTGGTGATCGTGCTGGCCGTGCCGCTGCTCAACACCGACCCGACCCGCTGGTCCGTGATCGGGCTGACGGTGGTCACCCTGCTCGCGCAGGTGCTGCTCAGCCGGTGGTGGCTCACCCGTTACAGGTACGGCCCCCTCGAGTGGATCTGGCGTTGCCTGACCTGGTTTCGAGTGGTGCCCAACCGGCTAGAGTCGGGCCGTGACCAGAATCGCCCTCTGCCAGGTCCCGGTGTCCACTGACCCGTCGGTCAACCTCAAGAGGGCCAGACAGGCGCTCGCCCGCGCCGAGGGCGCCGACCTGGCCGTCTTCCCCGAGGCCACGCTCACCCGTTACGGCCGGCGCATCACGAGCCTGGCCGAGCCGCTGGACGGGCCGTTCGTGTCCGGGCTGGCGGAGGCCGCGCGCGAGCACGGCGTCTCGGTGATCGCCGGGGTGTTCGAGCCGGGCGACGACCGGGTGCACAACACGGCCGTGGTCATCGACGCGCAGGGAGCGCTCACGGCGGCGTACCGGAAGATCCACCTGTTCGACTCGTTCGGCGCGAAGGAGTCCGATCTGGTCGCGCCCGGCGCGGAGCCAGTCGTGGCGGAGGTGGCCGGGGTGCGGGTCGGTCTGATCACCTGCTACGACGTGCGCTTCCCCGAGCTGGCCAGGGCGCTGGTGGACCGGGGGGCGGAGATGTTCGCGGTGATCGCCGCCTGGGGCTCCGGGCCGCTCAAGGAGGACCACTGGGTGACCCTGGTGCGCGCGCGGGCGCTGGAGAACACCATGTGGACGGCGGCCGTCGGCCAGGCGCCCAACCCGGGCGAGTCGTCCGACGGTTACGGGGTGGGCCGCAGCATGCTGGTCGATCCGCTGGGAGTGGTGCGCGCCGACCTGGGCACGGGGCCCGGCGTGCAGGTCGTGGAGGTCGACCACGAGTTCACCCGCACGGCCCGCGCGACCCTCCCGTCACTCGAACACCGGATGCTCGCGGGATGAACAACGGTCAAGCGATCGTAAAGTAGAGGTGTGAGCGGAACGCAGATGCAGAAGGTGGTCCCGCCGCGTCTGCTCGTGCCATACCTGTCGGGCAAGCGCACGGTCATCTCGGGATACGTCTACCGGGTGCAGGACTGCGTCAGGCTGACCACCCCAGAGGCCCTCTACTACGGGCTGGACCTGTCCTTCGACGGATCGGAGCTGTTCGCCGAGGTGCCCGAGCTCTACGTCATGCGCTGGCACGCCCGCGACGTCGACACCTACGCGGTGCCGTACGGGCCACACATGGGCGGCGACTGGAGTGACGCGCCGCCGTTCGCCGGCAACGGGTTCACGACGTCGTCGGAGCACGTCGTGCCGCAGTTCCACACCGTTCCGATGCCGATCCCGGCCGGGGCGGAGATCATTCACGTCACCGGCGACGGCGAGCGCCGCTTCGCCGAGTACGACGGGCTGACCTGGCGGCCCTGGTCATGAGCGACGAGATCACTCCGGTCGCCTCCGGCTTCGTGGCCCGCTTCGGCGATCACACGCTGCCCGCCGCGCTCGGCCCCGACAGCGACCGGGTCGTGCTGTTCAGCGAGGTCGAGCTGGAGGGCTTCGAGCAGGGCTCCGGCTACTGGCGGCGGGTCGTGCCGAGGTCGCAGGTCGAATGGCTGGTGCTGGTGCGCACGGTCGGCGCGTTCGGCGGCGAGCCGTGCATCGTGCTCGACGAGGACGACGACGGCCTGCACATCGCCTACACCGGGCACAGCGGTATGAAGGCGGAGGCGCTCGGCTACTGGATGGTCGACCACGGGGCGTACGAGGTCGTGGTGCCGCGCGAGGAGGTCTTCTCCATCCGCGTCGAGCGCATCCCCGTGCCGTAGGGCGGGCGGCTCACCCGCCCTGCGAACGCCAGTTGTGCTTCACCAGCAGGTTGCGGGCGTCGTCGGCGACCGCGGTGTCGGCCACGATGTCGTAGCGGTCGGCCACGACGGCCTGGCGCGAGACGAAGCCGCGGCCCCGCTGGGTGGTCCAGTAGCTGGTCAGCCCGAAGATCGCGCCGAACACCGCGCCGTAGAGCAGGCCGCCCGCCATGAACGCGAGCGCCGATCCCTGCGGCCCGGTGAACAACGGCAGGATCAGCCCGGCCATCAGTCCGAACCACGTGCCGGTGGCCGCTCCGGCCCCGGCGGCGCGCAGCGCGGTCGCGCGGCCGAGCACGGTCTCGACCAGGCGCAGGTCGTGCCCGACGATGCCGGCCCGTTCGACCGGGAAGCCGTTGTCGGCCAGGAAGCCGACGGCCTTCTGCGCCTGCTCCGCCGTCTGGTAGGAGCTCACCACCGGACGCTCGTCGGCGCCCGGCAGGATGACCGTCGGGGCCGTCTTGAACATCATGGTCACCACTCCTTCCCGGCGGGCCGGGCGGCGATCGCCGCTCCGCCCGCGTCAGGATCGCCTGATCGCTTCGAGATCACCCTGGCCGCACCCCCGGTGATGTCGATCTTGCGCGGCCGGGCCCGCTCACGTACGGGCACGCGTACCGTCAGCACGCCGTTGTCGTGGGCGGCCTCGACACGGTCGGCGTCGAGGTGCTCCGACAGGTGGATCCGCCTGGTGAAGGTGCCGCTGGCGCGCTCGCGGACGAACACGCCGTCGTCCTTGCCGTACGACTCCTCGCGGCGGGCGCTCACGGACAGGACGCCGCGGTCGACCGCGACCTCGATCGAGCCGGGGTCGACGCCGGGGACGTCGAGTCGCAGCAGGATCTCGCCGGGGCGGCGGACGGCGTCCATCGGCATCGTCACCGTGGCGCTGTCGAGGATCCGGCCGGCCAGCCGATCGAACCGGCGCTCCATGCCACGCATGACCGAGTCGATCGACGAGAACAGCGTCATCATCACCACCTCGCACGCCGGACGAATATCTACATGTCCGACTCTATAAAAGTTATAAATCGACTTAGAGGTTTCTGTCAACTCCTCCGCATGTCTTCACCTCTGGCCCTACCCCCAAAGCCCTCCGTTACGACCGGAGAGCGGGTTACAGGTATGTACACCGCGCAGCGGAACCGGGATCCGCACCGCGGTGGGCCCGCGTGCGGACTCGGAGTGCGCACTCCGACGGGCCTGGCGCCGCGTGCCGTGGCCGGGTGGCTCGCCGCCCGTACGCGCGCGACCGTCCGCACAGCTTCCCCTGCGGCGACGGCCGCGTGCCGACGTCTCCGGGCGGGGCGGCGCCCGGCGAGGCGGGTGAGGCCGGGACCGCCTGCGGTCCACCCGGCGGACGGCGCCGCCGGCCAGGCGGCCCCGGCCTGCACCGGAAGGGAGTCGGTGAACGGCAGGCGTGAGGTCATGACCGGCCGTCCCGCTGAACGTCAGGGAAAGGGCCGTGGATTCACGAGGCCGGCTGCGATGCCCGCTCGTCGATCAGCCCGGCCGCCACCAGGTCGGTCCACAGCCGTTCCGGCACCTGCCTGGTGAACGCGGCCAGGTTGCGCCGTGCCTCCTCGGCTGAGCGCATGCCGACCACGATGCCGGCGACCGCCGGGTGCCGCAGGGGGAAGGCCATCGCGGCTTCGGGCAGTGTCACGCCGTGGGCCTCGCAGACGTCGGCGATGCGGTGCGCGCGCCTGAGCACCTCCTCGGAGGCGGGCCGGTACTCGAATCGCGCATCAGGTCCGGGGCGTGGCGTGGCGAGGACACCGGAGTTGAAGATGGAAGCCGCGAGGATCGAGACACCGCGTTCGGCACATGCGGGCAGCAGGTCGCCGAGGGCGGACTGTTCCAGCAACGTGTAGTAGCCGGACAGCATGACGGCGTCGACGTCGGCCTCCCGGACGAGCCGGGTGAGCATGCGGGTGTCGTACATGCCCGCGCCGATGGCGCCGACCACGCCCTCTGCTCTCAGTTCGGCCAGCGCGGGGTACCCGTCACGGAGTGCGGTCTCGAAGTGTTCTTCGGCGTCGTGCAGAAACAGCAGGTCGATGCGGTCAACGCCCAGGCGGGTGAGGGAGTCCTCGACGCTGCGCCGGATGCCGTCGCGGGAGAAGTCCCAAACCCGCCGGTGGGTCGCGGGCACCTGGAAGAACTCGTCCATCCGGCCGGCCGGGTCCTGTGGGAGCAGCAGCCGGCCTACTTTGGTGGACAGGACGTACTGCTCGCGCGGCACCTGGCGCAAGAACTCGCCGATCCGGCGTTCGGAGTGCCCGATCCCGTAATGCGGCGAGGTGTCGAAGTAGCGGATCCCGCCCTCCCACGCCGCGGCCAGCGCCTCGGCGGCCGCGTCGTCGGTGAGCGGCGCGAACAGCCCGCCCAGCGGACCGCCGCCGAAGCCCAGTTCCGTGACCTCTACCGCGCTGTGCCCGAGCCGCTTGGAGTCCATCCCGCCGTCCTTTCCTGACAACCGTGCGCCTTGACGCGTTCACGATCACAGCCTCGGGTGGGGCGGCCCATCAATTCAGCGTCAGACTTAATGGTCCGCTTCGTGTGCGTGGCGGCTCAAACGGGCCGCCGTACCGCACGGTCGCGTCTGGAGCCGGCGGCGGCGTCCTGGCATGGCCACAGCACCTCAGGCATGGAGGCCGAAGCCGACCTGATAGGTCGTGACAACGTTGCGCGGATCGATCCGGGCGCCCGGCGGGTCAGGGGCGCAGCAGCATGGGGAGCGCGCGGCGGCCGTTGGCGATGAAGGAGTCCAGAGGCGTCAGTCCACCGACGGGGACGGCGAGGCCCAGGCCGGGGAAGCGGGCGAACAGGGCGAGAGGGGGATCTGCCCGCGTCACCTCTTGACGCATGAACACCCGTCCCGAACCGGTACCAGGACCCCCGAAGGTCGTACGAGGTGGGGATGGTCAGGGGGTGCCGAGGGTGCGGTAGCGGGTCTTGCGGGCGGCCAGGCGGGTGGCGGGGTCCACGGCCAGCAGGAGGGCGATCTCGTGTTCCAGGGCGCGGCCGACGCGTTCGCAGAACTGCCGCGGCTCGTACGCGGCGTCCGGCAACTCCGGGATGACCCGGTCGACGATGCCGTCGCGGCGCAGGTCGGTGGCGCGGATGCGTTGCGCCTGCGCGATCTCGGGGGCGAAGTCGACCGAGCGGTAGAGGATCGCCGAGGCCCCCTCGGGCGGCAGCGGCGCCAGCCACGCGTGTTGCGCGCACAACACCCGGTCGGCGGGCAGCAGCGCCAGCGCCGCCCCGCCCGCGCCCTCGCCGAGCAGCAGGCAGACGGTGGGCGCGTCGAGCGTGACGAGCTCGGCCAGGCAGCGGGCGATCTCGGCGGCCAGCCCGCCCTCCTCGGCCGTCTTCGACAGGTCGGCCCCTCCGGTGTCGACCACGGTGACCAGCGGCAGCCCCAGGTCGGCGGCGAGCCGCAGGCCGCGCCTGGCCACCCGCAGCCCGGCCGGCCCGAGCGGGGAGGCGACGCGCTGCAGCCGCCTGTCCTGCCCGAGCACCACGGCCGGCGCGGCGCCGAACCTGGCCAGCGCGAGCAGCAACCCCGGTTCGTTCTCGCCCGCCCCGGAGCCGCTGAGCGGCGTGACGTCGGAGGCGGCCAGCTTGAGCAGCGAGCGTACGCCCGGCCGGTCGTCGCGGCGGGAGCGGGTGATCGCCTCCCACGCCTCCACGGGACGCAGGTCCTCCTCGGGCGGCTCCCCCGCCTCGACGGCGGTGCCACCCGCGCCCAGCACGGCCAGCGCCCTGATCGCGATGTGACGAAGCTCCTCCGCCGGCACGACGGCGTCGAGCAGCCCCTTGTGGTGCAGGTTCTCGGCGACCTGCACGCCCTCGGGGAAGGCGTAGCCGTGCAGCGACTCGAACACCCGGGGCCCGAGGAACCCGATCAGCGCCCCGGGCTCGGCCGCCGTGACGTGCCCGAGCGACCCCCACGACGCGAACACCCCGCCCGTCGTGGGATGGCGCAGATAGACGAGGTACGGCAGCCCGGCGCCGCGGTGCTCCTGGATCGCGGCGCTGATCTTGACCATCTGGACGAACGCGAGCGCGCCCTCCTGCATGCGCGTGCCGCCGGAGGCGGGGGCGGCCAGCAGCGGCAGCCGTTCGCGGGTGGCCCGCTCGATCGCCGCCACGATCCGCTCGGCCGCCGCGACGCCGATCGAGCCCGCCATGAAGGAGAACTCCGACGCCACGATGGCCACCCTGCGCCCGCCGAGCAACCCCTCCCCCGTGATCACGGCCTCGTCGTAGCCGCACTTGACCCGGGCCGCGGCCAGCTCTTCTGCGTAGGAGGAGCCGGGCGGCGCCGGGTCCGCGGGCGGCGCGTCCCACGACTTCCACGACCCCCGGTCGAGGACCGTGTCGATCAGTGTGCGCGCGTCCGGACGGCTCACTTATCGCTCCCTACAGGTCAGCCAACGAGGCAATGGTGACGCACGAGTGCTCGGGGCGGCGCCGCGAATTGCCGATCATCGTACGCTCTCCCACGCCGGGCATCATCGTCCGGGATCATCGTTCGCGTTCCTCCAGCCAGGCGAGCACGGCCTCGCCGTCCTGATCGAGCATGGGCGGCGCGGTGTGCCGGACGCCGTCGAGCCCGTCGAAGCGCAGCGGCGGCCCCGGCAGCTCGATCGGGCCGAGCACGGGATGCTCCACGGTGACGACGAGCCCCTGGGAACGGGTCTGATCCCAGGAGTAGACCTCGTCGATCGACCTGATCGCGCCCGCGGGCACACCCGCCTCGGCCAGCCGGGCCAGCCAGTGACCGCGGTCGTGGGCGGCCAGCGCCTTCTCCATGTCGGCGATGAGCTCGTCGCGGTGGGCCGTCCGGTCGCGGTTGGTGGCGTACCGCGGCGTCTCGGGGTCGATGCCGAGCAGCTCGGCGACCTTGCGCCACTGGCCCTCGTTGGCGGCGGCGATCTGCAGCATGCCGTCGGCGCAGCGGAAGGAGCCGTAGGGGGTGATGGAGGTGTGGTGGTTGCCGTTGGCCTTGGGCACCTGGCCGCCGACCGTCCAGGCGGTGCCGTGGTAGGCGTGCACGCCGGTGATCGCGGCCAGCAGCGAGGTGCGCACGACGCGTCCCCTGCCGGTGCGCTCACGCTCGTAGAGGGCGGCGGCGACGCCGTACGCGCCGTGGATGCCGGCCAGCAGGTCGGCGATGGAGGCGCCGACGCGGGTGGGCTCTTCAGGTGAGGGGCCGGTCAGCGACATGAGGCCGCCCTCGCCCTGGGCGATCTGGTCGTAGCCGGGACGGCCGCCCTCGGGCCCGTCGTGGCCGAAACCGGTGATCGACAGGATGACGAGGCGGGGGTTGAGCTCGTGCAGGCGTTCGACGGAGAATCCGAGGCGGTCGAGCACACCGGTGCGGAAGTTCTCGACCAGGACGTCGCTCTGGCGGGCGAGGCGTTCGACGAGCCGCTTGCCGTCGGGCGACTTCAGGTCGACGGCGATGGACTGCTTGTTACGGTTGGCCGCCAGGAAATAGGTGGAGATCTCGTGGTCCGGGCCGACGAACGGCGGCCCCCAGCCGCGCGATTCGTCACCACCGTCGGGGTGTTCCACCTTGATCACCCGGGCGCCCAGATCGCCCAGCAGTTGCGCGGCGTGCGGGCCCGCCAGGGCCCTGGAGAGGTCGAGTACGACAATGCCATCGAGGGGTCCGAGCAAGATCAGCCTCCTCCTCGTGTCTGGTGAAGGAACATTCTCTCAGTTGTCCGTTTCCGTTCCTCTACCCTGGGTCCGGTGAACGTCCTGGCCTGCCGCATCAGGGCTCTGCCTCCTTCGTGCGGCCCGGTCCGCCTGGTGGCCGTCGACGGCCCGGCGGGGTCGGGCAAGACGACGTTCGCCGGGCGGCTGGGGGCGGCGCTGGGCTGCCAGGTGATCCACAGCGACGACTTCCCCGTGCCGTGGGAGGAAGGTCCAGGCGGCTGGTTCCACCTGCTGGAGTCCCAGGTGCTGCGCCCTCTCGAACGGGGGCTTCCAGGGGGTTTCCGCAGGTACGACTGGGTGCGCGGGGCGTACGCCGGGCACGTGGCGGTGCCCGTGGCGCCGGCCCTGGTGATCGAGGGCGTCGGCACGGCGCGCACGTCGGTGGCCGACCTGCTGGCGTACACCGTCTGGGTGGAGGCGCCCGAGCCCGTCCGGCTGGGCCGTGTCCTGGAGCGGGACGGGGCGGAGCTGGAGCCGCGCTGGCGGGAGTGGTTCGCGGCCGAGCGCGCCTGGTTCGCCGCAGATCGTACGCGGGAGCGGGCCGACCTGGTGGTCACGACCTGACGTCAGAGGTGGGCGACGTCGTTGAAGCGTACGAGCTCGAACCGGCCGCCGTCGGTGCGCCAGACGGATACCGAGGCGTTCAGCACCGGCGCGAAGTCGAGCACGGCGGCCAGCTCCGCGTCCGGCGCTCCGGCGATGACGTGGCGCAGCGCCAGCACCACCGAGTCGTGGGCGACGATCAGCACCCGCCGCCCGCCGACCCGCTCGCGCAGGTCGGCGAGGAATCCGCGGAGCCTGACCACGACGTCGGCGAGCGACTCGCCGCCCGGCGGACGGTAGGCGTAGGCGCCCTCGGCCCGCCGCCGGGCCGCCTCCTCGGGGAAGCGCTGCTCGACGGCCGCCGGGTTGAGGCCGGCGAACCGCCCTGGCTCCTGGTCGCGCAGCCGTTCGTCCACGGTGACGGGGAGCGGCGCGGTGCCCCACTCCTGCTGGGCGAGCTTCCAGGTGTCGAGCGCGCGCAGGTAGGGCGAGCACCACACCAGCTCGGGCCGCTCGTCCGGGGGCAGCGCGGCGAGCAGCCGGCCGAGCGCGGCGGCCTGCGCGCGGCCCAGCTCCGTCAGGGTCACCTGGTCGTCGCCGCGCTCGTAGACCAGCGGCGCCTGGCCGGCCTCGCGGTGGGCGAGGTTGGCCTCGCTCTCGCCGTGGCGTACCGCCATGATCAGGGTGGGGCCCATGCCCCCATCCTCACACGCGGCCGCGGGCGTGTCCCCTGCTGAGATCGTCGGGCCTCGGCGCGAGGCCCGACGGCATCCGCTTGCGCGCCAGGTCGCGGCGATCGGGCAGCGGCACGGGCAGCTCCGCGGCGACCCCGGCCGAGGTGCGGCGCCGGTGGGTGCGACGGGGCCGCCCGCACCTGTTGGACCAGACCCGTGGGACACGGCGGAGCCCCCGGATGCGCCTCACGCTGTCGGGGGGTTCCCTTCAGTGGACCCCCGTTCGGCGCCGTTGAACCCTGTTCCGGTCGCCTTGCCTGACGGCGGGCGCGTCGCGCCCGGCCGCCCGGCCGGTCCGTCAGGGGCGGTATCTGAACAGGTTCGCGCCCTCGGCGAAGTAGACGTCGCCGGACCCGTGCACCGCCAGCTGGCTCACCGGCCCTTGCCGCACCACGGTCCGCTTCTCCGTCCTGGGGTCGAGGGTGAACAGCTCCTGGCCGGCGTGCGCGCCGTACAGGAGCCGGTCCGCGGGGTTGTAGGCCAGCTCGCCGCTCGTGGAGGCGCCGGCCGACAGCGTGACGCTGGTGGCCACCTTCCGCGCCTGGACGTTCACGGCGAAGACCGTGCCGCCCGCGATGCCCCACAGGCGGCCGCGGTCGTCGAACGTCAGCGCCGGGATGGCCGGCTTGCCCGGGGCCGGGACCAGCTCCCACAGGAGCCGGTCGTGCTTGACGGACCAGGCGAAGAGCTTGGCCTCCGGCTGCGTGGGCGGGGTGGCCGTCTGGCCGCTGTGGATGGAGGTGCCCCCGTACAGGACGCCGTCGCGGTAGGCGAGGGAGACGATGCTCTGGTCCTGGACCACGTTGCGCTCGGAGTGCTTGAGCTCGCCCGTCTCCGGGTCCCAGAGGGCGAGCACGCCGCCGAGGTGGCCGAGGTCCGGCATGGTCCCGGCGGCGAGGTAGCGACCGGCGGAGGCCAGGGCGCGCGGCCTGATCTGCTTGTCGGCGTGGAGGTCGAAGAGCCGCTCCGGGTTCTCCGCCGCGCCGGGGTCGGGGTTGGGCGAGTACTCGGGGCTGTGCCAGGGCAGCTCGGGGTCGTAGGCGTAGACGCGGGCGTCGGGGTAGGCGCCGACGTAGAGCTTCCCGTCGTGCGCCGCCAGGCCCTCGGTCTGGCTGAAGGTGTGGAACTCCTCGCGCTCGCCGGTCCGCGGGTCGAGCGCGGCGAAGCCGCCGTTGAGGAAGCCTCCGGTGTAGACGCGGCCGTCCGGGCCCTCGGCGATGGCGGTGATGTCGATCGGCTCGCCCTGGACGCCGGACTGCAGGAACTCCCGCGCCCCGGTCTGCGGGTTGTAACGGAACATCATGCCGCGCCAGAGCAGGCCGACCAGGCTCTTGCCGGGGTAGTCGGGCAGGTTCAGCTCGGCCCAGCCGATGCCGCGCGCGTTGGCCACCCGGCCGGTGAACGGCATCCCGGTGGAGGTGGTCTCCCGGGTGCGCGGGTCGTAGCGGACGAGCTCGCCCCCCTTGATGAGGTAGACCCCGCCCTGGTCGTCCGGCGGTGACACGTCGAGTCCGTGGGCGGCCTCGACGACGTCCACCCACGCGCCCGCCGCGATGTCCCACACGTGCAGGGGGCCGGGGAAGGCGCTGCCGAACCTGACGTACAGGTGGCCCTGGACGACGTCCACGTCGTACGCCCACGCGTCGGTCAGGTCGATGCCGGGCGGCGCGGGCAGCCGCTCGATCGCGCCGGTCGCGGCGTCCACCTCGAAGACGGCGGCGGGGTTCTCGGTGCCGGCGTAGATCTTGCCGCCGGCGTAGGCGATGCTGCGCACGTAGACGTGGTCGGGCGAGATCCGGCCGTAGTCGCGCACGCCGGTGGCGGGGTCGTAGGCGAACAGGCGCCCGCCCGGGTAGGTGCCGCCGTAGACGGTGGCGCCCTCGCCGGCGGCGACCGACCAGATGAAGCTCTCCGAGGCGATCGGGCGGCCGAGGTCGGTGACGCCGCCGTCGCCGGTCCAGCGGTAGAGGTGGCCGGCGCCGTACGTGCCCGTGTAGACGCTGCCGTCGGGGGTCGCGGTCACCGCCCACGAGCCGTCGGCGCCGGGCAGGTCGTACCAGGCCGCCGCGGCGCCGGTGACGGGATCGACGGCGTTGAGGTGCGCCGGCGATCCGGAGGAGACGGACCAGATCACCGGGTCGCCGGCCGGTCCGGGGGCGACGGTGCCGCCGATGAGCAGGACGTCCTGCAGCGGGACGCCCAGGTCGGTCACCCGGTCGTCGGCGTGCGCGGGGGCGGCCGGCCCGGCCAGCAGCAGCGCCGCCAGGCCGGCGGCTAACGCTCTTCTTATTAGGGTCATGACCGAAACCTAGAAATCATCGAGGGTTCCGTCAATGGTTCGCCGGTTTCGGCTGGGGCCGAAAATCAGAGCCGCCGGCGGAACAGCTCCGTGCCCCGGAAGAAGTAGAGGTGCCCGTCGCCGCCGGTGACCAGCTGGGAGACGCCGTCCCCGGCCAGGGCCGTCGCCTTCCAGGTACGGACGTCGATGCGCCACAGCGAGCCCGCCATGGCGGCGTACAGGTCGTTCCCCCGGAAGACCAGGGCCCGGTCGGCGCCGTACCGCGAGGACTGGCGCGGGAAGAGGGCGGCCGCCCTGGTCACCCGCTTCGCCTCGGGGAGGTAGGTGAACAGGTGTCCGTCGGCCAGGCCCCAGATCCGGCCCTTCGCGTCCACTGTCAGGGCGTTGACCGAATGGGCGCCCTCGACCGGCACGACCGAGGAGACGAGCTCGCCCCGGACGGGGTCGAAGACGAACAGCCGGGCGCTCGTGGCGGCCGGATCGATGCCGTAGCCGCCGTGGATGGAGGTGCCGCCGTAGACGAGCCCGTCGCGGGTGGCCAGGGAGACCACGCTCTGGCCGGGGACGACGTCGCGGTGCACGTCCAGGGCGCGGGTCCGCGGGTCCCAGAGCGTGAGCGCGCCGCCGAGCCGGCCGGACTTGGGCACGCTGCCCACCGCGACCCGGTCGCCGACCTGGACGAACGCCTGCGGCCTGTCCTGCTCCTCGCCGATCGTCACGGGCGCCGGGTTGGTGCCGTACGTCCACGGCTCGGCAGGGTCGTAGTCGAGCAGTTCACCGTTGGGGTAGCGCCCGTAGACGACGTGGTCGCCGTACCGGCCGAAGCCCTCGACCTGCCCGCCGGAGGAGAGCAGCGTGTACGCGCCCGTCGCCGGGTCGAAGCGGCTGATGCCGGGCGGCGAGAGGAACCCGCCGGCGTACACCTCGCCGCCGGGGCCGGCGCCGATCGCCTGGATGGGATTGGCCGAGCCTTCGAGCCCGGACTCGCCCAGGTAGCGGGTCTTCTCGGTCTGCGGGTTCCAGATGTAGATCCGGCCGTAGTAGTACGTCATGGACAGCGACCTGCCGGGGAAGTCCGGGTCGTTCAGCTCGATCCAGGCCCAGGTGCCGGGGAACGCGTTCGGGCCCCAGCCCACCGGGGTGTAGGTGTGGGTGTCCAGGTCGTACTGGACGATGCCGTCGGCGGCGATCCGGAAATAGACGTACTTGCCGGTGGGGTCGGGCGTGGAGACGGCCCGCGCGCTGATGCCCTTGACGACGTTGACGAACGTCTTCCCGGCGGTGTCGTAGAACAGCAGGTCGTTGGAGGGCTGCACGCGCAGCAGGAGGAGGTCGCGGGCGCGGGTCATGTCGTAGACGACCTCGCTCGTCCCGTACTCGGCGGGCAGCGGGATCTGCTCCACCTGTCCGGTCGCGCGGTCGAACCTGGCCAGCCTGGCGCGCGGTTGCGTGCCGAAGTAGACGGAGGTGTCGTCGACGGCGAGGGCGCGGCCGTACGTCTCTCCCGGGACGATCTGCCCGTGGTCGGTGAACTCGCCCGTTCCCGGGTCGTACGAGAACAGCAGCCCGCCGGGGTAGGTACCGCCGTAGACCACGCCGTCGGGGGCGGCGGCCAGCCGCCAGACGCCCTCGCCGGGGAAGGGCGTGCCGAGCGAGGTGATCGCGGCGTCGCCGGGCTTCCAGCGGTACATCTGGCCGCTGGTCATCGCGAAGTAGACGGTGCCGTCGGCGGCGGAGAACGTGTTCGCCCAGCTGTCCGTCCCGCCGTCGGGCACGCGCTGCTTGAAGACGACCTCACCCGAGCGGATGTCGGTCGCCTGGAACATGGCGTTCATGTAGGAGTTCCCGGCGGTCACCCAGTACGCCTGCGGGCGTCCGTCCGCGTCCACTCCCTGGGACTGCTCCTGGGAGAGGATCCTGTTGGCGATGGGCTGGCCGAGATTCTCCTCTCCCGTGTCCGCGTACGAGGTGCCCGGCAGCGCGCACACCGTCAGGACCATGAGCAGCGCCAATAACCCATGTTTCACGACATTCCCCTAATTTCGGCTAAGACCGAAACCTAGATCGCGAAGATTGCCACGTCAAGAGAGGCAGGTTACGGAGCTGCCCGATATCAGGAAATGTCAGGCCGTCCAGCGGAGCCGTTCCCTGGTGATCTCGTGCTGGAGGGGCTCGCCGGACAGGAACCTGGCGATCTCGTCCACCGTGGACCTGCCCTGCCGCTCGTGCCCCTCCACGGTGGCCGCCGCCTGGTGCGGGGTGAGCAGCACGTTCGGGAGGGCGCGCAGCGGGCTGTCGGGCGGCAGCGGCTCCTCGTCGAAGACGTCGAGCGCCGCGTCGATCCGGCCCGCGCGTAGCTCGTCCAGCAGGGCGCCGGAGTCGACCAGCCACGATCTGGCCGTGTTCACCAGCGCCGCGCCGTCGCGCAGCAGCGCCAGCTCCCTGCGTCCGAGCAGGTGGCGGGTGGCGGGGATGGCGGGGGCGTGCAGGGCGACGACGTCGCTGCGGGACAGCAACTCGTCCAGCGGCACCAGCGCGGCTCCCAGCGCCGCCGCCTGCGCGGCGTCGACGAGCGGGTCCGCGAGCAGGAGCTTCGCACCGAGCGGACGGACCAGTTCGAGGTACGCCCGGCCGGTGCGCGAGGCGCCGACCACGCCGACCACGCTGCCGCGCAGCTCGCGCGCCGGCCGCGCGGCGGCCCTGGCCTTCTCCCAGCCCGTGCCCGAGCGCAGGGCGTGGTCGAAGCGGTGCACCTGGTGGAGCAGGCTCAGGGTGAACGTGAGCGCCACCTCCGCGACGGCGGGCGCCATCGCCGCCCCCGTCTGGGTGACCCGGATGCCGCGATCCCACAGGGCGTCGCTGACCAGGAAGCCCACGGCGGCGCCGGTGTGCGCGACGAGCCGCAGCCTCGGCGCCCGGGCCAGCGCCTCGGCGTCGAGCCGCGGCGTCTCCCACCCGGTGACGAGCACCTCCGCCTCCTCCAGCGGGACGATCGGCCCGAGCTTCACCAGGTCATCCCAGATCGGCGACGGCAGGAACATCTCCCGCAACTCAGGCGTGAGGGAGAGAGCGATCATGGGAGTCCTTTCGAACGGGGCGGGGAGACCGGCGGTCCGGACGCGGGTCCGCGCACCCGGACGCCGGGACACAGGGCCGAGCATCCCAGATCCGAGGCGGCGGCTTCCTGCGGGGCGGCGGCGCGTCACCCGGCGGCAGACGGCTCCAGGACGAAGGGGCGCGGGTCGCCGGCGAGGGAAGCCTTCGCCGCAGCGCCGAAGCCGCCGGCGAGGATCTCGACCTTCCCGGCCTCGACCCCGTCGAGGGCGGTGCGGACGATCTCGACCGGGACCTTCAGCACGCCGTCCGGGAGTGCGCCGCCACAACCGCGTCCGCGTGGGCCCGGTCCCCGCCTACCCCCACAGTCAGGCGCCGGACCGCTAGCGCGTCGATGCCCGCGACCGCGCGCTCGCCCGCTGAACAGGCCCGCCGATCGCCAGATCGACGGGCCTGTCCTCCGGAACCGGCCTGACCGGCGGTCGGCGGGGTCAGGGGGTGAT
>NZ_SMKQ01000062.1 GCF_004348995.1 Nonomuraea terrae
GGGGCGGACAGGGGCCCGGGGGGAAGGGCCATCAGCATCAGACCTCTCAGGTTGGGAGCGCTCCCAATGCCACGATAAACGCTGATGTTCACTCTTGGGAATCCGCCGCGGACAAGATTGTTTCGCGCGCGAGGGTCAGGGGATGTGGGCCAGGGCGCCGTAGGTGCCCGAGGCGGCGGGGTCGGCGGCGCAGGCGACGGCGGAGCCGTCCGGACGCCACTCCGGCACCCAGACCAGGCCCGGCTCCAGCAGGTCCAGGCCCTCCAGCAGAGACTCGACCTCCTCGCGGGAGCGGATCGCGAGACGGGGCAGCGTCATGGCGAGCAGGTCGCTGATCGCCGGCAGCAGCTCGTCCGGCACGCCGTCGAACGTCGTGTGCAGCAGGCCGAGGAAGCTCCCGGGCGCCGCCGTGTGCCGCAGCCGCTTGACGACGTAGTGGGCGTACTCGTCCTCGTCGAGACAGTACGTCGACAGCAGCAGGATCGCCACCGGCCGGTCCCAGTCGAGGTACGTCTGGACGACGTGGTCGTGGAGCATCTCGTCGATCTCCCGAACGTCGCCGTCGACCACGCGGACCAGGTCGGTGAAGGGCTCCACGGTGGCCTGCGCCATGGTCACGACCATCGGGTTGTTCTCCACGTACACCACCCGCAGATCACGCGTCGCGGCGGCGCGGCGGGCGATGTCGTGCAGCAAGAGCCCGTCCGGCAGGCCGGGGATGCCGCTGCCCACGATCATGAACTGGTCGACGCCCTCGCCCGCGGCCAGATGGCGGATCGTCCGGGTCAGGAACTCCAGCACGGCGCGGGCCGCGTTCGTGAGGGCCGGGGTCGCCTGGTCGAAATGGCGCACCGTGTCCCTGTCCGCCAGGAAGTTGTTCTTCCCGCCGGCCGCCGCGTCGAAAATCCGCGTGATTCTGGCTTGCGTCGTATCGAGCTTGGCCAAGTTTCGGACAGCACGTTGGTGCATGAGCGTCGCCCCTTTCCCCTCGCCGCCGTCTTCTCCTGGAAGCGATCTATGGACCTCACTCGATGACTCTGACCATATGTTCCAACAATTCCAGTCAATGACAATACGATAGACCGGTTATTTCAGGAAATGTTTGTTACCTGAATGCGCGCGGAGGCCCTCTCCGAGAGCGCCGCACGGCGCGCTGGTGACCGTCCTGACCTGGTGATTTCCTCTTGAGATACGAGCCGGCGGGGCGTCCGAATGATCGTCTTCGCCAGACCGCCGGGGTTCTGCGACGGTGGCTGGTACCGATGGGAGGATTGGGACAAGGTCACGCTAGATACGTTCCCTGTGTCAAACCATCACGATCCTTGAATGTCGGAATGGGTGTGGCGAAATTCGCGATCTCGGGCGTGAGCGGCGATCTTCCCGGCGGAACGCACCCCTGATTTGACGCCGCCCAGGAGGGACCGGTAACGTCCCCCACCCCTGGCGACGCCTTCGGAGCCGCGGGTGGGGGTCCGACCCCACCGGCTCTCTGGAGGATTCGATGCCCGGCGACCCCACGTTCCGGCAGCGCGATTTCCGCCTGCTCCTTCTCGGCCAGACCACCAGCCAGCTCGGCGCGCAGGTGAGCATGGTCGCCATCCCCCTGCTCGCTGTCGTGACCCTGCAGGCGTCCCCGCTGCAGCTCGGCCTCGTCACCGCCTCGGGGACGATCGCGTTCGCGCTGATCGGCCTGCCCGCCGGCGCCTGGCTCGACCGGTGGCGCCGCCGCCCGGTCCTCGTCGCCGCCGACCTCGTACGCGCCGCGCTCCTGGCCACGATCCCCGTGGCGGCCCTTCTCGGCACGCTGTCCATCACACACCTCGTGCTCGTCTCGCTGCTGACCGGCGCCGCCCGGGTCTTCTTCGACGTCGGCTACCAGAGCTACCTGCCCTCCGTCGTCGGCAAGGGTGGCCTGCTCGCCGGGAACGCGGCCATGGAGACCATCCGCGCCGGCGGCCAGCTGGCCGGTCCGGGGATCGGCGGCTGGGCGTCCACCCTGGTCGGGGCCGCGAACGTGGTGCTGATCCAGGTGGCCGCGTTCGCCGTGTCGGCCGCGTCGCTGCTGGCGATCACGACGCGCGAACCGGCCGCCCCGCCCCGGCCGCGAGGGGAGCGGCTCGGTACGGAGATCCGCCGCGGCCTGGCCTTCGTCGTACGGACCCGGCTGCTCCGCGCGACCCTGCTGACCAGCGCCGCCTGCAACTTCGCCTTCGCCGTCGCCTCGGCGGCCGGCTTCGTCTTCATGGTGCGCACCCTCGGCCTGTCGCCCGTGGCGATCGGGGTCGTCCTCGCTTTCGGCTCGACCGCCGTCATGATCGGCGCGGCCCTCACGCCCCGCCTCGCCCGGCGCTTCGGCTCCGCCCGGATCATCTGGCTCTCGCTGGCCGTGACCGGCCCCGTGGCGCTGCTCGGACCGCTGGCGGAACCCGGGTGGGGGGTCGTCCTGCTCGTGATCGGCACCGCGACCGGCGAGCTCGGCCAGATCGTCTACTCGGTCACGAACGTCACCCTGCGCCAGCGCCTGTGCCCCGGACACCTGCTGAACCGGGTCAACGCCACCATGCGCTTCTTCATGATGGGCGTCTTCCCCATCGGCGCCCTCCTCGGCGGCGTTGTGGGGGAGACGGCGGGGCCGCGCGCCACGCTGTGGACGGCCGCCGTGATCGTCCTGCTCTCCCCGCTGCCCCTCTGCGGCGCCCTGCGCGGCACCCGCGACATCGAGGAACTGCCCGCCTGGAAAGAAGCGCCCTGACAGCCTCGGACACGGACGCGATGGTGACAGCCGAGCGGCAGTGAGCGAACAACGACCACGGAGCCTCGCCGTGATCCGGCGCCGCTGCCGACCGGACGGGTTCGACGGGTCCGGTCAAGCAATCCCGCCCGGTGCGCGGAGCGGTTGGTCAGTGCTGGGTCGTCGCGATGAGGCGTCGCAGTGCGGCCTGGGCGGGTGGGCCCCATGTGGCCTTGCCGCCTGGGCGGCCGCGGACGCCGGCTTCGCCGATGAGGATGCCGCTGAGGGCGCGGAGCACCGCCCATCCGCGGGCGCGGCGCAGGGTCGCGGCGTCCGGGGCCGGCTGGTAGGCGGCATGAAAGCGGTCGGTCGTGTCGTCCGGCAGGAGAATCCAGGCGGCAGCGAGGTCGCAGGCCGGGTCGCCCGCGAAGAGGTCGCCGAAGTCGATCACGCCGCAGATGGCGCCGTCCGCGGTGAGGACGTTGGCCGGATGCAGGTCGCCGTGGAGCCAGAGCGCCGGGCCGGCCCAGCCGGACGCGGCGGCGTCTTCCCAGACCGCGCGGACGGCGTCCGGGTCGGGGATGAGCCCCAGCTAGGTGGCCGAGGCGAGCCCTTTGGCGAAACCCTCGGAGTAGCCGGCCAGCGGCCCTCCGCGGTCCCGGCCGGTGGGCGCCTGTTCGGGGGCAGGGTGGTGAAGTGCCGTCAGGAATGCGGCCAGGGCGGTGGCCGCCTCCGCGGCGCGCGTGACAGGGGCACGGTCGGCGGGCGTGCCCCGCACCCAGGTCGTGACGATCCAGGGCCGCGGAAACCGCGCGGAGGGCTCCCCGAGGCGCTGCGGAACGGGAACCGGCAGCGGAAGGCGCGGGGCGAGGACGGGCAGCCAGGTGTGCTCCTTGAGCAGCAGCGCGTCCGCGGACTGCGTCGCCCAGGGCAACCGGACGGCGAGGTCGTCGCCGAGCCGCCACAGCTGGTTGTCCCAGCCACGCGCGCCGAGCCTCACCGGATGATCGGCCAGGTCGGGGTGCTGCTCGCGGAGCAGATCCCGCACCAACTCCGCGGTCACCTCGATCTCGGTGTGCGTCATGGAGAGCAACAGTAGCCGGATGGCAGCCGGGGCTCGCCGTGCTGGGCACCCTGCTGGGCGCGGCCAACGCGGTCACCATTCCCATCCCCCTGTGGGCCGGGACGCCGGCCGACCGATTCGGCGCGCGGCCGCTGGTCATCGGGGCCCAGATCCTCCAAGCCTGGTCGTTCCTCGCCTACGTATGGGTGAACGAGCCCATCGGGATTTGCCGTCCAAGGCGATTCACGAACCCGCACAGCGGATATCGAGCCGATAGCCCGCTTCGCAGGCCTGAACGGTGTGAGTCGCTGCAGCTTTCGTCAAGCGGATGATCGCTGAGCGTGGATGGTCAGGACACGACCTGGTCGGCGAGGCCGAGGCGCATGCCGCCTGGTCCAGCACGCCGAATACGACCGGGTGCACCGTCGGCGGTTCGCCTGACAAGATTCCTCGTGGTGGATCCCGCCGTTTTCCGGTCGCACCCACACAACGGCTGTCACCCCGTACATTCTTCTTCCATGGTGCTGCGCATCGGCGGAGTCATCGCGGGAGTGTTCGCGCTGCTGTTCGCGGCTCCAGCCGCCTTCCCGCTGCACAACCTCGGCCCGCGGCTCGGAGTCGACGGGTGCCCGACCTCGCCCGCCGGCGGGTGGGAGGGCGGCGATCGGCCGGGGGCGCTGGTGCCCGCCGACGGGGCCGTCTCCGTGACGATGTGTGAGCTGCCACTGGCGACGGCGCAGCGGCTCGCGGGAGCGTTGCCGCGCGTTTCGGTACCGGTCAGAAAACTCACCACTCAGGTCGACGCGATGGTCGCCGAGCTCAACGCGTTACCCACGCGCGACGTACTGGAGGCCGAGCTGCGTGAGCGGGAGGCGGCCAAAGGACACGTTCTGGGAGACGACCTCCACCTCGGCGAGGTGTGCACCGCCGTCGGTTACGGCACGAGCCTGTCCTTCGTCGTGCACTACGGGGACGGGCGCACATCCGCCGTCGTGCTGGTGGACCGCAACTGCGGCACCGCCCGGTACGCGGACCGGACGAGGTTCGGCAATCCGAGTGACGCCTTTCTCCGCCATTACCGGGCCCAACTGGAGACTCGGCCGAAGCCCTCGGCGCTCGCCGGATGCGCGGCCGAGTTGCCCGCCGCGGACATCGACCTGACACACGCACGGGGTTGGCCGCGAGATGACGTCGCGGCCAACCGGGGCCCCGGTTGGCGCACTTTCCTGCCCAGCCCGCTGTCGGCGGCCACCGCCTGCCGGTACCGGCTCGACGGCGACCTGCTCCGGCTGCGAGCCCAGGTCCGCATCCCGGACGATCTCGTATCCGTGCGTTCGCTGATCAACACTTCGACGGCCGCGAACACCGTGACAGGCAGCGGAGGAACGGAGAACGTCACCAACCTCACTGACTGCGGGCTGGCGAGATCCACGCGGCCGGCAGCACTCGACGTGGTGTGGGTAGGCGACAGCACCGGCGCCATCGCCGAGGTACGGATCTGGCGCGCCCCCTGCCAGGCCGTGTACACAGGGTCCACAGGCGGCAAGATCCCCACGGCGCAGCTGCTGTCCCGCCTGGACGCCTGGCTGGGCCGCTAGACCGCACTGTACGTGACGATCGACGACTGGCCAGGAGACGCATCCCGCCAAGGACCCCCGCCCAAACTCACCGATGCCGAGTTACTGACCCTGGCAGTGGCCCAGTCGTACGTTCCGCATCAAGGTCGCCGTTCAGTGGCAGAAAGCATCAGCCGGGGACTGGGCCGCCTACGCCGCCGATGTCAGCCGCCGCAATGCACCGCACCAACCGATCCACGAACCAGGAGCGACACCATGAGATGGGACGATCACCGCGTCGTCATCACGGCCGCCGGCCGCGACTTCGGGCGAACCCTGGCCATCCGCCTCGCGGACCTCGGCGCCGAGGTCTTCCTCTCGGCACGCGAACTCGCCGCCGCTCAACGAGTCCGCGACGAGATTCGCAACCGCGGCCATCAGCGGGTGCACGCCTTCGCCTGCGACCTGACGGACCCCTCCTCGATCCGCGACTTCGCTTCCAGCGTCGCGGAACACACGGACCGCGTCGACGTACTGATCAACAACGGCTCTCGCTACCTGGCAGGGCCGGACCTGCTGTCCGCAACCGACGCCGACGTTGTCGACACCATCGCCTCTGGCGCCACCGGCACGGTCCTGACCACCAAGAGCTTCCTCCCTCTGCTGCGCAACTCGGAGATACCAGATGTCGTGACGATGGTCTCCGCCTGCGGAACACCGGGCCACCACCGGTCGGACGCGCACGACGCCTTCTACGCGGCCAAGAGCGCTCAGGCAGGGTTCGCCGAGATCCTCTCCAAGCGCCTGCGTCCTCAAGGGGTCCGGGTGATCTCGCTCTACCCGCCTGACTTCGACAACGCCGACCCGCTCTCCGAGGAATGGGAGACCACCCCGCGCGCGGCCAAGGACGCCCTCACCGCGCACTCGCTCGTGGAGTGCATCCTCTTCGCCGTCGCCCAGCCCCGCGACTGCTTCATCAAAGCGTTCCACTTCGAACAGGTCTGAGCAGTGCCCTCGCACGCCGACTGATGCCAGGTCCGGCAAGCCACCGCCGCTCAGGACCACAGGCACTCAGGCAACATCGAGACCCTGGTCGGCGAAGCCGGCATCGATCGCACTGCCGAGCCGGCGCAGCTCGTGCAGGCGCCGAACATCAGCAGCCGGACGTCCCCCCAGGGGAGACGTCGCCGAGCCGCCCGCCACCGGCTCCACGCTCAAGCCCGCCGGGTTCTTCGACCTCGACCCCGCCATCGACCTGGCCCCGACGAGCACGCCGGGAGGTCACTGCCATGCCTGAGGCCCCCTGCACGTAACGCAATCTTTGGGGGAAAAGTCACGTTCAGGTCCGCCAGGGGACACCTGGCGGTCGGGCGGGGCCGCTGCGATGACCCGGTGATCTCCCCGAACAATCCCTTACGCCGCCGCGGCTTCCTCGCCGGCGTCGGCGCCGTCGCCGGGCTGGCCGCCTTCAGCCAGGTCCCGCTCGAAGGCACCGCGCTCGCCGCCCCCGCCCTGCGCGGGGGCGCGTACCCGTTCACCCTCGGCATCGCCTCGGGCGACCCCACGCCCGACGGCGTCGTGCTGTGGACCCGGCTCGCGCCGGACCCGTTCAGCCCCGACGGCGGCATGCCGACCAGCGCGGTGCCGGTCGACTGGCAGCTCGCCCTGGACGAGAACATGAACAAGGTCGTCCGGCGCGGCACCGTCTCGGCGCTGCCGGAGCTCGCCCACTCGGTGCACGTCGAGGTGGACGGGCTGGAGCCGAAGCGGCACTACTACTACCGCTTCCGCTACCGCGGCGACGTGTCCGAGGTCGGCCGCACCCGTACCGCGCCCCCCGAGCACGGCGGTCCGGGCTCGCTGAGCTTCGCCTTCGCCTCCTGCCAGGACTGGACGCACGGCTACTACGCGGCGTACCGGAGCATGGCCGAAGAGGACCTCGACCTGGTCGTCCACCTCGGCGACTACGTCTACGAGTACGGCGTGCCCGCCGACGGCGGCCTGCGCAAGACCCCCACGCCCGACGTGCTCCGCGACGGCCCGCGCGACCTCGACCGCTGGCGCATGCAGTACGCCCTGTACAAGTCCGACCCCGACCTGCGGCGCACCCACGCCCGCTTCCCCTGGCTGGTCACCTGGGACGACCACGAGGTGGCCAACGACTACGCCGGCGCGTACGGCCCGATCGACGCCAACCGCGCCGCCGCCTACAAGGCGTGGTACGAGCACCAGCCCGTCAGCCGCCGCTCACTTCCCCGCCCCGACGGCTCGCTGCTGCTCCACGGCCGGACGAACTGGGGCCGCCTGGCGCAGATCGACCTGCTGGACACCCGCCAGTACCGCAGCGCGCCGCCGTGCGGTTGGGGCGAGGCCCCCGCGTGTGCGGCGGGCGACGACCCGACGAAGGGCACCATGCTCGGCGCCGCCCAGGAACGCTGGCTGCTGGACGGGCTGCGCGCGTCGAAGGCCCGCTGGAACGTGATCGCGACCAGCGTGATGATGGCCCGCCTCGACCACGACGGCCCCACCGGCGACATCATCTGGCACGACGCCTGGGACGGCTACCCGGCCTCGCGCCGCGCCATCACCGACACGTTCGTCTCGGCCAAGGTGCGCAACCCGATCCTGGTCGCCGGCGACTGGCACTCGACCTTCGTCAACGACATCCACCAGGATTTCGACCGGCCCGACTCGCCGGTCGTGGCGACGGAGTTCGTCGGCACGTCGATCACCACGAACGGCGACGACGAGGTCTACGGCCCCTACTACGGGCCCATGATCAAGTGGAACCCGCACATCAAGTTCTTCGACGGCGACCGGCGCGGCTACGCCACCTGCCGGGTGGATCGGCACCAGTGGCGCACCGACCTGCGCATGGTGCCGACCGTCAGCCGGCCCGACGCCGCCGCGACGACGTTCGCGTCGTTCGTCGTCGAGGACCGCCGTCCCGGCGCGATCAGGCTCTAGCCGCCGCCATCTGGCACTCTGGTGGCGGAGAAGCGAGGAAGGACCCCCCATGCGCTGGAGCGAGATGTCGACGAGGCGACGGGGCGCGCTGGTGGTGCCGGGATGCGCGGAGATCGCACTGACCTCGGCCGTCGCGGTGGATCTCGCCTTCCGCCCCCAGGACGACGTGCGCGGGCGGAAGGCGCTGTGGTGGGCGGGAATCTTCGTCCAGCCGGTCGGGCCCATCGCCTACCTGCTGTGGGGACGGCGCCGGCCCCGCTCGTGATCCCGCCGCCCGGGCGCGCGATCAGGCTCTGGCGGCCGCGCGGCGCGACGCGACGACGTACGCCACGCTCACGATCACGAAGAACGGCACGCCCGCCCACCACGCCGGCCGCAGCGAGTCGATGAACAGCGTCGAGACCAGCACGGCCGCCAGGAAGACCATCACCACGGACGACGTCACCGGCGCGCCCCACAGCCGCACCGGCGACGCCGGCAGCCCCTGCGCCGCGCGGGTACGCCGGAAGGCGTGGTGGGTGAGCAGGATCAGGAACCACACCACCAGCGCCCCGAACACCGACACCCCGAACAGCGCGAGGTACGCCCCGCTCTCGCTGGCCGCCGAGACGCCCGCGGCCAGTGCCAGCCCGAGCGCCGACAGCGCGAGCGCGTTGCGCGGCACGCCCGAGGCGCTGAGCCGGCCGGTCCAGGCGGGGGCGTACCGGTTGGCGGCCAGCGAGTGCAGCATCCTGGTGGTCAGGTAGAGGTTCGTGTTGGCGCTGGACAGGGCGGCGGTCAGCACGACGAAGTTCATCACGGTCGCCGCCGCCGGGATGCCGGCCGCCGAGAACACGCTCACGAACGGGCTCTCGGTCACCTCGCCGCCCTGCGCGGTGGTCGTCCACGGCACCACGGTGAGCACGACCGAGATGGCCAGCACGTAGAACAGCGCCAGCCGGGTGACCATGCGGCGGGCCGCCCGCGGGATGTCGCGCACCGGGTTCTCCGACTCCGCGGCGGTCACCGAGACGGCCTCGGTGCCGATGTAGCTGAACAGCACGAACACCATGGCCAGGAACAGCCCGTTCACGCCGTTCGGCAGGAAGCCGTCGTGGGCGGTGAGGTTGGCGGTGCCGGTGGACTCGGCGCCGGGCAGGCCGACGGTGATGAGCAGCACGCCGAGCAGGATGAACACGACGATCGCCACCACCTTGATCATCGCGAACCAGTACTCGACCTCGCCGAACAGCTTGACCGCGACCGCGTTCACCGCCAGCACGACCGCGGAGAAGACCACGACGGGCAGCCACAGCGGCAGCGCGGGCCACCAGAACTGCACGTAGATCCCCGCCGCGATCACCTCGCCGCCGATCGCGATGACCTGGATCGTCCAGTACGTCCAGCGCACCACGAACCCGGCCCACGGCCCCAGGTACCGGTGGGCGATCGCCCCGAACGCCCCCGCCTCCGGGTGGACGACCACCATCTCGGCCAGCGACCAGCCGATCACCAGGGCGACGCCCGCGCAGATGACGTAGGCGAGGATGGTCGCCGGGCCGGCCTGCGAGATCGCCAGGCTGGAGCCGAGGAAGAGCCCGGTGCCGATCGCGCCGCCCAGCCCGATCATGGTGAGCTGTCGGCTGGTCAGCCTGCGATGCAGGCCGGAGGTGGTGTCGATGTCCACTGGTGACCTCTCGGGGGGATGATCACGCCTTACGGCAGGCGCGGATGGCGTCGACGACCGCGTCCACGTCGGAGCGGTCGTTGTAGTAGTGGAAGGACAGCCGCAGCAGGTCGCCCCGCGGCGCCGTCCAGACGCGGCGCTCGGCCAGCCGCGCCGCCAGCCGGTCCGGGTCGGCGTCGAAGATCGCCACCTGCGGGCCGCGCGCGCCCGCCGGGCTCGCCACCCGCTCGCCGTCGGCCGTCAGCCGCTCGGCCAGCTCCTCGACCAGCGCCGACACGTGCGCCCGCACGTCGTGCAGGTCCACCCGCTCGATCAGGTCCAGCCCCGCGTTGGCCGCGTACGCCGACGGGACGGGCGGCGTGCCGGTCTCGAAGCGCCTGGCGTCGGCGGGGAAGTCGAGCAGCCGGGGATCGAACGCGAACGGGTCCGTGCGGCCGAACCAGCCGGTCAGCTCGGGGTCGCGCTGCCGCTCCAGGCCGCCGCGCACGTACAGGAACGCGATGCCGGGCAGGCCTAGCAGGTATTTCAACGACCCGGCCACCAGGTAGTCGCAGCCCAGCCGGTCGACGTCGATCGGAACGACGCCGGCGCCCTGGTAGGCGTCCACGAACACCCGCGCGCCCCGCGCGTGCGCGATGCGCGCGACGTCCTCGACCGGTAGGCGGGCGCCGTTGCGGTAGGTGTGCAGCGGCACGGACACCAGGTTGACGCTCTCGTCGATGACGGCATCGTACGCCTCCGCCGCGACGTTCTCGCCGGTGTCGGCCGCCACCGTGACCTTCGCGCCGCGCCTGCCCTGGGCCAGCCAGACGTGCGCGATCGACGGGAACTCCAGGTCGGTGGTGACGACGCCCGGACGGCGCGACCAGTCGAGCGACGAGGCGGCCTGGTAGGCGGCCTCCGACGCGCACGACAGCACGGCCACCTCGTCCGGCCGCGCGCCGATGAGCCGGGCGAACCGCTCCTTGGCCCGGCCCACCTCGGCCATCCACCGCCCCCACGGCGCGCCCTGCTCCCGCAGCGAATGCCCGATCTCCTGCAGCGCGTACGCCAGCCGCGACGACAGCGCGCCCTGGCTGCAGCTCGCGAGGTGGACGGCGTCGGCCAGGGAGGGGAACTCGGCCCGGAACTGAGTGGCGTTCAGCATCTCTGACATTTCGGGCACCCTATCCGCGGTCTTTTAACCAGGTCAATACGTCTTTAATGGCATTGATCCTCACGAAGCTGCCCATCGGAGGGTGAACTAGGATCGGCGGGTGATTGGCGCCAGGATCCGTGAGCTGCGTACCGAGCGCGGGCTGACCCTCGCCCAGCTCGCCGCCGCGGCCGGTGTGTCGAGCGGGCTGATCAGCCAGGTCGAGCGCGACCTCGCCGACCCGAGCCTGGAGACGCTCAGGAAGATCGCGAAGGTGCTGGACCTGCCGCTGTTCAGCCTCTTCCAGGAGCCGGCCGCCGCCGCGGTGGCCGTGGTCCGGCGGGAGGGGCGGATGCGCGTCAGGTCGCCGGCCGGCGGCATCTCCTACACCCGCGTGTCACACGGCCACGGGCGGCTGGAGGTGCTGGAGGGCTGCCTGCTGCCGGGCGGGTCCTCGGCCGCCGAGCCCTGGTCGCACCCGTCGGAGGAGTGCGTGCTCGTGCTGCGGGGCCGGCTCGTGGTGGAGGTGTCGGGCACGGAGCACCTGCTGGAGGCGGGCGACAGCTGCTACTTCGACTCCTCGCTGCCGCACCTCTACCGCAACCCGGGCGAGGAGCCGGCCGGCTTCCTCGTCACGGTCACCCCGCCCAGCTACTGAACCGGTGCTCAGTCCGCCCGGCGGCCGAGCGTCAGGTCGGTGGTGAACGTCATGTCCACGCCGTCGCCGATGAGCGCGGCGATCTCGCCCAGCAGCGCCTCACGGACGCCGGCGTCGAGCATCCGGTACGCCGAGATCGACCGGACCAGGTCGAGGTAACGGCCGGCGTCGTAGCGGCCGGGATGCTCGTAGTGGCGCTCCTCCAGGTCGGTCCAGCGCGGGTCGCCGGCCAGCTCGTGCTCGGCCTGCTGGGCGCGGACCTCGGTGCTGCGGTGCAGGCTGGACGTCGTCACCTCGTAGCGCCGGTCGACGGCGGCGAGCTCGGCCCGCAGGGCGGGGTCGGTGACGACGTACTGGTTCCAGAAGACCGCGACCGCGCCCGACGGGACCAGGACCGCGTGGGCGAGGTCCCAGCGGCGGTCGGGGTCGACCCAGTGCCAGGCCTGGGCGGAGTAGAGCAGGGCGAAGCGCCGGTCGGGCACGTACTGCTCGAAGATTCCGATCTCGACACGGGCGTCCGGGCACTTGGCGGTCAGCACGGCGGCCATGCGGGGGTCGGGCTCGACGCAGGTGAGGTCGGCGCCGTGCGCGGCGAAGCTCACCGTGGCCTTGCCGGTGCCGGCGCCCACCTCCAGCGCGGGGCCGGGGGGCGCGTAGGCGAGCACGTCGGTGACGAGCCGGTCGGGATAGCCGGGACGGGCGGAGTCGTACTCCGTGGCCACGCTTCCGAACACCACGCTGCGCTCGCGGTCGACCGGCATGCTTTCCTCCTCCGGGGTCGGGCGTGCCGATTCAACCACGCCCGCCGGGACGCGACCGGGCGGGGGTCGCCGTTCGGCGGAGGGCCGTGAGGGCCACCGGGCCGCGAGGGAAGATGAAATCTCGCCGTATATCGCTATATAAACGCTTTAGTCGGTTGCCGGAATTTTGCCGGTCAACGGGAATCCCGGGAAAAGGGCAGGAAACGCGGCCGGGGCCCGCACCTGGTGAAAGGTGCGGGCCCCGGCGCGTGGCGTGTGCCGTGTCAGGCGGGGACGATGTTCTCCGCCTGCGGGCCCTTCTGGCCCTGGACCACGTCGAAGGCCACCTTCTGGCCCTCGAAGAGCTCACGGTAACCGCCGTTGGAGACGATGTTGGAGTAGTGCGCGAAGACGTCAGCGCCGCCGTTGTCCTGCGCGATGAAGCCGAAGCCCTTTTCGGAGTTGAACCACTTCACGGTTCCGGTAGCCATCTTGATCTCCTCAGATAGGTGCTGAGACGGGTGACGCACCTTGCGAAACCCCTTGTCGCCGCATGAGCCCACCCGGAGATGACCGGAAAAAGAAAAAGCGCACCCGAGTTGCTCAGGTGCGCCAAAGTCTTTTGCTGGGTACCACAACTGCAACGTCCCCGACGTTACCACAAGCGCGGGACGCGAAGCAAATCTCGCCCGCACCTGCATGTCGCCGTCGGTCGTGGGTGGGCACCCCGGCATAAGCCCCCCGGGATTTTATTCCCGTTGTCCGGGTTTTGCCCAAAAAAATGTCATGTGTACGGTCCGCGGGGTCGTGCACGCCGCGCCGCGGCGGTACCACATCGGCGGCGCGCGCCGGGATGGCGGTCGGCGAGGCTCGCGGGCGGCTCGTCCGGGGACGTGTCACGGCCGGTCGCACGTCAAGGGCTCTCGGATGGCCCGGCAGCTGCGGCATCCTGGCGCGACCAGGTCAAACAACCGAATGGATTCGGTGCGCCGTATGGCGATATATCGGGTAATTGTCGTCGGCGCCGGTAGCCTCGTATTGCTGAGGGAATCTCCGGACGTCGCCGTTCGACATCGCCCCGGCGAACCAGAGCGGGCCCACCGAAGCCCGACAGGTGCCGAGCAGGTCAGGCGGGACGGCCCGTTCCCTGCCATCGAGCCCGTCTCCGACGCTCGCTGCCCGTACCCATCAGGGGAACCCCATGACAGCCAGGCGTTCCATGCCGCCCGAATCGTCCCCGACGGTCGTCGCCCTGTCGGGTGAGATCGACCTCTGCACCGGCGACGCCGTACGCCGGCGGCTGACGGCAGCGCTGTGCGCCGGTGACCGCGTGGTCGTCGTCGACCTGTCACGGGTGACCTTCTGCGATGCCGGCGGGCTCGGCCTGCTCGTCGCCGCCCATCGCCGCGCGCGCACCCAGGGCGTCACGCTCTGGTTCCGGGGGCCAGGCCCGCGGATGACCCGGCTGCTGAACATCACCGGCCTGCGGCACAGCCTGCCGCTGATGGGCTGATCTGGCCGGTTTAGGGGCGGTTGTCAGCGGTAGAGGCGCAGGTAGCTCCCACGATGGAGGGCTCACCGACCGCGAATCCCCGAACCGGCGGCGGCCGCTCCCGCCGCGACGAAGGTGGAAGATCATGATTCTGCCCAATCGGACAATCGATGAGATTTCGTTCGAATGGGCACGAACGGGGCAGCGGACGGCGTACCTGAACAAGATGCCGACCCGTCGCGTGCGCTCGCGATGGAGCCCCGGGCCGACCCCCGCCGGCTCGCATCCGCGGCGCGCCGAACTCAGGAGGTGAACACCCATCCTCGCCGTGGCCTTGGCCATCCCGCTCTTGGCGTTGATCGGCCTGATGTTGATGCAGCTGCTGGAGGAGACGCTGCTGCCCCCGCCGCCACGCTCGTCCGGTCCTCAGGAGCAGTCCGGGGAAGGCGCCCCGGACTCCAGACCGGCGGCCGCCCACGGACAACACCGACGACCCGCCCACCGCGTTCGCCGCGTCGCGATCTCGCGCGCGCATCCCGGCCGGCGCGTGGCCCGGCATCTCGCTCACGGGGCCCATGGGGACCGCGTGGCCCACGGGGAACACGGGGCGCACCGGGCACACGCCCCCGTCGAGGCCGCCACTCCCGTACGGTTCGAACCGGCACCGATGACCCCGCCGACCAGCAGCTGAAGGAACCGGACGGGTTCGCACGCCCCCGACGGACGGGCCGGTTTGGACATCCGTCCCAGGGGCAGTGTCCGGCGAACCTGGGAAGGGGGTGTGCGGTGACGTCGTTCAACGTCGCCGCCTACGGCAGGAGCATCGCCGACATCTACGACGCGACGGTGCGCGACCTGCCGACACAGGCGGCGGTGGAGCGGCTCTGCGAGCTGGCAGGCGAAGGGCCGGTGCTGGAGTTCGGCATCGGAACGGGACGGCTGGCGCTGCCGCTGGTGAGCCGGGGGCTGACCGTGGCGGGGATCGACGGCTCGCCCGACATGGTGGAGATCCTGCGTGGAAAGTCCGGGGGAGACGGCATCCCCGTGACCATCGGCGACTTCGCCACCACCCGGGTCGACGGGCGGTTCAGCCTGGTGGTTCTCACCACCAACACGATCTTCGCCCTGCCGTCGCAGGACGCCCAGGTGAGCTGCTTCCGCAACGCGGCCGCGCACCTGGAGCCCGGCGGCAGGTTCGTGATCGAGGCGTGGGTGCCCGACCTGGCCGGCTTCCGCGACGGCTCCAGCCTGCGTCTGCTGGCGGTGTCGGAGGACGTGGTCCTGGCCGAGGCCGCCCGCCTGTCGCCGGCCGAGCAGCTGATGTACACCACCAAGGTCCGGATGACCGGTGAGGGGCTGCGGCTGCTGCCGGCCAACCACCGCTACGCCTGGCCCGCCGAGCTCGACCTGATGGCCCGGCTGGCCGGGATGGACCGCGAGCACCGCTGGTCCGACTGGGTCGGCACGCCGTTCACCGACGACAGCCGCACCCACGTCTCCGTCTACCGTCTCACCGGAGGTGCCTGATGCGGCTGCCCGCCCCCCGCGGCCCCATCACGGCCGCCCTGTTCGACCGGCTCGCCGGCCCGCCGGGCGACCTGGAGCCGCCGCTCGTCACGCCCCCGCCCGCGCGGGCGCTGGACGACGGCGACCTCCAGCTCGCCCTCTTCGCCTGCTACGAGCTGCACTACCGCGGCTTCGACGACGTGGACGACGGCTGGGAGTGGCAGCCGGCGCTGCTGGCCGTCCGCCTCGACCTCGAACGCTGCTTCGAGGGCGCGCTCGCCCGCGCCGTGCCCCGGCCTCCGGTCGTGCCGCCGGAACGCGTACGGTCCGCGCTGGGCGGGCTCGTCGCCGAGGCCGAGCGGGAGGCGCCACTCTCACAGCACCTCCAGCGCGCGGCCGACCTGGAGCAGTTCCGCGAGTTCGTCGTGCACCGGTCGATCTACCACCTCAAGGAGGCCGACCCGCACACCTGGGCCATCCCGCGCCTGGACGGCGGACCCAAGGCGGCCCTGGTCGAGATCCAGGCCGACGAGTACGGCGGCGGCCGCGCCGAGCGCATGCACGCCGAGCTGTTCCGCGCCACCATGACCGGCCTCGGCCTGGACGGCTCCTACGGCGCCTACCTCGATCGGGTCCCCGGCGTCACGCTGGCCGTCTCCAACGTCATGTCGCTGTTCGGACTGCACCGGGCCCGGCGCGGCGCCCTGGCCGGCCATCTCGCCGCTCTGGAGATGACCTCGTCCGCGCCCAACCGCCGCTACGGCGCCGGCCTGCGGCGCCTCGGCCACGGACCGGACGTCACCCGCTTCTTCGACGAGCACGTGCAGGCCGACGCCGTGCACGAGCAGATCGCCGCGCACGACCTGTGCGCCCGCCTGGCCGCCCAGGAGCCGTCGCTGACCGGCGACGTCCTCTACGGCGCCGCCTGCGCGCTGGAGGTCGAACGCCGCTGGGCCCACCACGTCATGTCCCGCTGGCGGCAGGGCCGGACCTCGCTGGAGGAGGCACCGCTCGCCGCCGCGTCATGACCCGGATCGACTACGTGCTGCCGCTGCGCTGGGACGACGACGCCGACCTGGACGAGCTGACGGCGTACCTGCGATGGCTGTCCCGCCGGGCCCGGGTCATCGTGGTGGACGGCAGCGACGCCGCGCTCTTCGCCCGGCACGCGCGGCGGTGGCGCGGCCTCGTCACCCACGTGCGCCCCGCCCGCGACCTGCGGTTCGCCAACGGCAAGGTGACCGGGGTGACGACGGGGCTGCGGCTGGCCCGCGCCGAGCACGTGGTGATCGCCGACGACGACGTCCGCTACGACGCCGCCTCGCTCGCGGCCGTCGACCGGCTGCTCTGCCGCGCCGACCTGGTCAGGCCGCAGAACCACTTCAGCCCGCTGCCCTGGCACGCCCGCTGGGACACCGCCCGCACGCTGCTCAACCGCGCACTCGGCGCCGACTACCCGGGGACGTTCGGCATCCGGCGTCCCTTCTTCGAGCGGATGGGCGGCTACGACGGCGACGTGCTGTTCGAGAACCTGGAGCTGATCCGCACGGTCCGCGCGCACGGCGGCGTCGAGGCCCGTCCGCCCGGGCTCTACGTGCGCCGCCTGCCCCCGGACGCGTCGCGGTTCTGGTCGCAGCGGGTGCGGCAGGCCTACGACGACCTCGCGCAGCCGGCCCGGCTGGCGTTCTCGCTGTCGGTGCTGCCCGCCGTGGCCGCGTGCCTGCTGCGGCGTGCGTACGCGCCGCTGGGCGTGGGCGCGGTGCTGGCGGTCGGGCTGGCGGAGGCCGGGCGGCGCAGGGCTGGGGGCCGGCGGGTGTTCCCGTGGGACACGGCGCTGTTCGCGCCGGTCTGGGTGCTGGAGCGGGGCGTGTGCGGCTGGCTCGCGGTGGGCGCCGCGCTGCGGGGCGGCGTGCCGTACGCGGGCCGCCGCCTGCGCCGCGCCGCGAACCCCGTACGCCGGATCCGCCGTCAGGGCGGCGGGTCGGCCTCGCTGGGGGCGCGGAAGCCGAGCGCCTTGTGGGAGCCGTCGCAGAACGGCTTGGTGGACGAGCCCCCGCACCGGCACAGCGCCACCGTCGAACGCCCCCGCTCGATGCGCTCACCGTCCTGAGTCACCAGCTCGAACGCCCCTCTGACCAGCAGCGGCCCGTCCTCATACGGCGTCACCGTGACCTCGTCATCCATCCTGAGCGCCTGCCCGCCGCCGGCCGCAGGAAACGACGATCTCGTCCTCCAGGCCCGGGCCGGGCCGGGTCCGCAAGGAGGGCCCGGCGCGATGACGTCACCGCGCCGGGCGGCACAGCCCGGCCGCCGCTCCGGACCTCTCACGGTCGCTCGTCGGCCGCGGCGTCCTGTTCCTGCGGCTGGGGGCGGAGCGGTAGACGGCCTGGCCGTCGCGCGGTTCGAGGCCGGGCCCGCTGGACACCTCGTACGGCCGGCCGCCCACCAGCAGGGAGCAGCCGCCCTCCGACAGCCGCAGCGCCGGGCCGCCGTCTGGCGTCAGCAGGCAGGACCCCGACAGCAACGCCCCGATCTTGACATGCTGGTACGCCGGGAAGCGCAGCGCCCACTCCCCGCCGGCCTGGTCGCGGCCCGCCACGAGGCTCCGGTGGCGCGGGTCGCGCTCGCCTGGGTGCTCGCGCAGCCCGGGGTGACCAGCGCCATCGTCGGCGCCAAGCGCCCGGAGCAGCTCGAGGACTCTCTCGCCGCCGTCGACCTGGAACTCACCGCCCAGGACCTCGCCGACCTCGACCAGGCCGGCGCCCTCCCCCCGGAGTACCCGGGCTGGATCCAGCTCCCCAACCCCGAACGCTTCCCCCAACCGGCCTGACTTGCCCACGGGGATCTCCTCGTTCCCGGGCAAAGCGTGGGGAACGATCTTCTGGGCGGCTGTTGCCCTGGTCGTGGGGCAGGGGGTTACGTGGGTTCTGGTGAGCGCGTCGATGGTGAGGAGCCCGCCATGAGCAGGCACGTTCTGGAGCCGGCCGCCCAGGAGATCGCGGACGCGACCTCGAAACCGCCCTTCCTCTACGAGCTCGGGCCCGAACGCGCCCGCAAGGTGCTGGACGACATCCAGTCCGCCCCGATCGACATGCCCGACGTGGACGAGAAGTGGATCACCGTCCCGGCCGAGGCCGGGGAGGTGCGGGTGCGGATCGTCAAGCCGGCCGGGTCGTCCGGTGCGCTGCCGGTCATCCTGTACGTCCACGGAGGCGGCTGGATCCTGGGCAACGCGGGCACCCACGACCGGCTCGTCCGCGAGCTGGCCACCGGAGTGAACGCCGCGGTCGCCTTCGTCGAGTACGACCGCTCGCCCGAGGCCCGCTACCCGGTCGCCGTCGAGCAGGCGTACGCCACCGCACAGTGGATCACCAGCAGCGGGACGGAGGAGGGGCTGGACGCGCGGCGGATGGCGGTGGCCGGCGACTCGGTAGGCGGCAACATGACCGCCGCGCTGGCCATCCTCGCCAAGCGGCGGGGCGACGTGACGTTCGTGCAGCAGTCGCTGTACTACCCGGTCACCGACGCCGCCCAGGACACCGACAGCTACCGCGAGTTCGCCGACGGCCCGTTCCTGACGGCCAAGGCCATGGCGTGGTTCTGGGACGCGTACGCCCCCGACCATCGCGAGCGGGCCGAGATCACCGCGTCACCGCTGCGCGCGAGCCTGGAGGACCTGGCCGGGCTGCCGCCCGCGCTGGTGATCGTGGACGAGAACGACGTGCTGCGCGACGAGGGCGAGGCGTACGCGCGCCGGCTGACCGAGGCGGGCGTGCCGACGACGAGCGTGCGTTACAACGGCATCCTGCACGACTTCATGATGCTCAACCCCGTCCGGCGGACCCGCGCGGCCTCCGCCGCCATCGCGCAGGCCGTCGACGTGCTCAAGGCTGCCCTGCGTCCATGAAGATCGTGGTGATCGGCGGCACCGGCCTCATCGGGGCCGGACTCGTGGACGCGCTGCGCGGGAGGGGGCACGACGTGGTCCCGGCCTCTCCCTCGTCGGGGGTGGACGCGGTCACCGGCAAGGGCCTGGCCGCGGCGCTGGCGGGCGCCGACGCCGTGGCCGATGTGGCGAAAGGGCGGTCCGTCGAGGCCGAGGCGGCGATGGAGTTCTTCACCACCGCGACCCGCAACGTCCTCGCCGCCGAGCGGAACGCGGGCGTGTGGCATCACGTCGCGTTGTCGATCGTCGGGGTCGACCGGCTGCCGGCCTCCGGCCACTACCGCGCCAAGGTCGCGCAGGAGAGGCTGATCGAGGAGTCCGGGATCGCATACTCGATCGTGCGGGCGACGCAGTTCTTCGAGTTCATCCGGGCCATCGCCGACTCGGCCGCCGAGGGCGGCACGATCCTGCTGCCGCCCGCGCTCGTCCAGCCCGTCGCCGCCGCGGACGTCGTCGCCGTGCTCGCCGACATCGTCACCGGGCCGCCGCTGCGGGGCATCGTGGAGGTGGCGGGGCCCGAGGTGTTCCCGCTGGACGAGGTGGCGCGGACGGCCCTGGCCGCGTGGGGCGACCCGCGCACGGTGATCACGGACCCGCACGCGCCGTACTTCGGCGGCGAGCTGGGCGAGCGCACGCTGGTGCCCGACGAGGGCCACGCCCGCATCGCCGCCACGCCGTTGGCACGGTGGCTGCGCCCTGGGTGAGACCGTGCTGGGGATTTGCCGGTTTTCGCTTCTGGCGGGCGGGCTGGCATGATGGCGAAGGTCCGTCAAGCGGTTTTCGGGTGGGTCCTTGGCAAGGGTGATCGATCCTCTGCGGCCGGGCGACCCCCGCCAGGTGGGGCCGTACACGCTGCGGGGGCGGCTGGGCGACGGCGGTCTGGGGCGGGTGTTCCTGGGGCGCTCGGGCGGCGGCCCGCCGGTCGCGGTCAAGGTGGTCCTTCCCGAGCTGGCCGGCGACGCGGGCTTCCGCCGCCGCTTCGCCGAGGAGGTCGGGCTCGCGCGCCGGGTGGGCGGCCCCTTCACCGCACGCGTGCTCGACGCCGACACCTCAGCCGGCCGGCCGTGGCTGGCGACCTCGTACGTCCCCGGCCCCTCCCTGAAGGAGGCCGTGCGGGCGCACGGGCCGTTGCCCGCTGAGGCGGTCTTCGTCCTGGGTGCGGGGCTGGCCGAGGGGCTCGCGGCGATCCACGCCCGCCGCTTGGTGCACCGCGACCTCAACCCCGGCAACGTGCTCCTGGCCGCCGACGGGCCGCGGCTCACCGACTTCTGCATCGCCCGCGCGCTGGACGGCGTGCGCCGCGTGCCGGGAACGTTCGTGCCTCCCGAGCAGGTGCGCGGTCACGACGTCGGGCCGCCGGGCGACGTGTTCTCCCTGGGCGCGGTGCTGGCGTTCGCCGCCACCGGCCGCAGCCCGTTCGGCGGCGAGGCCGTCCGCCACGACGAGCCTGACCTGTCGGGGTTGCGCGACGACCTCGCCGGTCTGGTCGCCGCCTGCCTCGCCGAGAACCCGGGACGCCGCCCCGCGCTGCCGGACCTGCTGGACTCGCTCACCGGACAGGCGATGTCGCGCTCAGGCGCCGGCCGCCGTTCCTTCACCATGACCCCCGAGGGCCGCACGGAGCGGTCCCGGACGGCCGTCGCCGTGGACGACAGCGCGCGGGCCACGACGGACAGCTTCCCGATCACCACCCCCGCCATGCGCGCCGCCGAACGGGTCACCGACGTGGGCGTGGGCGCGCTGCAGATCGCCGCCCTGTTCGGGATCGTCGGCCTGGTGGAGCTGTGCATCAGCCGCGACCCGGCCAGAGCGTGGGAGTTCACCCGCCACCTGTCCGCGAACTTGTGGTGGTTCTGGGTGCTCGGCCTGGGCGCCGCCTTCGTCCACTCCGGTTCCGACGGGCACGACCTGCTCACCGTGGACGCCGGCGGGCTCACCCTCACCGACCAGCGGTGGATCCGCCTCCGCGACCGGTCGGTCGTCATCCCGTGGTTCCGCGTCGAACGCGTCCGCCTGGTCGCCGAGCCCGGCGGCGGCGCCCATCGCGTCGTCGTCACGTTCACGGACGAGGACGAGCCCGCCCACCACGATCTGCGCGCCGGGCACGGCGGCCACGTCGTGGCCCGGCTGTCCGTGGCGGACCCGGCGCGCGCCGCGATGCCCGCTCGCCTCCACGCAGCGCTGGCCCGCCACGGCGGCCATCGGTACGAACCCTGACGCCCCTGGACGGGAGTGGATCTTCGGGTTACCGTCTGCTCGTAGATCGACGAGAGGGGCACGCCATGACCGCCGGCCGGATCGCGCTGGCCTTGCTGACGCCTCTCGTCCTGCTGGTGGCGGCCTCTCCCGCGCGGGCCGAGGCCCCGTACTGCGGCCCCGAGACCCCGGTGTGCGGGGAGCTCGACGGCGGCTCGTACGTCTTCACCCTCAGGCCGCCGCCCGCGACGCTCTCCGTGACGGCCACGGTCAACGGCGCCCCGGTCACGGGCAGCCTGACCGCGTTCCCCCAGCCGGGATACGTGCGGGGCTGGTACGAGCCGTATCCGCCGCCGGCGCCGGGTGACGTGCTGTGCCTGACGTTCCACGCGAACGGGACGCCGCTGGGGCCCTACTGCGACACGGCCTGATCGCGGAGCGCTTCGGCGAACCAGGTGAGCGCCGGCGTCAGGGGCTCCGGCCGCGGCCAGCCGTTGACGGTCGCGAGCAGCTCCATGTAACGGTCCCTGCGGGCGTCGCAGGCCGCCTCCAGCCGGGCGCGCAGGTCCGCTCCGGCGTACCGGGAGCAGACCCGCGCGACGACGGCGGCGGCCTCGGGCGCGGACGGGTCCACGCCCGCCTCCAGCGCCGGGCGGACCGCGTCGCGCACGAGCGCCGCGGCGTCGGGGCGCGGGAGGCCGCCCCCGGCGTGGTCGGCCGCGTACAGGCCGGCCATGCGCCGCATCACCGCGCGGAATTCCGGGTCGCGGGCCAGCTCGGCCAGCTCCATCCACGCCTCGACCTGCTCCGGCTCGGGATCGTCCGGCAGGTGCGGGGTCATCGAGCCCCTGACCCCCGCGAACGGGCCGTCAGGGGTGAAGGCGGCGTCGAGGAAGTCGGCGATCAGGCGGTGACGTTCGTCCTCTGACAGGCCGGCGAGTTCGTGCATCAATTCCATCTCCTCAGGGGTGGACCCGCGCCGGGCCACCGCCGTCAGCACCGCCTGCCGCCGCCGCAACGTGCGGATCTGCGCCCGCAGCGCCTCCGCGTGCGCGGCGGCGACCTGGGCGAGGGGAACTTCCCGGTTCACGACCCTGCGGATCGTGGCCAGATCGAGCCCCAGGTCGCGCAGCGTGCGCACGAGGTCGAGACGGGCGGCGGCGTCGGGGCCGTAACGGCGGTAACCGGCCGGGCTGCGGTCGGCCGGCGGCACGATCCCCTCGTCGGAGTAGAACCGGATGGTCTTGACCGTCAGCCCGGTGCGCCGGGCCAGGTCGCCGATCGAGTAGAGCGTGTCCGCGTCCATGACCCCACCTTCGCGTCTCCCCTTACTGGAGACTCAAGCCAACCAGATTCAGCCGCGCCACTCGTCGGCCAGAAGCGACCAGACCTCCACGTCGACGCGGCCGCCGCGCGGGTAGACCTGGCGCAGGACGCCCTCACGGCTCATGCCGAGGCGCCGTGCGACGTTGAGGCTGCGGACGTTGCCGGCGACCGCCTGCCACTCGACACGCTGGATGCCGCGCGTCCGCACCGCCCAGTCGACGATCCGGCCGACCCGAAGCCGATCCGGTACGGCTCGCGCGGACCGTGCTGTCGTTCACGCACGGCCTGGTCGTGCAGGCGCTCTTCGACCCGGAACGGTTCCCGCCCGAGCACCAGATCCGCCTCGCCGACGAGTTCCTCACGGGGCTTCGCCTCGCGGAAAACCGGTAGACGGCGTTGCTAGCGTGCCAGACATGAACGTTGTCGATGTCGATCAGTTCGTTACGGACGGGTTCGCCAAGGTCGAAGGGGTGGTGCCGCGCGAGGTCGGCGACGCCGCGAGGGCGCTGCTGTGGCAGCGGATCGGCCTGTCGCCCGACGACCCCTCCGGGTGGACGCAGCCGGTGGTGTGGACCGCCGACCTGACCGGCGAGGGCCCGTTCGGGGAGTTCATGAGGAGCCCCCGGCTGCGCGCGGCGCTGGACGCGATCGCCGGGCCGAGCCGGTGGATCCCGCGCGGCGCCGCGGGGAACATCCCGGTCCGGTTCCCCCGGGTGCCGCCGGCCGAAGACCGCGGCTGGCACATCGACGCCAACACCGAGCGGCCCGACGGAGGCTGGGGAGTGAGCGGCCGTCCCGGCACGTTCCTGCTGCTGATCATCTTCTCCGATGTCGGCCCCGACGACGCGCCGACCCGGGTGCGCGTCGGGTCCCACCGCGACGTGGCCGGGGTGCTGGACGAGAAGGCGATCGACCCGATGGAGGCCGGGCCGCTCGTGGACGACGCCAGCCGGGGGCGTCCCCTGGCGTTCGCGACCGGACGGCCGGGCGACGCTTACGTGCTGCACCCGTTCACCGTGCACGCCGCGCAGGAGCACCTCGGCACCGAGCCGCGGTTCATGGCGCAGATGCCCGTCCCGCTGACCGAGCGGTTGTCGCCGGGAGCCGGCACGCCGCTGGCCCGGGCCATCGGCTGGTGAAACCCTGGTGACGGCTCAAAAGTCCGTCAACCGCGGGGCCGGGGCGGCGACGGTGCGCCGGCGGACCGCCTGAAACGCGGGCCCACGTGCGGTTTGGCCGCGCTTTGCCGTGTGGCCGGCCCCCGGCCGGCGGGCCTGAACGGATTCTCCTGGGGCATGGCACCCGCGAGGGGGATCGAGGGGATCGCATGGAGACCGACAGGAGTGAAGCGCACGACGCCGACGTGGCCCTGCAGCACGCCCGCGTGCTGAGCCAGGCGATGATCGCGATCCACAGCACACCGTCGCTCACGGAAGGGATGCGGCGGCTGTGCAGCATCCTCACGTGCACGCTGGCCGACTGGTGCGCGATCGACGCGCTGGGCGGCGACGGGCATCCGTACCATCTGGCCGTGGCCCACCGCGACCCCGGGAGAGTGCCGGACGGCGGGTTCACCGAGCCGCTGCCGCGGTTGTCCGACGAGACCCCCGGGCCGGTGGCGCGGGCCATGCGCGGCTCGGACGCGCTGCTGCTCACGGAGCTGCCGCCCGCGCGGGAGTCGGGCCTGGAGCTGTTCGGGCAGCTGGACGGGAAGATCGCGATGGTCGTCCCGCTGCGCGTGCGGTGGAGGATGCTCGGGGCACTGACCCTGGCCCGCGAGGATCCCGCCCAGACCTTCACCCCCGCGGATCAGAACCTGATCAAGGAGATCGCGCGCGGCGTCTCGCTCGCCCTCGACCACGCCCGCCTGTACGACAAGGTGCGGCACATCGCCGAGCGCATGCAACGCTCCCTCCTGCCCGACCTGCCGCAGATCGACCGCCTGCGGCTGGCCGCCCGCTACCACCCGGCGCACGAGGCGGCGGAGGTCGGCGGCGACTGGTACGACGCCTTCCTGCTGCCGAAGGGCGACCTGGCCGTCGTCATCGGCGACGTCGCCGGCCACGACCTGTCGGCCGCGGTCATCATGAGCCAGCTGCGCAACATGATGCGCGCGCTGGCCTACGACCGTCAGGAGCCGCCGGGGGAGATCCTCAGCCGGCTCGACCTGGTCAACGACGCCCTCTACGGCCAGCGGGTGGCGACGTGCCTGTACGGCCTGATCAGGGCGCCGATCGGCGGGCCGTGGGCGTTCGACCACTCCAGCGCCGGCCACATGCCGCCGCTCCTGGTCACCCGGGAGGGCGAGGCCCGCTACCTGGAGGACGGCTCCGGCGTGCTGCTCGGCATGGACGTCACCACACCCCGCCCCGAGGCCCGCGACCCGCTGCCGCCGCGGTCCACGCTGCTGCTCTACACCGACGGGCTCGTCGAACGCCCCGGCGAGGACATCGGCCGCGGCATGGACCGGCTCCGCCTTCAGGCCGTGACGCTCGCCAAGGCGCCCGTGGAACAGTTCTGCGACGAGCTGCTGGCCGCGCGGGGCGAGTCCGACGACGACATCGCCCTGCTCGCCCTGCGCGTACCGGACGCCGGCCCTAGCCGAACAGCGCGTTGATCTTCGTGTTGGCCGGGTCGAGGGCGTTGACGTCGCTCTTGAACGACAGGATCGAGTCCATCGTCTCGGTCATGATGGCCGTGATGTCGGCCCAGTGGTCGGAGATGGGCGCCAGATGCGTGGTGCCGTCCTTCACGTGCATGGTGAACGGCTTGACGTCGATCCCGGCGTCGGCGAACGCCTTCTCGGCCTCCGCCGTGGCGCTCTTGATCGCGGGGAAGACGACGGCCTGCTTGGCCACGATGTCCTGCTGGCAGGCCGGCGAGGCGAGGAACTTCACCCACGCCCAGGCCGCGTCAGGGTTGTCCGTCCCGGCCGAGATGTTGTCGGCCAGCCCGTTGAACAGGCTCGCGCGCTTGCCCGTGGGACCGATCGGCGTCGGGGCGAGGGCCGACTTGACGCCCTTGAGCGCCCAGTAGGTCTTCGTGTTCCAGCTGCCCTCGGTGACCATCGCGTACTTGCCCGCCCCGTAGGTGTCGATCTGGCCGACGCCGGAGGAGATGATGTCCATGCTCGGCACGTAGCCCTTGTCGATGAGCGAGGTGAGCCACGTGACGGTCTCTTTGAACTTGGGGTCGGCGTAGTTGAACCGGCTGGGCCACGGGTTCTGGTCGGCGTACTGCCAGCCGTTGCTCATCGTGTACATGCTCCACTCGGTCTGCCCGAAGCCCGCGCCGCTGGTGTTCAGGCCGAGGCCGTAGGTGGCCACGTGGTTCTTGTCGAAGCCGGGCTCGTCGCCGCGCTTGCCGTTCTGGTCCACGGTCAGGCGGGCGATGACCTTCTCGTACGTGCCGCCGTCCTGCGGGTTCCAGGTCAGCTCGGACATCTCCTCCGGCTTGATGCCGGCTTCCTTCAGCTTGTCGGTGTTGTAGATGACGGCCACGGTGTCGAAGTCCTTCGGCAGGCCGTACCGCTGGCCGTCCTTGGTCACCCACAGGTCCGCCAGGCCGTCCTGGTACATCGACAGGTCGACCTTGTCGCGCGTCACCAGGTCGGTGATGGGCAGCAGCTGGCCCTGGGAGGCGAGGTCCGGATACCGCGACAGGTGGCTGGTGAACACGTCGGGCGCGGTGCCGGAGACGAACGCGGTCGTCAGCGTGTTCCAGTAGTCGTCCCATCCGTACTGGGTGATCTTGACCGTGTACTGGGGGTTCGCCTTGTGGAAGGCGTCGGCGCACGCCTGGTACTGCGGTTGCTGGGCGGCGTCCCAGAGCCAGTAGTCGATCGTGGCGGGGCCGGAGCCGCCTTCCGGACCGGCGCCGCAGCCGCTCAGGAGCAACGTGGCCACGCCGGCGATGATGAGAGAACGCTTCACGACTTCGAACCTTCCGTGGGTGGGGGGACGGCGTTCACTTGACGCCGGTGTAGCCGATGGAGTCGATGACCCGGCGGCCGAGCAGGGCGAACAGCACGATCATCGGCAACGCGGCGAAGAGCGTCGCGGCCATCAGCCCGGCCCAGTCGGGGGAGCCCTGCGGGGTCTGGGAGCGGAAGATGCCGAGCGCGACCGTGAGCACCCGGACGTTCTCCGCCTTGCCCACCAGCAGGGGCCAGAAGTAGTCGTTCCAGCTGGTGATGTAGACGAGGATGGCGAGCGTGCTGATCGGCCCCTTGCTCATCGGCAGGATGATGCGGAAGAACGTCCGCACGTGCCCGGCGCCGTCGAGACGGGCGGCCTCCTCCACGCTCGCGTTGATCCCGAGGAAGAACTGCCGCAGGAAGAACACCGCGAACGGCGTCATGAGCAGGTGCGGCAGGATGATGCCGAGGTAGGTGTTGAGCAGCCCCAGATCCTTGATCAGCACGAAGTTGGGCAGCGTGGTGAAGATCGGCGGCACCATCAGGGCGGTGACGAAGATCGTGAAGACGGCCTCACGGCCGGGCCAGCGCAGCCGGGCGAAGGCGTAGGCGGCCATCGAGCTGAAGAACACCTGCCCGGCCGTGACCGTGGTCGCGACCACGATGGAGTTGCGCAGGTAGAGCCAGAAGTCGACGGTGCCGGTCGACCCGCCCTCCGCCACCGCCTCCGCGGTGCTCGACAGGCCCAGCACCCGGCGGTACGCGCCGAGCGTGAAGTCCACGGGCAACAGGTCGCCCGCGCCCGCGGCCAGCGAGCGGGTGCTGGAGAACGACGTGCGCAACATCCAGTAGAAGGGGAACAACGTGGCCACCATGACCAGCACGAGAACGGCCCAGCCGGCGACCCGGCCCCAGCGGATGGAGGCCATCACGCTCCCTTCAGATCCGACTCGCCCGCCCGGGACAGGCGGAGCTGCAGGTAGGCGATCCCGGCCAGCAGCACGAACAGCACGGACGACAGCGCGGCGGCGTAACCGAAGTTGAACCGGTTGAACGCCATGTCGTAGATGTAGAAGTAGATGACCCGGGTGGCGTTGATGGGGCCGCCTCCCGTGGTGACGGCGACGGTGTCGAAGACCTGGAACGACCCGATGACGCTCAGCACCATGACCAGCGCCATGACCGGCCGCAGCAGAGGCAGCGTGACCCGCCAGAACGTCCGCCACTCCGAGGCCCCGTCGATCGCGGCGGCCTCGTAGACGCTCGGCGGGATCATCAGCAGGCCGGCGAAGATGAGCAGCGCGGTGTACCCCATGTGCCGCCAGGTGTTGATCATGGCGATGGTGGCGATGCCCAGGTCGGCGCCGAAGAACGCCACCCGGTCGAAGCCCAGCCACTCGATCACCTGGTTGACCACGCCGAGCTGGAAGTCGAGCATCCAGAACCACACCAGGGCCACGACCACGTTCGCCACCAGGTAGGGCAGCAGCACGATCCCGCGCACCACCATCGACCTGGTCAGCCGGTGCAGCAGGACGGCCAGCACCATCGAGATCACGGTCTGCGTGCCGATGTTGAGCACCACGTACTCGGCGGTGACCTTCAGCGCGTTCCAGAACAGATGGTCACCGAACAGTTGCCGGTAGTTCTCCAGCCCGATGAAACGGGGTGGGGTGAGAACGTTGTACTTGGTCAGGCTCAGGTACGCGCCGCGGATGGCGGGCCACACGTAGAAGACCGCGAAGCCGATCGCCGCAGGGAGGACGAACACGATCGCGATGGGCAGGTCGCCCAGCCGTCGTCGGCGCGGAGGGGCTTTGTCGGGCACTGTCCCGGCCGTGGGACGCGGTGCGGCGCGGACGGTATCACTGGTCATCTGACCTCCTCGTGCCCGCCGGCGATTGATCAGCGGTGCAGCAGCAGATGCTGGAGAGCGGTGACGGCCGCTCCCCTCGCCCACTCGTTGAAGGCGAAGGGCTTGACGGCCACCCGTACGGGAGTGGTCGTCCAGTGGGTGTGGCGGATGAGCGCGGCCTGGAAAGCCTCCGCGCACACCTGGTACATGTGGACTGTCTCGCCGGACAGGATCACCAGCTCGGGGCCGGTGATGTTGGCGACGGTGGCCACCACCTGGCCGAGGGCGGCGCCCGCGTCGTCGAACACCCGGCGGGCGACGGGGTGGCCGCCGGCCGCCATGGCGAGGCAGTCGTCGAAGGTGAGATCGGGCAGGTCGAGCGCCGAGGCGATCGAGCGGCGGATGGCGGGGGAGCTGGCGTAGGCGCGGGCGCACCCCCGGTGCCCTCGTTCGCACAGGGGGCCGTGGTCGTCGATCTGCAGATGGCCGACCAGTCCGGTCCCGCCGGACTGCCCGGTGACCAGCCGGTCGCCGACGACCAGCCCGCAGCCGATGCCCGCGCCGACCGTGACCAGGGCGAACGACGAGTGTCCGACGCCCTCTCCGAACCACTGTTGTGCCGCGGTCAGCGCCCGCACGTCGTTGTCCAGCACCGTGGGCACGGACACGGCCTCCTCGACCAGCTTGGCCAGCGGCAACTGGCTCCAGCCGAGGAACGGCGAGGTGTGCACGACGGGATCGCTCGGCGAGGCGGTCCCGGCGAGGCTGATGCCCACGGCCGACAGCGGACTGCCGGGCACGGTCAGCTCGCCCACCACGTCGGCGATCTGGCCGCACACGTGGTCGATCTCGTGACCGGCCAGCGGTCTGGCGACCTCCTTCTGGATGGTGGCCCTCAGGTCGGTGCGTACGGCGAAGAGCTCGTCCTCGGTGAGCTTGATCCCGACGAACGCCATGCGGGAGGCGTCCACCTGCAGGGGCTGCGACGGCCGCCCGACGGTAGCCGGGCCCTCACCCGCCGCCTCCAGCAGATAGCCCGCCTCGATGAACGGTTTGGTGACCTTGGTCAGCGCGGACGGCGACAGGGCCAGCCGCCGCGCCACCTCGGCCCTGGACAGCGGCCCGTGCACGAGCAGCTCGACGAACACCGATCGCATGGCGTCGGTCAGCCGCACAGGGTCCGATGCGCTCTGTGAGAACACGGGGCCCATGGTTCGCCCGATTTATTCTTCCTGTCAAGTAAAGAAGTGGTCTCAATCACTCCACGCCGGAGATCTCCCACTAGATCGGGATGGGTTCATTGACCGCGTGCACTAATCGGGTTTAGTCTCCAGCGGCCTGATCGATCCAGCATCTCGGGGGACGCCGATGCCTGTAACTCCTCTCGACGATCACCAGTGGGCGATCACCACGCCCGCCTCCACATACGTCATCGCCGTGGAGATCGACCCGCTCACCGGGGAGGCCACACCACGACAGAAATACTGGGGACCGAGGTTGCCGGCCGAGGCCGCGCGCCAGGTCGCGGCCTCCGGCGCGCGCCGGCACGTCAGCAGCTTCTCCACGCCCGCCGAGGTCGAGGAGCTGCTGCCGGTCGACGGCGGCACCCGGTGGAGCGCGCCGTCCCTGCAGGTCGCGTTCGGTCATGTGCGCTCGCTGGAGCCGTCGTTCGCCGGGGCGAGCGTCCATGACGAGGGCGACGGGGCGCAGCGGCTCGACCTCCTGCTGGTGGACGCGCACCACCCGTTCGAGATCGTGCTGTCCGTCCGGGTCCGCGACGACACCGACGTGATCGAACGCTGGACCACCGTCCGGCACCGTTCGGACGCCGAGGTGACCGTCACCCGGCTGGACTCGGGCAACTGGTTCGTCCCCGACGCGGCGTCGTACCGCTACAGCGGCGTCTTCGGCGCGTGGGCGGAGGAGCTGCAGCTCCAGCGGGGGCCGCTGCCGGTCGGCGAGCTGGTCTTCACCAGCCGCCAGGGCGTCACCAGCCACACCGCGAACCCGTGGGTGATGATCGACGACGGCGCGGCCACCGAGGAGCACGGCGAGGTCTGGGGCGTCGCCCTGGCCTGGAGCGGGAGCTGGCGCCTGACCACTACTCACCGCCCCGAAGGCGGGGTCTGCGTCTCGGGCGGCTTCGGCCACGACGGGCTGCGCTGGACGCTCGCCCCGGGGGAGGAGCTGGTCTCACCGGCGGCGCTCGGCCTGTATTCCGCCGGCGGGTTCGGCGCGGCCAGCAGGTCCTGGCACGAGTACGCCCGCCGGCACGTGCTGCCCACCGCCCGCGAGGAGCGGCCGGTGCTGTACAACTCGTGGGAGGCGACCACGTTCGCCGTCACCGAGGCACACCAGCTCGAACTCGCCAAGATCGCCGCCGGTCTCGGCGTCGAGCTGTTCGTCATCGACGACGGCTGGTTCGGCGGCCGCGATGACGACACCACCTCGCTGGGCGACTGGTGGCCGCACCGCGAGCGCTTCCCCGACGGGCTGCGCCGCCTGCTCGACGGCATCCGCGACACGGGGATGCGTGTCGGCCTGTGGGTCGAGCCCGAGTGCGTCAGCCGCGACAGCGACCTGTACCGCGCGCACCCCGACTGGGCCCTGCACATGACGCACCGGCGCAGAGACGAGAAACGCGGCCAGCTCGTCCTCAACTTCGCCCGCGACGACGTCCGCGACTGGGCATTCGGCTGGCTGGACCGGCTGGTCACCGAGCTGGACCTCGACTACTTCAAATGGGACATGAACCGCCCGTTCACCCAGGCGGGCTGGCCCGAACGGGAGGCGGAGCAGGACCGGGTCTGGATCGAGCACACGCGCAACGTCTACCGCGTGATGGACCTGCTGCGGGAGCGCCACCCGCGGCTGCGGATCGAGTCGTGCTCGGGCGGCGGCGGCCGGATCGACTTCGGCATCATGCGCCGCACCGACGAGGTCTGGCCGTCGGACAACACCGACGCCCGCGACCGGCAGACCGTCCAGCACGGTTTCTCGCAGCTCTACCCGGCCGGCACCATGTCGGCGTGGGTCACCGACTCGCCCAACCCCACGACCCGGCGGGCCATGCCGCTCCGCTACCGCTTCCACGTGGCCATGGCCGGGGTGCTGGGGATCGGCGGCAACCTGCCCGAGTGGACGTCCGGCGAGCTGGCCGAGGCCGCCGAGCTGATCGCCCAGTACAAGGAGATCCGCCCGGTCGTGCAGCACGGCCGTCAGTACCGCCTGGCGGGCACGCCCGGCCAGGAGCGCTCGGCGGTGCAGTACGTCCTGGACGACCGCGTCGTGGTGCTGGTCTACAACCCGCTCGGCAACGCCAAGCGCGGGCCGCGCCACCTGCGGCTGACGGGCCTCGACCCCGACGCGCTGTACGAGATGACCGGCGACGGCTCCCGGTGGCACGGCTCCGTCCTCATGTCGGCCGGCATCCGGCCCGCCGCTTGGGAGCCGATCGGCGCGGACCATCGCAGCGAGCTGGTGGTGTTCAGGAAGGTGCGGACGTCAGTCGCCGAACCAGTTCCATGAATCGGTGGTGACCTCGCCGAGGTCCGCGAAGAGCGCGGCGACCCGGTCCCGGTTGGCCCTCAGAGGCAGGCCGGCGCCCAGCTCGCCGCGCTCCACCAGGGCGTTCAGGCAATGGATCAGCCGCTCGTCGGTGTCCTGCCCGTCCGGCCGCACTCCGAGCCGTCGTTCCAGGACGTCGGCGAGCGGCTCCGCGGGCACGTGCGAGAGCGCCACGCCGTAGGCGTACTCCCGCCCTCCGTCTCCCGCGCGCGCCGCGTAGTCGTAGTGCTCGTGGAAGCGGACGGCGGTGAGCCGGACCGCGGGCGCGCTCGCGACACGGGTGTCCAGCGACACGGTCAACGTGAAGAGGCAGCCGGCCCCGTCCCGGTAGGCCTTGAGCAGGGTGTGCGTACGTTCGCCCCGCAACTCGTACGGCACCCCGGCCGCGGCGCACCACGCCGCGACCTGGCCGGCGTTGTCCTGGGGCGAGCGCCCTTCCCCTGGCGCGGCGCCCAGGTCGCCGCGTTCGGCCAGGGCGGTGAAGCAGTCGAACAGGTCGTCCTCCGTGCCGGGCCGCGCCGGCAGGCCCAGGCTCCGCCGAAGGAACGCGACCAGCGGGTCCAGCCACGTCAGCGCGACGAGGACGCTGCCGCGCTCCGGCCTGCCGTCGTCCCGCCGATCGGGGGGAGAGTACATTTGGCCGAACTCGATGCGGGGCCGGCCCTCCACGGTCCGGACGTCGAGGCTCAGGAACAGCGAGCCCCCGCCCGGCAGCTCGTGCGTGCGCAAGAGGTCGTGGTGGCGGCGCGGCCCGTCCAGGCGGCAGGTCAGTCCGGCCTCCTCGAACCAGGCGCGTACGCGGTCGCGGTTGAGCCGGAACGGCAGGTGGACGCCTAATTCGCCGCGCTCGATCGCTGTCGTGAAGGCGTCGACCAGGCGGTGTTCCAGGTCTCCGGCGCGGGAGAGGCCCAGACGGGTTTCGAGAACCGCCACGAGCGGGTCCAGCACCGCGCAGTCCGCCGTGACCGTGTGCGGAGAGACCGGGCTTCCGGGGAGCCGGTACGACTCGAGGAATTCCACCCGGCCTTCCCGCCCGTCCCTGTCGCCGATCTCCAGGACGAGGTGGCGGCGGTAGCCGCCGGGCTCGGGAGGTGTCCGCAGGAGAACGTGGCGGCGGATCCGCCGCAGCGTCGCGCCGTTCCAGTCCCGCATCAGCTCATGTGACACCCCCGCGTCGATGCAGTACGCGGCCACCAGGGTGACAGGGTCGCGGCTGTAGAAGCCCGTGACCTCGTCGAGCTCTCGCGGGTTGCGCCGGCCGGCCAGCACGGCCCAGCAGGCGATCAGCCGGTCCGCCAGGCCGCCGGTGCGGCGCACCGGCCCGAGCCGCTGCTCGAAGTACTCCGCCGCGGCGCCGAGCGCGGCGACCGGGACGACGACCTTACGGTGATCATGGGAGCGCGCGGGATCGGGCGACCGGTGACGCTCGACGAGCTCGACCACCGGCTGCGGCACGTCGTCGCGCCGGCGGGCCAGGAACAGGACGGTGCCTGTGTCGTCCGGATACTCGGCCAATGTCCGTTCTGGCGCCATGACGGCAACGTATCGTGCCGGGTCACTTCGGTTCGTAGACCAGGACGACGATGCCCGAGGCGAACCGCGTCGAGCGTGCGAGCTTCAGGTGGGTCAGGTCGAAACCGTCGAACAGGCGCTGCCCGCTCCCCGCGAAGACAGGGAACATCCAGAAGTGGTACTCGTCCACGAGCCTGTGCTCCAGGAGCGTGCGGTCGAGCTCGCCGGTGCCGTACTTGAGGAGGTCGCCGCCCGGCTGCTCCTTGAGCCGGGAGACCTCCGTGGCGACGTCGCCCTGGATGATCGTGGCGTTCCAGGTGGCCTCGGCCAGGGTGGTCGAGGCGACGTACTTCGGCAGGGCGTTCATCGCCGCGGCGTCCTTGTCGCCGGCCGCCTCCATCGCGGGCCACGCCTGGGCGAACGCCTCGTACGTCACCCGGCCCAGCAGGAGGGCGTCGGAGCGGGCGAACAGCGCGTTCCCGTAGGCGGAGTGCTCCTCGTCCCAGTACGGCGACCCCCATCTGTGCGGCTGGTCGATGACGCCGTCCAGCGTGACGAAGGTCGACTCGATGAGCTTGCGCATGGCGGTCCTCCCGGGGTGCGGATACGCGGCTCACACTAACGTTCGAGAAAGCGTTTCGTGGGGGATTTCTCCACCGAATCCCGGCTCAATGCTTCCGACTGGTACGTAAGCCCAGAAAGGGCTGCCAAAACCCGCCCGGGGTCGCCAAGCCGTTCTCTCGTGATGACCAAAGTCCGCTCAGAAATGTCCCGACACGCCGGTCGAAAACGGTCATTGGCCGCTCTTGTGGGCACTTTTCTGCGTAACTCGACATAAGACGCGCGCGTCGGGGTCGGGTCGGCATGGATCTAACCGGGGGAGGAACATGTACCGCCTGCTCGGCGCCGTCATCACCGCCACCATGGCCTCCTTGGCCGGTCCTGCGTGGGCCGCTCCAGAGGACGTCGAGGTCATCGCACACCGGGGCGGCTCCGCCTACGCCCCCGAGAACACGCTCGCCGCCTGCGCGCTGGCCAGGGCCCAGCAGGCCGACATGTGCGAGTTCGACGTACAGCAGACCAAGGACCGGCGGCTCGTCCTCATGCACGACGAGACGCTGGCGCGCACCACCAACGTCGAGCAGGTCTTCCCGGGGCGTTCCCCGTGGCGGATCTCCGACTTCACGCTGGCCGAGATCCGGCGCCTCGACGCCGGTTCGTGGTTCTCCGCGCGCCACCGGGGCGAGCGCGTGCCCACCCTCAGGGAGGCGATCGACCTGCTCAGCGGCGGCGGCACCGGGCTGCTGCTGGAGATCAAGCACCCGCCGGGCAGCCCCGACATCGACCGCCAGGTCGCCGCCGAGCTGCAGGAGACCCGCGACCAGTGGCGCGGCAAGCCGCTCGCGGTGCACTCGTTCGACTGGCGGGCGATGCGGGTGCTGCACGGCATGGTGCCCGACGTCCCGATCCTGGTGCTCGGCAAGTCGGCCGTGGAGCAGCTGCCCAACCTGGCCGGCTACGTCAAGGGCGTCACGCTGCCGCAGCGCGGCGTCAGCGCCGGGTACGTCCGCGAGCTGCACGGCAAGGGCATGCGCGTCTACGTCATCGCGGGAGGCCGCAAGCCGGTCATCCGCCGCCTGATGTCGTACGGCGTCGACGGCATCATGACCAAGAGGCCCGACCGGGTCGCGTCGGTGAAGTGGGGAGGCCACTGAGCGACTCCCGTCCCGACAGAAGCCAGGCGATCTCATGGGGACGGGCCGGCCGGGCAGTTAGAGTGCGGTGCACGGCCGACGGTTTCACCCGATGCCCCGGCTACCGCCGCATGGCGGAGTCCGGCGACCTCCGCGAGGGCGGATGCGTGATCTGAGCGGCGCCCGGTTCCCGCGCCCGCGGCCGCCGGGCGTCCTGCGGGTGGCGTCCTTCAACGTCCACCACGGTGTGGGCGCGGACGGCCGGCTCGACCTGGAGCGGATCGCCCGGGTCGTCGAGAGCGCGGACGTCGCCTGTCTGCAGGAGGTGGACCGGCACTGGTCCGAGCGCAGCGCCTTCGCCGACCAGGCGTCCTGGCTGGCGGGGCGGCTGCGGGCCCGCCTGGTGTACGGCGTCAACCTCGACCGCGACCCGCCCGCCCCCGGCCGGCCGCGCCGCAGGTACGGCACCGCGATCCTGACGCGCCATCCCGTCCTCGAAGGGGACAACACCTGGCTGCCCCGCCGGCCAGGACGCGAGCAGCGTGGCCTGCTGCGCGCGCTGGTGGCGGTGCGCGGGGTGCGCGTCCAGGTCTTCAACACGCACCTGCAGAACAACGACGCGGACGAACGCCTCGACCAGGCCCGCGCGATCGGGCCGCTGGCCGCCTCCCGCGCCGGACCGGTGGTGCTCACCGGCGACCTCAACGCCCGGCCCGGCACGCCCGAGATCCGCGTGCTCGCGGAGGTGCTGGCCGACGCCTGGCCGACGGCGGGGGAGGGCGACGGCCGTACGTACCCGGCGGGCGGGCCGGACGCGCGCATCGACTACGTGTTCACCTCGCCGGGCGTCGAGGTCGCCGCGGCCTGGGTCGTCCGCTGCGACGCCTCCGACCACCTGCCCGTCTTCGCCGACCTGCGGGTGTGCCGCACATGAAGGAGCCGCCCCACAGGCCGTGGGGCGGCTCTCCGGCGCGGTTTCGACGTCAGTCCGGTCTGGTCTCGCGGCCGTGGACGATGATCGCGTACAGCACGAGCACGTCGATCGCGATGACGGCGAGGGACCACCAGGGATTGACGGCGATCCAGGTGAGCTGGGTCAGGGCGTTCAGCATGACCAGGACGGCGCCCACGACCCTGGCCCAGGTCTGGCCGATCATGACGGCGACGCCGGTGGCCAGGATGAGCACGCCCAGGATGAGGTGCAGCCAGCCCCAGGTGCTGACGCCGAAGAGCAGGAGCCGGGAGGGAGTCGCCACGTAGACGCGTTCGGCGGAGATCGCCGCGAGTCCCGTGATGATGTTGAAGAGCCCGGCCAGGATCATCATCAGGCCGCCGAACCAGATCCAGCCGACCCAGCCGGTGACCTGTCGGGCGTGGTGGTAGGCCATCGAAGAACCTCCCCGTGAGTTCCGGTCCCCGGCGACGTGCCGCCGCGGGGTTCGGAGACGACGGGCCCGGTGCCGCGGTGTCAGCGGTGCCGGGCCTCGGTCGAGGTGTCCTCTCGTTGATCCCCCGCCTGCGCTACTGGAAACGACATAAGGGACATATGCCGATATATAGGTACGAATTTCCGGTGGTTTTGCCCGTGTCACTTGGACAGGTAGAGCGTCTTCCAGGTGCCCGCGTACAGGCAGGTGAGGGACGGCCGGGAGGTGGCCTCGGAGCAGACCTTGAGCTCGACCTGGTAGACGTCGCGGTAGGTGAACGCGTACCGCTTGGCGTCGCGGTAGGAGCAGTCGCGGACGCTGTGCAGCCTGTTGGGCAGGTCGGAGCCGTCGCGGTAGGTGACGCGGAAGACGGCCCAGCCGCAGGCGCTCCTGCGCGTCTGGTCGTACACCTGGCCGGTGACCCGCACGGTGTCGGCGGTGGGCAGGTCGGCGTGGTCCTCGCCCCTCGCGGTGAGTGTGCCGAGGGTCTTGGCGGCCCGGCCGGGCGCGTAGTACGGGCCCCAGACCTTGGCGGAGGCGGCCTCCGACGCGGCCGGGCCGGTGGTCGCCGCGGTGCTCGTGGCGGCCTGGGCGGCGGGGGCGAGCGTCATGGCGGCGGCGGTGGCGAGTGCGAGGCCGGCGAGGATGCGGCTGGTGTTCATCGGGGGGTCCTTTCCTCGGTGGAATGCCCACATCATGAAATGGACCGATTTCAGTTGGCTTTCCCGTGAATGTCATGGGCTTTCAATCTTCTTGCGGGCGAATGGCGCCAGATATATCGATCTCCGGATCGTTCCAGGGGGACTGACGTGCGTTCGCGCGCGTCGAGGTGCTCGGCGCGATCCGGGCTTTCAGCGCGGCGAGGCGATCGGGCGGGCGGCAGGAGCCGCCCGCCCTCCTCGCCGCTCGCTCTCGCCGGCGGGATGTCCGTTACGGCCACGACTGTGCGCCCGGGGCCGGGATCGACTGAACCCCCCTGCTCAAGGCCCTTCCTGGCGGACGCCTGACGCGCTTAACATGACGCCTCATCATGTTCTGCCGTCCCCTTGCCGGAAGGCCCACGCCGCCATGACCCACGAGCGCGAGATCACCGAACCCGTCGACCTGTGCCTGCCCGACGGGCGGCTCGACCCGGCGGCGATCGGCTGGACCAGGCGTCCCCTGCATCGCGCGAACCTGCGCGGGTGGGGACGCGCCAAACGCTGGGAGTACTGGGGGATCGTGACCCCGACGCACATCGTGGGCCTGGTCGCCTCCTCCCTCGACTACGCCGGGCTGCACGGCGTCTACGTGCTCGACCGCGCCACGGGACGGGAGACCGCCAAGGACGTCGTGGTGCCGTTCGCGCGCCACGCCGTGTTCCCGGACAGGAGCGGTACGGGCACCGCGTCCGTCCGCGGCGGCGGCGTGCGCATCGACATCGCCCAGAGCCCCGGCGGCACCTCGATCTCAGCCGTCGCGCCCGAGGTCGAGCTGGAGGTGGAGGTGCCGCTGCCCGAGGGGCACGAGTCGCTCGGCGTCGTGGTGCCGTGGGGTCCCCACCGCTTCCAGTACACGGTCAAGGACGTCGGCCGCCCGGTCCGCGGCCGGATGCGCCTGGGCACGGAGGAGTTCGCGGTGCCCGAGGAGGGGTCGTTCGCCGTGCTCGACCACGGGCGCGGCAAATGGCCGTACGCGGTCACGTGGAACTGGGCGGCCGGCAGCGGGCCGGGCCGGGCGATCCAGCTCGGCGGCAAGTGGACCGACCGGACCGGCTCGACCGAGAACGCGCTTCTCGTCGAAGGCCGGCTGCACAAGATCGGCGACGAGTTGGAGTGGCACTACGACCGTACGGACTGGCTGCGGCCCTGGCGGATCCGCGGCCCGCGCGTCGAGGCCGGGTTCCAGCCGTTCCACGAGCGCGCGTCCCGGACGGAGCTCGGCGTGGTGGGCAGCGAGACGCACCAGTGCTTCGGCCACTTCACCGGCAGGGCCCGCGCCGACGACGGCTCCTGGATCCCCCTGGACGGCCTGACCGGCTGGGCCGAGGAAGCCCGCAACCGCTGGTAGCGGCCATGCGCGGGCAGGTGCTACGACCAGCGCCGACGCCGATCGCGACGATGACGGCGATGCCGGGTGGTGCGGTGGCGTGCCATGATCAGCCGCATGTTCGTCATGGACGCCGTCCTGGAGACGCACGACGCGCGGGCCTTCACCGCGTGGCCGATCGCCGAGCCGTCGGATGACCGCCTCATCGCCCTCTCGGGCGGCCTGTCCCCGGCCGAGGTGGGCACCGCGATGGCGGTCATCGTCGCGTACGCCGGCATCCCCGCCGAGCCCGTCGCCGACCTGCACCTCAGCCTCGACCGGCACCTGATCGAGGCGGAACGCCTGATCGCCCCGGGCGGCCTGCGCGTCACGGACACCGCCACCGGCGACCGCGTTCTCCCGGCTGCTGCTGCGGCCTGGAGAACTGGCGCGAGTGGGCCGACGTCCTGCACGGGCAGAGCCCCTGGCTGGGGCACGACCCCGACACCCGCCTCGAACACATCGGCCTCGAATACACCGGCCTCGAATACACCGGCCTCGAACGCACCGGCCTCGAACACACCGGCGGGGCCGTACGACTCCGGCAGGAGCCGGCCCACGAGGTGCAGATCCCGCTCGCCGACCTGCCCGGACTCCTCTCGGCCGTCCACGCGAGCCTGCGGGGCTTCCTGGCGCGGGTCGACGCGTGGGCGGGCGAGACCTGCCCGCGCGCCGCCGGCCGTCTCGTCGCCGTTCTCGACGAGAGTTTCCACATCACCGGCCCGCTCGACCTCGGCTGAGCGCGGGACCGGTCCCGGGGCGGTGGCCGCAGACTGCTGCTTGACGTGTGAAGACGTCGTTCGGGGCGCACGGAGAACGGGGAGTGACCATGGGGGATCAGCCGGTCGTTCGAGCGGGTGTGGTGGCGGTGTGCCTGTTGCTCGCCGGTTGCGGGTCCGGTGGCGGGGAGCCGGTCACGGCGCCGGCGCCCACCTCCGTCTCCTCGGCCCCGCCCGAGCCTGAAACGCCGACCGCTCCCGAGACGCCGCCGGAGCGCGAGGCCCCGTCCGAGCCTGAGTCGCCCTCCGCCGCGGAGCCGCCGCGGGACGCGGGTGCTCTGCAGGCGCGGGACGGCGCGCGGTTGCGGGCGTGCCGCGACGCCGACTGTGAGGTCGTGGTCGCTGACGGGCAGTCGGTGGAGCTGGCCCCGAAGTGGGGCCTGGGGACGGTCGAGTTCACGGTGGAGGACGGCGCGGTGAGCTTCACCTCCTTCAGCGGGGGCATGATGGCGACCTTCGGCGAGCAGACCCCGAACCCGTCAGGCGTCAGCTCCGTCAACGGCATCGACGTCCGCGTCCTGGCGGTGCAGGGCAGGAGGGCCGTCATCCGCATCTCGCACTAGCCAAGAAATCTACAGTGTAAAGCGCCGGGCCTCAGGCGGAATCCGCCTTCAGTCCCGGGCGGTCCGGGCCCGGTCCAGGTAGGCGTACAGCGCGATCATCTTCTCGGCCGGCCAGGGGAGGTTGCGGAGGATGTCGCCGCTGTGGTCCTGCCACAGGTGCTGGACCGCCGCCCGTATCCGCGCGAGCTGCTCGTCGGTGGCGCCTTCGGGCCGGAAGGGCATGCCGATCGTGTCCCACTGGTGCAGGAGATCCCGCACCCGCGGATCATCGACCGGGGTGTCGAGCTCCACATGGCCCAGCAACTGCTCGACCAGCCCGGCCCAGCGGGTCTTGGTCTCCTCGACCGCCTCCGGGCCCAGGGCCTCGCGGCGACGGGCCAGCTGCTCGAGCTGCTCTTCGGTGAGGTAGTTCTCCAGCACGGAGATCATCTCCAAGGTCGTCATGAACTGGTCCGGATCAGGCATCGACCCCGCCTCCAGCCGCTGCAGCAGTCCGCTGACCTGCTGGATGAGCTGCTGAATCGTGTCCGCTTGCGCGGTCAGCCGCCTCAGCTGAGCCGCCAGCAGGCCGTGCATCCCCGCCAGATCCTGCGACGAGGCCGCGAGCACGCCCTTGATCTGCTCCAGGGGAATCCCGAGCGCACGTAGCGTCCGTACGTGGTACAGCCGCCGCAGGTCCTCCGCGGTGTAGCGGCGGTGGCCCGAGGCGGTCCGCTCGCTCGCCCGCAGCAGGCCGATCTCGTCGTAGTGGTGCAGCGTGCGTACGGTCGAACCGGTCATCCGAGCGAGTTCGCCGATGCTCCATCGGCGTTCGGCGGCGTCTTTCCCGATCACGACAGCAACGCTAAGACCTGTCGTTGCGTGAGGTTCAAGCCCACGCACCCGGGTGCTCGCGCAGCGTCCGCAGCGCCTCGGCGAGAGACGGGCGGAGGTCCAGGACCCCGTCGAGCGCCCGGTCGCGCAGGGTTTTGCGGAGGGTGAGCCCGGCCGCGTACGCCACCATCCGGCCGCCCGACGACCGCGCGTGCCGGTCGGCGGCCAGCAGAACGGTGAGCCCGAAGGAGTCGGCGGAGGTCACACCGCCCACCCCGAGGGCGATCAGCGGCGGATCGTGCAGCGACAACGCTCGCCCCAGCCGCGCCCGCAGCTCATCACTGGCGTCCAGGTCGAGCGCCCCCGAGACCTCCACCACGACAATGCGC
>NZ_SMKQ01000063.1 GCF_004348995.1 Nonomuraea terrae
GCTACCGGCTGGGGGCGGGGGCGGCGCTGCCGCCGCTGCTGCTCGACGACGAGGAGGCAGTCGCGGTGGCGGTCGGGCTCGGCCGGGCCGCGGGCGGCGGCGTCGTGGGCATCGAGGAGACCTCGGTGCGCGCGCTGGCCAAGCTGGAGCAGGTGCTGCCGGCGCGGCTGCGGCGGCGGGTCAACACGCTCAACGCCTACACCGTGCAGATCCTCGGCCCGGCGCCGTCCGTCTCGCCCGAGGTGCTGACCGCGATCGCGAACGCGGCCCGCGACCGCGAGCGGCTGCGGTTCGGCTACACCGGGCACGACGGCGGGCAGAGCGCGCGCGACGTGGAGCCGTACCGGCTGGTGCACCGGCGCGGGCGCTGGTACCTGGTGGGCTACGACGTGGAGCGGGGCGGCTGGCGGACGTTCCGGGTGGACCGGGTGAGTCCGCGCACGCCGTCCGGGCCCCGGTTCCCGCCCCGCGAGCTGCCGGGGGACGGCGACGTGGCGGCGTACGTGGAGAAGGGGCTGAACACGGCGATGTGGCGGCACCGCGCGACGGTGCTGCTGCACGCCCCGGCCGAGCGGATCCGGGCGCTCCGGACCGGCGTGGAGGTCGAGCCGGTGGACGACGCCACCTGCCTGGCCCGGCTGGGCGGCGACGACCTGGAGGGCATGGCGGTGTGGATCGGGTTCCTCGGGGTGGACTTCGAGGTGCTGGACTCCCCTGAACTGACCGAGCAGGTACGGCTGCTGGCCGAGCGCTACCACCGGGCGGTCAGCCGCCGGTAAGCCCGCCGTCAGCGTCCCCGGCGATGCTCAGGCCATGCAGAACATGACGCACGTCGCAGGCGGCAAGGACGACTTCCAGCTGGTCACCCACCTCACCCTGACCGGCTCCCAGGTCGAGATCGGCCGGGCGCTCACCGAGGAGGCCCGCCGGCTCGGCTGGGCGCCCACGCCCGCCGACCCGATCGTCAACCGCGCCCGCAGGGCCTGGTTCGAACGGCACTGGCCGCAGCACCACGCCCGCATGGACGGCGCCGCGGCGGCACTCGGCCTCGACCCCGACCAGGACGAACTGGCGCTCGACGGCCTCAACTACATCCCCGAGGGCTCGGGATGCTCGGCCCTGTGGATCCCGCCGTCGGCCGCCTCGGACGGCCACGGCCGCGTGGGCCGCAACTACGACTTCTTCCCGTGGACCACCAGCGAGGTCATGGGCGCCGTGCCCGGGCCGAACGAGCTGCCCATGGCCTCGCGCCCGTACGTCATCACGACCGTGCCCGACGAGGGCCTGGCCTCCACCGTGATCACCATGAACGACCTCGACGGCTGCATGGACGGCGTCAATTCGGCCGGCCTCGCGGTCATGCTGCTGGTCGCCGACTTCGCCAGCGCCGCGCCGCCGGAGACCGTCGCGCCGCAGGTCGGGGTGGGCAGCGTGCAGCTGCCCCGGTTCCTGCTCGACACGTGCGAGAACGTCGAGCAGGCCAAGCAGGCGCTGCTGGGCGCCAAGCAGTACGACCACGGCCTGCCCCTGCACTACCTGGTGGCCGACGCGAACGGCAAGGCGTTCGTGTGGGAGCGGGGCCGCGACGGCAGCGAGCACATCGTCGAGTTCGGCGACGGACCGCTCTGCGTCACCAACCACCTGCTGCACCGCCACCCCGACCCGATGGACCTGCCCGAGGACACCGAGGGCAGCTTCTTCTCCTTCGGCCGGCTGCGCACCCTCCACGAGCGCAGCAAGGGCGTCACGATGTCGGCCGACGACCTGCGCGAGAGCCTGCGCGCGGTCCAGCAGGCCGAGAACCCCGACCTGCCGTTCCGCACGCTGTGGACCACGATCTTCGACACCGCCGACCGTACGCTGTCGGTCCGCTTCCACCTGGGTGACGGCAGGGGCTACTCCGAGGAACTGCTCTTCCCCGCCGCCGCCAGGTAGGCCTCGCGCACCCGCGACCGCGACAGCTTGCCGGTCGGGGTGCGCGGGAGCTCGTCGCGGTATTCGATCACCCTCGGGTGCTTGAACCGGGCGATGCGCGGCCCGCAGTGCTCCAGCAGCTCGGCGGTCAGCTCGGGGCCGGCCTTGACCCCCTCGACGGGCTGCACGAGCGCGACGACGTGCTGCCCCCACTCCTCGTCGGGCACCCCGATGACCGCGACGTCGGCCACCGCGGGATGTTCGAGCAGGGCGGCCTCGATCTCGGCGGGGTAGATGTTCACGCCGCCGGAGATGATCAGGTCGGTGCGCCGGTCGCACAGGAACAGGTAGCCGTCCTCGTCCAGGTAGCCGATGTCGCCGGGGGCGTACCACTCCCCCAGCATGCTGGCAGCCGTCTTGGCCGGGTCTTTCCGGTATTCGAACGTGCTGAGAGTCGACTTGACGTAGATCATGCCGGGCTCGCCGGGCGGCAGCTCCTTGCCCGCCTCGTCATGGATCTTCGCCTCGAACGTGGGCGCGGGCCGGCCGACGGTGCCGGGCCTGGCCAGCCAGTCGTGCGGTTTGACGGAGAACGCGATCGTGGACTCGGTCGAGCCGTAGTACTCGTACAGCACCGGGCCCCACCAGTCCATGATCTTCTGCTTGACCGCGACCGGGCAGGCGGCGGCGGTGTGGATGACCTGGCGCAGGCTCGACACGTCGTACCGGGCCTTGACCTCCTCCGGCAGCTGCAGCATCCGGTGGAACATGGTCGGCACCATCATCGCGTTGCCGACGCGGTGGCGCTCGATCAGCTCCAGGATGCCGACCGGGTCGAACCGGGGCGCGATGACCACGGTGTGGCCCAAGTGGAGCGCGAACTGGGTGTGCGCGCAGGGCGAGGAGTGGTACATCGGCGAGGTGACCAGGTGCACGTCGTCGCCGGGCTCGAGGTCGACGACCTCGGCGAGGAACCAGGTGTACATCGGCACGATCGCCTCCGGCTCCGCACCCGGCAGCGGACGCTGCACGCCCTTGGGGAAGCCGGTGGTGCCGGAGGTGTACCACATGACGGCCCCCGACGTACGGCCGGCGGGCGCGTCCGACGGTTGGCCGTCGGCCAGGCCGGCGGTGCCGACCTCGGCCCCCGGCACGGTGGCGGCGTACTCGGGCCCGGCGACCACGACCTTGGCGTCGCAGTCGGCCACGATGTACGCGATCTCGGCGGCGTTCAGGTGCCAGTTGATCGGCACGTAGTAGAGCCCGATCTGACCGGTCGCCATGAGCATGACGACGGCGTCGAGGCCGTTGGGCAGCACGCCCGCCACCACGTCGCCGGTGGTCAGCCCGCGGGCGCGCAGCCCGTGGGACACCTGGTTGACGCGGGCGAGCAGGTCGCCGTACGTGGTCTCGGACCCGTCGGCGTCGATCACGGCACGGCGGCCGGGGTCGGCTGCGGCGATGGCGTAGAAGCCGGGCAGCCCGCTGACGTCCATCACAGCTCCAGCAGGTCGGCGAGGCGGGCACGGTGGATGCGCGGCGGGCCCAGCAGCACCTCGTCGGCCTTGGCCCGCTTGTAGAACAGGTGGGCGTCGTGCTCCCAGGTGTAGCCGACACCGCCGTACAGCAGCAGGTGGTCGCGGGCCACCTCGAAGCAGGCCCGCCCGACGTACGCCTGGGCGAGTGCGGCGGCGCCGGGCAGCTCGCCGGGCGACTCGTCGGCGGCCCAGGCGGCGTAGCGGACGATCGACTCGGCCTGTTCGAGCTTGCCGTGCATGTCGGCGAGCTTGTGCTTGACGCCCTGGTAGGAGCCGATGTAGCGGCCGAAGGCGACGCGGATCTTGGCGTAGGCCACGATGGCGTCGAGCGCCGCCCGCATCACGCCGAGCTGCTCGGCGGCCAGCGCCACGCACAGCCGGTCGGCGATGCCCGACTCCGGCGCCGGGCCGAGCGCCCGCCCCGGCGCGCCGTCGAGCACCACCTTCGCCTGGCCGCGGGTGAGGTCGAGGGTATCCAGCGGATCGCGGCGCACGCCGGGGGCCGCCAGCTCGACGCAGACCATGACCAGGCCGTCGCCGGTACGGGCGGGGGCCACCAGCACGTCGGCCTCCATGCCGCTGAGCACCCGCGGCAGCGTGCCGCGCGCGGACGTGCCGTCGAAGAGCACCTCGGTCTCGTCGAGCGTGGCCGTGACGCGACCTTCGGCGATGCCGGTCAGCAGCTCCTTGTCGGGCACGAGGGTCGTGGCGATGGCGGCGAACGCGGTGGCCAGGAACGGTCCGGGCAGCAGCGCGGCGCCGGTCTCCTCCAGGGCGACGGCGAGCTCGGCCATGCCGGCGCCCGCGCCGCCGTACTCCTCGGGGATGATCAGGCCGGACAGGCCGAGCTCACCGTTGAGCCGGGCGTACACCTGGGGGTCGTAGCCCTCGCGGACCTTGGGCAGCGGCGAGGCGCCGCGCAGGAAGCCGCGCACGGCCTCGCGCAGCTCCCGCTGTTCGGGGCTGAGTACGAGCTTCACGCCTGGGTCCCCACCTTCAGGTCCTTGAACGGCACGTTCTTGTCCACCCGCGGCTCCGGCGGCAGGCCGAGCACGCGGTCACCGACGATGTTGCGCATGATCTCGTTGGTGCCGCCGCCGAGCGCCATGCCGGGGGCGGTGGCGATCAGGCGGGAGAGGGGATGGTCTGCCAGCACCGCCTCGGGGCCGACGAGCCGGGTGGCGAGGTCGGCCTGGAAGAGGGTCAGCTCGGCGAGCAGCAGCTTGGCGGCGCTGCCGCGCGCGCCGGGGAAGACGCCGGCCTCGGTCTCCTGCGCCAGCCGCTGGTTGAACAGCGCCAGCGCGCGGCTGCGGATGTGCAGCTCGACGAGCTGGTCGCGGACGTACGGGTCGCTCGTGTCGACCATCGTGCGCAGCGCCTCCAGCGCGGCCGGGTTGTCCTTCTGACCGCCCATGCCGACGCCCGAGGAGATCGACAGCCGCTCGTGCAGCAGCGTCGTGACCGCGACGCTCCAGCCGTCGTCGACCTCGCCGACGCGGTGCTCGTCGGGGATGGTGACGTCGTCGAAGAAGACCTCGTTGAAGTTGGCCCTGCCCGACATGTCCTTCAGCGGCCTGACGGTCACGCCCGGGTGGTGCATGTCCACCACGAACATGGTCAGCCCCTTGTGCTTGGGCACCTCCACGTCGGTGCGGGCCAGCAGCAACCCCCAGTCGGCGTGGTGGGCGACGGAGGTCCACACCTTCTGGCCGTTGACGACCCAGTGGTCGCCGTCGCGCACGGCCCTGGTCTGCAGGGCGGCGACGTCGCTGCCCGCGCCGAGCTCGGAGAACAGCTGGCACCAGATCTCCTCGCCGCGCAGCAGCGGCCGCAGGAACCGCTCGCGCTGGGCGTCGGTGCCGCGATCGAGGATCGTCGGCCCGGTCATGCCGAGGCCGATCGAGAAGACGTAGGTGGGGAGGCTGTAGTCGCGTGCCTCCGCGGCGAACGCGCGCTCCTCCGCCTCGGTCAGCCCCTGGCCGCCCCAGCGCCGCGGCCAGGTGATGCCGGAGTATCCGGCGTCGTGGAGTCTGGCCATGAAGTCTTTGGCGCGGGTGACCGCGCCGGTCTCCGGGTGGTCGTCCGACGGAGCGTTGTCCTGCAGCCAGGCCCGGGCCGCGCGGCGATACTCGACAAGATTCACATCGACTCCTCGGCATCAGTGCTCACTTACTCTAAGTCAGCCCGCCGAGGCCCGTACAGAGCAATGCTCTGGAAGGTCTTTAGCCGGATTTGTCGAGGAATCTCCCTTAATTCGAGCAGTAAGTGCGTACTGTGATCATCTGATCACGGGGGGATGAAATGTGATCACTCGGCTGGGCCGTTCCATTCGTGCGCGACTGGCGCTGTTCGCCAGCATCGCCATGGCACTGCTCTGCCTGGTCACCAGCTCGCTGCTGCTGTGGTCGGCACAGGGCGCGCTCATGGACATCCGGACGAACGAGGTCATCGGCAGCGCGCTGCGCGTGGTGCACCTGATCAAGGAGCATGAGCGGCCGCCACCCTTGGTCGGCCTGGACTCACACAGCGTCCAGGCGGTCGACGAGAACGGCCGGGTGATGTCCGCGACGCCCGACCTGCGGGGCATGCCGCGCGTGACGAACCTGGCCCCCGCCTCCGGCAGCGCCAGCCGCATCGGCCCTCTCTGCGACGTGCCGCAGTTCCACGGGGAGTGCCAGATCATGGTCGCCTTCCGCGTGTACCGCAATGACGGCGACTGGACCGTCTACGCCTTCGGCGCCATGCCGCCCTGGTACGTCAACGCCTCCACGCTCGTCCTGCTGGCCGGGGGCTCGACGGCGCTCGTGGTGCTGGCCTGGTTCGGAGCCTCGCGGATGGTCGCCAAGACGCTCTCGCCGGTCGACAACATCACCGCCCGGCTCGCCGAGATCACCGCCGGCAACGGCGGGATGCGCGTGCCCGTGCCGGAGAACGCCGACGAGATCAGGGCGCTCGCCCAGACGGCCAACCGGACGCTCGCCCGGCTGGAGCAGGCGGTCGAGCAGCAGCGCAGGTTCGCCTCCGACGCCTCCCACGACCTGCGCAGCCCGCTGACCGCCATGCGCGCCGAGCTGGAGGAGGCCATGCTGGCCCCCGACGAGACCGACTGGCGCGAGACCGGGGCCCGGCTGCTGACGAGCCTCGACCGGCTGCAGAACATCGTCACCGACCTGCTCACGCTGACCAGGCTGGACGCGGGGGCGCCCGGGCACCTGGAGCCGGTGGACCTGGCCGAGCTGGTCAAGTCGGAGACGGAGCGGACGCGCGGCAAGAAGGTCGTCACCTCGCTGGAGCCCGGCGTGGTCGTCACCGCCGACCGGCTCCGGCTGAGCCGCCTGCTGACGAACCTGCTGGACAACGCCGAACGGCACGCCGAGAGCACGATCATCGTGGCCGTGCGGCAGTCTCGCGGGGAGGCGATGCTGGAGGTGCAGGACGACGGCGCGGGCATCGCCCCGGAGCACCGCGAGGTCGTGTTCCAGCGGTTCACCCGGCTGGACGCCTCCCGCAACCGCGACGCGGGCGGCACCGGCCTCGGCCTGCCCATCGCGCGGGAGATCGCGCACGCTCACGGCGGCGTGCTGCGCATCGAGGAGTGCGACAAGGGCGCCCGTTTCGTCCTCCGGATTCCAGTAAGGGATGCCTGATCCCTGTTTCCGCCCACTGCTACCATGATCAACCCGAGCGGAATTCCGGCGCGTACCGGATCGGTACATGCCCGGTTTGTCCTACGAATAACTATGAGTCAGAAGTTAGAGTTACTCGCTGTGACAACAGGTTTCAGCCGATTACGGCGCGAGGATTTGCTGAAAACGGCCTGCGAGGTGATCGCGGAGCAGGGGTTCGGGCACACCAGGACCATCGACATCGCCAAGGCGGCCGGCGTGAGCCAGGCCCTGCTCTTCTACCACTTCGAGACCAAGGAGCGGCTGTTCGCCCAGGCGTTCGGCTACGCCGCGCGCCTGCACCTGAACGCCCTGGCCGGTCTCGACAGCTCCGCGGGCACGCCCCTGGACCGCCTGCGCTCCCTGCTCAGGCTCTGCTCGCCGGCGATCCCCACCGAGGGCTGGCGGTTGTGGATCGACGCCTGGTCGGAGGCCATGCGCAGCGCCGAGCTGGAGGAGATCTCGCGCCGCATCGACGCCCGGGGACGTGCGCTGATGCGCGGCATCATCGAGGCCGGCGTCGACTGCGGGCAGTTCGCCTGTGCCGACCCCGACGCGACGTCGTGGCGGTTGTTCGCCCTCATCGACGGCCTGGCCGTCCAGACGCACCTGCACCCCAAGGTGCTCTCGCGCCGCCGGGTCAACGGGCTCATCCGGGCGGCGGCGTCGTACGAGCTGGGGGTTTCGGTGGAGGCGCTGTGACGGGCCTGCGGGCGAGCAGCACCTCGGTCACCGTCCGCAGCTCCCACGTGCCCGAGGGATTCAGCGCGAGCAGCTCCCGCCTGGCGGCCTCGGTGAAGGCCGCCAGCCGGTCGCCGAGCCGGGCTGGCGTGGAGTAGGAGTACGACAGCTGCAGGCCCAAGATCTCCTCGACCCCGTACGTCAGGCGCTCGGTGTAGCACGTCACGTCGAGGTCGCGGAACGGCGAGGTGACCAGCACGTCGTCGTGGTGCTCGCCGGTCGCCTGGTAGGAGTCGGACGCGGTCAGCGTGTTGACGCCGAACTCCTCGCGCAGCCGCCGCATGGCCGGCTCCCACGGCTCCTCCGGGTCGTCGTGGCGGGACGGCCCGACCAGCGCCACGACGCCGCCGGGCGGCAGCAGCTCGTCGAGGTCCGCCAGCACCGCGCGGCGGTCCGTCCAGTGGAACGACCGCCCCATGACGACGTGGCCGAACGGCGGCAGCGCGCGCAGCGCCGTGGAGTCGCCCCTGATCCAGCGGATGTTCGGCACGGCCGCCGCCAGGCGTTCGCCCTCGGCGAGCATGCCGGCGTCGGGGTCGACGGCCAGCACCTCGCGGACGTGGCGGGCCAGCGGGACGGCGATCGTGCCGGGGCCGCAGCCGAGGTCGAGCACGGTGCTTTCAGGCCCGAACGCCGCCGCCAGCCGCTCGATCGCCGGCCCTGCGTGGCGGGGTCTGTATCGGGCGTAGAAGGGAGCCGCGCCGCCGAACAGGTCCTCCATGGATGGGACCATATACGGGTTCATGACGTGTCCGATGGAAGGTTTTGCTCTGTGAGGCGGCTACTCACGGTCCTGCTGCTCGCCTGCGCCACCGTGGGACTGGCGCACACGCCGGCCCAGGCGCACAACGTGCTGATCGGCAGCGACCCCAAGGACGGAGCGACGCTGACGGCCTCGCCCGAGCGGGTGACGCTGGTGTTCGACCAGCTGGTGCGCCAGGGATACGCGCAGGTGGGCGTGACGGGGGCCGACGGGTCGGCGTGGGCCGACGGAGCGGCCGAGGTCGCGGCGGAGCGGGTGTCGGTCAAGGTCAAGCCGTTGCCCGCCGGGGGCACGTACGTCGTGGGCTACCGCATCCTGTCCGCCGACGGCCACCCGGTCACCGGCAAGATCACCTTCAGCCTGGCGCCGGACGCCTCCGGTGTGAGCACGGACACCACCAGCGCGGCGGCCGGGAGCTCTGGGGCTGCGAATTCTGGGGCTGCGAATTCTGGGGCTGTGAGTTCAGGAGCCGTGAGTTCTGGTGCGGCCGCCGAGGCGGCGGCCAACGGCGGCGCGGGGATGGCCGTGGTGTGGATCGTGGGAGCGCTGCTCCTGCTCGCGGCCGGCACCGCCGTGGCCCTGCGCCGTTCCTCCTCCCCCGTGGTTGAGGGCTCCCCCGCGGTTGAGGGCGAGAGGACGGGCGCGTGACCGTCACCGCTGCTTCCGTGTCCTCCCGCCGGATCGGCGGGCGTGCGGTGGCCGGGGCGTTCGGCGTGTGCGCCGTGCTAGCGGCCGTGGCCGCGAGCACCCTCACCGCCCAGGACGCCGTGCCCGGCATCCCCATGCCCGGCGTCGTGGTGACGTACGGGCTGCCGATCGTGCGGGTGCTGCTCGACGTGGCCGCCGTCGCCGTGGTCGGCCTCAGCCTGCTGCCCAAGCTGCTCGGCTTCGACGACCCCGAGCGCACCGAGCCCGTCATGCTGCGGGTGCGCCCGCTGGCGGTGACGGCCGCGTGGGCGTGGGCGATCTGCGCGCTGCTCACCATCGTGTTCCAGACCGCCGAGCTCAACCCCGGCTCCGTGCCGACGTTCGGCATGATCGCCGCTTACGTCGATGACGTCGGCACCGGTCAGGGGCTGCTGTTCAGCGCGGCGTGCGCGCTCGCGGCGGCCGGCATCGGGCTGATGGCGGTGCGGTTCGGCGAGAAGGTGCCGGCCGAGCTGCGGATCATCGTGGCGTTGTTCGGGCTGCTGCCGATCCCGGTCACCGGTCACGCGGTCGACTCGGTCTGGCACGACCCCATCATGATCTCGATGGAGATCCACGTCATGGGAGCGGCGGCGTGGACCGGCGGGCTGGTGGCGCTGGCCGCGTTCGTGGCCCCGCACCGCGATCTGCTGGCCGTGGCGCTGCCGAAGTTCTCGAGGATCGCCACGGTGTGCCTGCTGCTCGTGGGGCTGTCCGGCCTCATCACGGGACTCAGCACGATGGCGCTCACGCCGGGCGTGACACTGCCCGACGCGATCGTGACCAGCCCCTACGGGCAGCTGGTCGTGGTCAAGACGGCGCTGGTGGCGCTGCTGGTGCCGCTGGCCGCCCACATCCGCTTCCGGCTGCTGCCCGCCATCCGGCAGCGCCGGGCCACCGCCCTGGTGGGCTGGGCGGTGGCCGAGGTGAGCGTGATGGGGCTGGCCTACGGCGTGGCCGTGGCGATCACGCGCTCGTCGATCGTCTGACGGCTCAGGGGGTGACGGCGGCGGGGACGGTCGCGCGGGGCACCGGGGCCGCGGCCTCGCGCGGCCGGCGCCGGCTCGCGATCCACTCGACGGCCAGCCAGCAGACCAGCAGGCCGAGCCCGGCCCACACGGCCGACGCCGTGACCAGCGGGGGCGCGCCGAGCAGGCCCTCCTGGCCCTTGATCCAGCCGTACACCGGGCCCATGACGGTGCTCTGCGCCGCCAGCGCGCCGTACGCGCCGGCCGTGACCACGGCGGCGCCGAGCACCGCCCGCACGGCGGGCTGGCGCACCAGGAACGCCACGTCGACCAGCAGACCGGCGACGACCAGGAAGAACGGCACCGCCGACGGCGGGAAGCCGGTGAAGGTGAGCAGCGGCCAGGCCAGCGTCCTGAACCCGACGTAGGCGACGGCCACGAGCGTCGCGGCGCCGAACCGGCCGATCAGCAGCCGGGCCACGACGAGCACGGACAGCCCGACGACCACGGCGTAGACCGGGTAGAGATAGTCGGGCACGGGCAGGGTGAAGCCGGCCATCATCGCCCGGTCGATCGGCCGGCCCATCTGGTCGGCCGCGAACTGCAGCAGGATCTGCTCGGCGTAGACGACCTTGTCGTCCCACGCGCCGAGCGACAGGATGCCGTACTCCTGGTGCTGCTCTGGGAAGTGCACGTTCTCCAGGAAGAACGCGAAGAACGCCCCCAGCACGACCACCCGCTCCCGCCCGGGCGGCGCCCCCATGAACCAGCCGCGGATCACACCCGCGATCATGAAGAACGTCCCGGCGTAGAGCATCATGTGGGACGGGCTCCACGAGGTGATGTCGAGGCCGTTGATGCGGTGGTTGATCAGGTCGAGCGGCACCGCGACGAGGAAGACCCCCGTGCCCCACTGGATGAGCCGCAGCGCGGCCTTGTCGACACCGTAGCCGGTGTAGCCGTGGATGACGGTCAGCGCGACGACGATGACCGTGCCGACGGAGTTGAGCAGGTGGGGCGGGGCAAGGTCGTCGCGCAGCCACTTGAAGTGCCACGAGACGTCCCACGCCGAGCCCAGGACCTTGAGGGCGAACGCCACCAGCCAGCCGATGTAGAGCACCCTGAACAGATCCTGCGGCGTCTCACGGCCCGCCTGCCCCCGGGTCCAGTACGGCAGGGCCCAGGCGGCGGCCTTCTTGAACGATGCTGGAGACTTCACAGGACTGAATCTTACGGTGGCCGGCCTTGAACGCTGAGACGCCCTGTTCCGGCGATCACCTTTGCCACAATGCCGGCATGTCGTTTGATATCCGATCTGCCGGCCCGGAGGACTCGCCGGCGATCGAAGAGGTCCGCATCGCCAGCTGGCGTGTCGCCTACCGCGGGGTCCTACCGGACACGTACCTCGACGGCCTGGAGGTGCGGCCGCAGTTGGTGCAGGCTCGTGCGGAGGCGCTCGCGGACGGGCGGCTGACGGGCGCGGTCGCCGTGCGCGACGGGTCGGTCCGCGGCTTCACCCTGTACGGCCCGAGCCGCGACGCCGACATCCCCGGCATGGAGGTGTACGCCATCTACGTGCTGCCCGACGACTTCTCGACCGGCATGGGGCGGGCGCTGATGACGGCGACCACGCAGGCCATGGCCGCGTCGGGCGGCACGGAGACCGGGCTGTGGGTGCTGGCGGACAACCCGCGCGCGCGGCGGTTCTACGAGCGCTTCGGGTTCACGCCGTCGGGGCGGACGAAGCAGGTGGAAGATCCCCCGCTGGAGGAGGTGCACTACCGGCTGACGCTCTCAGCGAGAACATGAGAGGCAGCCGCGGCGCGCCGTACGGGAGGCGGTATCCGCCGTCGCCGGCGACGAGCGTGCCGTAGCGGCGGAAGAGCGTGTGGTCGTGCTCGTGCAGGAACTCCATCCGCAGCCCGGCCGCCGCCAGCGCGGTGACGATCTCACCCAGACCGTGCCGGAACTGCATCGTCCTCGTGTGCGTGAGCGCCGCGCCGTCGGTGTAGGTGTGCGGCTCGTCCCAGACGTGGGGGCCGCGTTCGAAGTAGTCGTGGGTGACCGTGGTGCCGCTCTCGTCGTCCAGGACGTCGGAGAACGGGTGGAACTCGGCCAGGTAGAGGAACCCGCCGGGCCGCAGCAGGGCGGCGACCGTCTCGGCCCAGCGGGCGATGTCGGGCAGCCAGACGAGCGCGCCGACGCCGGTGTAGACGATGTCGTACGTCTCGCCGAGCGCCTCGACGGCGTCGTACACGTCGGCAGTGACGAACCGGGCCGGGATGCCGCACTCCGCGGCCAGCGCCCGCGCCTGCTCGACAGCCGCCTCCGAGAAGTCGAGCCCGGTCACCTCAGCGCCGAGCCTGGCCCAGGAGAGGGTGTCGAGGCCGATGTGGCACTGCAGGTGAGCCAGCCGACGGCCGGACACGTCGCCGACCTCGTCCAGCTCGAACCTCCGCAGCGGGCTGCGCCCGGCCTTGAACCCTTCGACGTCGTAGAAGGCGGAGCCGACGTGGACGGGGACGCGCGCGTTCCAGTTGGCCCGGTTGAGCTCGAGGTAGTCGTCCATGCCGGGGAGCCTAGGCGTCGGCCCGCGGCTTCGCCGACATGCCACCTCCTACGTCCTCGTACGCGCACTCGTTGTCCACAGGAGCCCATGGGCGCCGGCCGGTTGTCCACAGGCGGCGCGCTCGGCGGTTCCCTCGGCCGGGCCGGCGTGCATCATGGCCGCGTGACTCCAGCAGACGCAGTGCCGCTTCTCCAGGTCGTGCATAGTCAGCCGCATGACCTGGCAGGTAATCGCCACGCCCACGCGCCGCCGGGCAGACTGCGACGGCACCACCGGGACGACATGAAGGAAAAGCCATGACGACACGTGACACCGTGCAGGAACTGCTGCGCCGGATCGGCGCGGGCGACCCCGAGGGCGTCGCCGCCCTGTTCGCCGAGCGGAGCGACTGGCGGTTCTCCTGGCCCGCCGACGGGCACCCGGCCGTGCCGTGGATCCGCCCGCGGGCCGGCCGCGGCGACGTGGCCGAGCACTTCCGGAGCCTGGCGGCGCACCACGTCGCCGAGCTGAACGGCACCTCGGTGAGCCACGTCCTGGTGGACGGCGACGACGCGGTCGTGCTCGGCACGATCGCGCAGACGGTCAAGGGCGGCGAGGTGTCCTACACGTCCCCGTTCGCGTTGCATCTCACCGTCGAGGAAGGCTTGGTCACCCGCTACCACATCTACGAGGACAGCCTCACGGTCGCCCGGGCGTTCTCCGGCGACCGGCGCACACCTTGATCACCCGGTTCAGCTCGTACAGCACCGCGCGGCAGGTCCCGGCGTGAGCCCCGTCTCAGGGATCTCTCAGGTGCGGAAAGTAGGCTCACCGCATGAAGCGTGTGGCCGCCCTGGTGGTGGCGCTCGCCCTCATCGGGGTGACGACGTGGCTCGTGTGGCCGTCGGCTCCCGGGGTGCGGGGCCAGGACCAGAAGATAACCGTCGTCGACGGACCCGCCGACGACCAGCGCGTGGTGCTCGACACGACGTTCTTCCCACCGCCTGAGGGCGGGAAGGCGCCTGCCGTGCTGCTCGCCCACGGGTTCGGCGGCAGCAAGCAGAGCATGCGGGACCAGGCGATCCGCCTCGCCCAGGACGGCTACGCGGTGCTGACCTGGTCGGCGCGCGGCTTCGGCCGCTCCACCGGTCAGATCGCGCTCAACTCGCCCGACTACGAGGTCAAGGACGTCAAGCAGCTGATCGACTGGCTGGCCGAGCGGCCCGAGGTCCAGCTCGACGCCTCGGGCGACCCGCGCGTGGGCATCGCGGGTGGCTCGTACGGCGGCGCGATCGCGCTCATGACGGCCGCCTTCGACCAGCGGGTCGACGCGATCGTGCCGCAGATCACCTGGTCCGACCTGGCCGACGCCCTGTTCCCCAACGCGGCCACCACCACCCAGACCGCCCCAGGCCCCACCACAGGCGAAGCCGACACCACCACCGGAACGGACGGCGACGCCGCGCGGAGCGATGGCGAGTCCGGCACGGCCTCAGGCGGCACCGACTCCTCCGCGAGCGCCGACCCCACCACGGGCGGCACCGAGTCCTCCGCGAGCGCCGACCCCACCACGGGCGGCACCGACTCCTCCGCGAGCGCCGACCCCACCACGGGCGGCACCGACTCCTCCGCGAGCGCCGACCCCGCCACGGGCGGCACCGGCACCGATCAGGGCGCCAGCGACACCGGCTCCCCTGACGCGTCCGGGTCGGGGGCGGCGAGTGGCGTCTTCAAGCGCATGTGGGCCGGCATCTTCTTCGGGCAGGGCGTCTCGCTCGACGCGTCGTCGCTGCTGGGCCCGCGGGAGACGGCCGGGCCGCTGACTCCTCAGCAGGCGCGCTGCGGCAGGTTCCTGCCGGAGATCTGCGACATCTACCAGGAGGTCGCCGAAGACGGCAGGGCCTCCCCGGAGGCCGTCGCGCTGCTGCGCAAGTCGAGCCCCATCACCGTGGCCGACCGCATCAAGGCGCCGACCCTGCTCATCCAGGGGCAGCGTGACTCGTTGTTCCCGCTGAGCCACGCCGACGCCAACGCCAAGGCCATCGCCGCCGCGGGCACGCCGGTCAGCCTGGCGTGGTTCGACGGCGGGCACGACGGCGGCAACGGCGAGGCCGACTGGCTGTTCGAGCAGTCCTCGGCCTGGTTCTCCCGCTATCTCAAGGGCGAGGGCTCGCGGACGCCGCCGGTGAGCGCGTTCACGGTGACCCGTGACGGCGGGCGCGACCCCGGCACCCGTCAGCGCATCCGCCTGCACCCGGAGGCCGACGCCTACCCCGGTCTCGGCGGCACCGACACCGCCACGGTCGAGCTGGCCGGCCCCGAGCAGAACATCGTCAACCCGCCCGGCGGCGCCCCTGCCTCGATCTCGACGGTGCCGGGCATCGGCGGCCTGCTGGGCGGCCAGGGCAACGGCGGCGTCTCGATCGACATGCCGGGCCAGAGCGCCGCGTTCGAGTCCCGGCCGCTCACCGCTCCCCTGCAGCTCACCGGCAGCCCGACCATCACGGTAAGGGTGACGGGCGAGGGCGAGGCGACACTGTTCGCCAAGCTGTACGACGTGGCCGAGAACAACCAGCTGCCCACCCTGCCCGCCGGGCTGGTGGCGCCCGTCCGGGTGACGATCCCGCAGGGCGCGGGCAGCACGGAGGCCACGATCACCCTGCCCGCCGTGGACCACCGCTTCGCCGTGGGCCACCGGCTGCGCCTGGTGGTGACGACGACGGACATGGGGTTCGCGACGCCCGCCGCGCCGGCGGCGTACCAGATCTCGCTGGCCTCCCCCGCGCTCACCGTCCCGACGGTGCGCACGCTGGCCGCCGCTCCCACCGGGGTGGCGTGGTGGGTCTGGGCCATGCCGCTGGCCTCGATCGTGGTCGCGGCCGTCCTGCTGGCCACCGGCCGCACCCCGGCCGGCCTCCGCCGCCGGCCCGTACGCGCCTCCACGGCCGAGCCCGCTTCGATCGGCGGCACGCCGGAAACCGGCATACCGAACACCACGCCTGCTTCCAGCCCGAACGGCAAGCCGGTCACCCCCGCTGTCACCACCCCGAACGGCCAGGCACCCGACGCCGGCACGGCGACCGGGACCACCGCGACCGGCACCACGACGGCCGGGACCACGACGGACGATCCATCGGACGTCGCCACCGGTGTCAACGGCTCCTCCCCCGATGCCGCGACCACCGTCAACGGCTCCTCCGATGCCATGGCCGGCGGCCAGGCTCATGACGGGGCCACGACGGGCAGCCGGACCGGTGCCGCGCCCGTCACCAGCGTCCCGGCAAGCGACACCCCCTCCGGCAGCAGCGCGACCGGCACGGCCGCGGTCGCCGCGGCGGAGGTGCCGCTGGAGATCAGGGGGCTGACGAAGGCGTACCGCAACGGCGAGCTGGCGGTCGACGGGCTGTCGTTCCGCGTCGAGAAGGGCCAGGTCCTCGGCCTGCTCGGCCCGAACGGCGCCGGCAAGACGACCACCATGCGCATGATGATGGGCCTCATCCAGCCCGACGACGGCGAGGTCCGCATCTTCGGCGAACGCGTCACGCCCGGCGCCCCCGTGCTGTCGCGGCTCGGCTCGTTCGTCGAGGGGCCCGGGTTCCTGCCCCATCTGTCCGGGCACGACAACATCCAGCTCTACTGGGCCGCCACCGGCCGCCCGGTCGCCGACGCGCACTTCGACGAGGCTCTGGAGATCGCCGGGCTCGGCAAGGCGCTGGAGCGGGCCGTACGCACCTACTCCCAGGGCATGCGCCAGCGCCTGGCCATCGCCCAGGCCATGCTCGGCCTGCCCGACCTGCTCGTGCTCGACGAACCTACCAACGGTCTCGACCCGCCCCAGATCCGCGAGATGCGGGAGGTGCTCAAGCGCTACGCGCGCGACGGCCGCACGGTGATCGTGTCCAGCCACATGCTGGCCGAGGTGGAGCAGACCTGCAGCCACGTCGTGGTCATGCAGCGCGGGCGGCTGGTGTCGACCGGCCCCGTCTCGCAGCTGCTCAGCTCGGCCGCCGCGGCCAACGGGCACGGGCCGCGCCTGGAAGACGTGTTCCTCGACCTCATCGGAGACAAGGCATGACCACCGCGACCGGCTACGCGCCCAACCGTACGCTGCCGTTGCGCGTGGAGATCGTCAGGCAGTTCAAGCGGCGGCGGACGCTGGCGATGTTCGGGCTGCTGCTGGCGCTGCCGTGGGTGCTGGTGATCGCGTTCCAGATCGGGCCGCAGGGCGCGAACGAGGAGCAGTCGCTGCGCATCTCCGACCTGGCCACCCAGAGCGGCCTGAACTTCGCCGCCTTCGCGCTGTCGGTGTCGGCCAGTTTCCTGCTCGTGGTGGCGGTCGCGCTGTTCTGCGGCGACACCGTGGCGAGCGAGGCCAACTGGTCGTCGCTGCGTTATCTGCTGGCCGCGCCGGTCCCCCGTGACCGGCTGCTGCGGCAGAAGCTGATCGTGGCGCTCGGCTTCTCGGCCGCCGCCGTGATCTGCCTGCCGGTGATGGCGCTGCTCGCGGGCACCCTGGCGTTCGGCTGGGACGACATCCAGCTGCCCGGCACGGGCGAGGTCATCCCGGCGCTCGACGTGCTGCCCCGCTTCGGCATCGTGATCGCGTACGCGATGGTCAGCCAGCTCGTGGTCGCGGCGCTGGCGTTCCTCATCTCGACCATGACCGACTCCCCGCTGGGCGCTGTGGGCGGCGCCGTCGGGTTGTGGATCGTGTGCACGATCCTGCAGGCCGTGGAGGCGCTGGGGGTGCTGCGCGAGTTCCTGCCCACGTTCTGGAACAACGCCTGGCTCGACGCCCTGCAGCCCGAGCTCGACTGGAGCGGGATGGCGAAGGGCGCGTCGGTGTCGATCACGTACGCCGCGATCCTCCTCGCGGTCGCCTTCCGCCGCTTCCGCCACAAGGACGTCGTCAGCTGACACCACCCCGCCGGCGAAGCGGCCGGTTGAGGGGTCAGTCGGTCTCGCTCCAGTCGAAGGCCTTGGTGATGGCCTTCTTCCAGCCGGCGTACCCCGTCTCGCGCTGCTCCGCCGTCCAGGTCGGTTCCCAGCGGCGGTCCTGGGCCCAGTGGGCGCGCAGTTCGTCGGTGTCACGCCAGAAGCCGACGGCGAGGCCGGCGGCGTACGCGGCCCCGAGCGCGGTCGTCTCCGAGACGACCGGCCGGCTGACCGGCACGCCGAGGATGTCGGACTGGAGCTGCATGCACAGGTCGTTGGCGGTGACCCCGCCGTCCACCTTCAGCACGTCGAGCACCACTCCCGAGTCCTGCTGCATGGCCTCGACGACGTCGCGGCTCTGGTAGCAGATGGACTCCAGGGTGGCGCGCGCGAGGTGGGCGTCGGTGTTGTAACGCGACAGGCCGACGATGGCGCCGCGCGCGTCGGCCCGCCAGTAGGGGGCGAACAGGCCGGAGAAGGCCGGCACGAAGTAGATGCCGCCGTTGTCCTGGACCTGCCGGGCCAGCGTCTCGCTCTGCGCGGCGGAGGTGATGATGTGCAGCTGGTCGCGCAGCCACTGCACCGCCGAGCCGGTCACCGCGATCGAGCCCTCCAGCGCGAACACCGCCGGCTGGTCGCCGAACTTGTAGGCCACGGTGGTGAGCAGGCCGCTCTTGGAGCGCACGGGGGTGGTGCCGGTGTTGAGCAGCAGGAAGTTGCCGGTGCCGTAGGTGTTCTTGGCCTCGCCGGGCGAGAAGCAGACCTGGCCGACGGTGGCGGCCTGCTGGTCGCCGAGGATGGCGGTGATCGGCACCTCGCCACTGCTCAGCCCGGCCCCGGAGGTGACGCCGTAGCCGGCGGGGTCGGACGAGGGGCGGATCTCGGGCAGCATCCGGCGCGGGATGCCGAAGAACGACAGCAGCTCGTCGTCCCAGTCGAGCGTGTCGAGGTCCATCAGCATCGTGCGGCTGGCGTTGGTGACGTCGGTGACGTGCACGCCGCCGTTGACGCCGCCGGTGAGGTTCCACAGGACCCAGGTGTCGGTGTTGCCGAAGACGGCCTCGCCGCGGTCCACGGCCTCGCGGACGCCGTCGACGTTCTCGAGGATCCACTGGATCTTGCCGCCGGAGAAGTACGCCTCCGGCCGCAGGCCCGTCTTGTCGCGGATGACCTGGCCGCGGCCGTCGCGATCCAGCGCGGCGGCGATGCGGTCGGTCCTGGTGTCCTGCCAGACGATCGCGTTGTAGTACGGCCGGCCGGTGCGCGGGTTCCACACCACCGTGGTCTCGCGCTGGTTGGTGATGCCCATCGCGGCCAGGTCGCTCGCCTGCAGGCCGCTGCGCTGCAGCGTGCTCTGGATCACGGCGGAGGTCCTGGTCCAGATCTCGATGGGGTTGTGCTCCACCCAGCCCGCCCTGGGCAGGATCTGCTCGTGCTCCAGCTGGAACTTGGCCACCTCGCCACCGTCATGATTGAAGATCATGAAGCGGGTGCTGGTGGTGCCCTGGTCGATGGCGCCCACGAACTCGGGCATGTCGTTCTCCTTACGGGTTCGTCCGAGGGTCAGTCCGAGGGCTTGACCACGTCGCGGTCCACGTCGTCGCGAGGCAGGAAGCGGTGGATCAGCACCTGGTAGAGACCGGCGCCGATGACCCCGCCGATCACGGGGCCGACGATGGGCACCCACCAGTACAGGTCGCCGTACTGGTCGCGCCAGGCTCCGCCGTACCCGGTGAGGAAGCTGGCCAGGCGCGGCCCGAAGTCACGCGCCGGGTTGATGGCGTAGCCGGCGTTGGTGCCGAAGGCCATGCCGATGCCGACCACCAGCAGGCCGATGAGGAACGGCGCCATGTTCGCGGCGGGCGCCATGTTGGCGACGTCCGACAGGGCGAAGACGACGAAGAGCAGGATGGCCGTGCCGATGATCTGGTCGCGCAGGCCGCCCCACATGTCCACCGGGAGGGTGCCGTTGCCGGGCAGGGTCGAGAAGACGCCCTGCGTCTTGATCGTGTGCCCGGGGTCCACCATGCTCAGGACCTCGTGGTAGTTCCACCGCACGATGAGCGCCGCGACGAAGGCTCCGGCCGTCTGGGCGAGCGCGTACGGGATGACCTTCTTCCAGGGGAAGCCGCGGAAGCAGGCGAAGGCCAGCGTGACCGCGGGGTTGATGTGCGCGCCGGTGGTGCGGCCGGCGACGTAGACGCCGAGCGCGACGCCGATGCCCCACGCCCAGGCGATGCTGTCGTGGTCGCCGATCTGTGCCGCGGCGACCTGCGCGACCACGCCCACACCGAACAGGATGAGCACCATCGTCCCTGCGAATTCGGCGATCAACTCGCCGGCCAGCCCCATTCGACCCAGACGTCCCGCCATCGCCGCGCCCCCTTCACCCGGCACCCGCGAACGCTGTGAGCCATTCCCTGGTTTACAAAGATGTATACGGCTGTTTTACGACATGTTTCACAAAAGAGCAGAAAGTAAGATTGCTCAGCGGGTCAGAGTTTGCGAGTGAAGGTCATCATGGCCGTTCCGGGGCCGTGGTATTCCGGGACCGGGCCGTCGGCCGTGAAGCCCATACGGCGGTGAAAGGCGATCGACGCGGTGTTGACCGGGGCGGTGATGGCACGCACGACGTGACGGCCCTCCCCGCGGGCGAGATCGAAGAAACGCTCGTACATGGTGCGGCCGAGGCCACTCCCCCTGGCCTCGGGGGCGACGCCGACGAAGTGGATGTACGCCTCGCCGGGCAGCGACGGCGACGGGAACCCGACGAGGAACCCCGCCATCCCCCCGCCAGGGCCCTGCGCGATCAGGCTGGTGCGGTGGAAATGGTCGAGGAAGAGCCTGGGCAGCGACGCCAGCACCGGCCGCCCCCACCAGTCGTCGACCACGGCGGCGATGGCGTCGTAGTCGGCGGGGGCGGCTGCGCGCAGGGTGTGCACAGGATCAGCCCCAGTGAGGCGGCCTGTTTTCCAGGTAGAAGGCGTCCTGGTCGCCCTCGGGCCAGTCTCCCCAGCCCAGGTCGCGGTCGTCGGACGTCTGTTCGGGTAGGAAATCTTCCACGGAGGACATGCTACCGGGGCGTACAAACCGGTACCGAGCGTGTCTCTCGCTCCGGGGACAGGCGTCGATCACCGGGGTACGATACGAGGGCAGGTGTCGCCTACCCCCCGTGAGGCTGCGCATGGCCACCCCGACCGGCTGGCGGCGAGAAGGCAATCTCCCGGCGGAGCTGACGAGCTTCGTCGGCCGCACTCGCCTCCTCGCCAACCTCAAACGGCACCTCAACGAGTCCCGCCTGGTGACCGTGACCGGCATCGGCGGCGTGGGCAAGTCGCGCACGGTGCTGCGCCTGGCCCACCAGGTGCGCGCGGGCTACCCCGACGGCGTCTGGTTCGCCGATCTCGCCCGCCTGCAGGACGCGGGCATGGTCAAGCACACCATCGCCTCCGCGCTCGGCATCGCCGACCAGTCCTCCCGCGCGGCGTCGGAGTCGTTGTCGGAGTGGGTCGGTGAGCGCGACATGCTGCTCATCATCGACACGTGCGAGCATCTCCTGGAGGGCTGCGCCGAGCTGATCCACGAGCTGCTCGAGGCCGCGCCCAGCCTGACGGTGCTGGCGATCAGCCGTCAATCGCTCAACCTCCCCTACGAGCAGGTCGTGCCGGTGCCGCCCCTCCAGGTGCCCGGCGACGACCCGGCGGAAAGCCTGTTCACCAACGAGTCCGTCCAGCTCTTCGCCGACCGGGCGGGGGCGAGCCTGCCCGACTTCGTGCTTGACGAGGACAACATCGGCGCCGTCGCCGAGCTGTGCCGCCGGCTCGACGGCATCCCGCTCGCCATCGAGCTGGCCGCGGTGCGGCTGCGGGCGCTGTCGGTCGAGCAGATCCTCGGGCTGTTGACCGACCGGTTCAGCCTGCTGGCCGGCGCGAGCCGCACGGCGCTGCCCCGCCACCAGACGCTGCGCGCAGCCATCGGCTGGAGTCACGAGCTGTGCGAGCCGGAGGAGCGGCTGTTGTGGGCGAGGCTGTCTGTGTTCGCGGGCGATTTCGAGCTCGACGCGGCGCGCTTCGTCTGCTCTGACGGGCGCCTGTCCGCCGAGCGCATCACCGACCTCATCGGTGGCCTGGTCGAAAAGTCGATCCTGCTGATCAGGAGCAACCACGCGGGCGTGCGCTACAAGTTGATCGACACCCTCGCAGAATACGGCGAGGAGTGGCTCGACAAGCTCGGCCAGGCCGAGCAGGTCCGCCAGCGGCACCTGGAGTACTACCTCAGCCTGGCCCAGCGCGGCGAGGACGCCTGGTCGGGGCCGCGGCAGATCTACTGGTTCATCCGCATGCGTCAGGAGCACAACAACGTCCGGACCGCGCTCGAGTACTCGCTGAACAAGCCAGGCAAGGAACCGCTGGCGCTGACGCTGCTGTCGTCGCTGTGGTTCATGTGGGTCTGCTGCGGATTCGCCCGCGAGGGCCGCCTCTACCTGGAGCGGGCGCTGGAGGCCAACCCCAGGCCGAGCAGGGAGCGGTGCAAGGCCCTGTGGGTGTTGGCCTATGTACGCAACTCCCAGGGTGACAGCGTCGGAGGGCGGGAGGCGGCCGAGACGTGCAGCGCCGAGGCCGTCAAGGTGGGTGACTCCCGGTCCGTGATCCTGGCCTCCAAGATGCAGGGCACGGCGGCGATGCTCCAGAACGACATGCAGAAGGCCAGCGCGCTGCTCGGCGTGGCGATCGAGTTCAACACCGACAACAAGGAGCTCAACCCCGGGCTGCTGCCCGCCATCGTCGAGCTGTCCATCGTGTTGACCGCGCAGGGGGAGTTCTACGAGGCCGAGTCCCTGTTGCATGACTGCCTGCAGGTGTGCAGGGAGCGCGGCGAGCTCTGGCTGAGTTCGCACGCGCAGTGGGCACTGGCGGGTGTCCGGCTCGCGACGAACCGGCCGGAGCAGGCGCTGCAGAACGTCAGGGAGGGGCTGCGGATCAAGCTGCACTTCCACGACACCCTCGGCACCCTGCTGTCGCTGGAGTCCGCGGCCCGCATATTCGTGGCCCTCGACCGGTTGCCGCTTGCCGCCACTCTGCTGGGGGCGCTGCACCAGAACTGGAAGACGGCGGGCCTGCCGCAACTGGGCGCGCCGTTCCTGTCCGACGACCACAACGCGTGCGTCCGAAACTGTGTGCTGCAGATGGGCGAGCTGCCCTACAAGAACGCCTTCGAGGAGGGTGCACGCCTAGACCTCGAAGAGGCGTCCGCGCTCGCGCTCGGCGAGCTGGACGCCCTCGACGAGATTTGACGGCGCGGCCTTAGACGGCCTGCGGCCAGCGGGTGTCCTCCGGCCAGGCCTGGACGAAACGTGCGCTGCCGAACGAGAACTCGATGTGACCGCGGATCCAGTGTTCTAGGCCGCGTACGTAGGCCAGCACCGGGGCCGGGGCCCATTTCTCCACGGCCTCGCGGCGCTCGACGAACGTGGCGATGGCGTCGTTATGCAGCTGCGCCACCTCAAGCAGCGCGTCCTGCAGCGAGAGGGACTTGTGGGTGGCCAGCACCGTCACGATGTTGTGCCTGGCCTTGTCGCTGTGGCGCTCCTTGGCATACGAAAGCAGGTCGTTGTCCCAGCCGACGAGGTCGCAAGCCAGGTCCGAGAGCAGTCGCACGTCGGGGTGGTACCAGTCCTCGGTCTCGATGCGGTAGCCGCCACCGAGGTCGATGAGCGCGAAACAGGTGTACGTGGCGCCGGTGGTACGGCGCATCAGGAGGTAATCCTCCGGAGTGGGGATGGCGTCGGCCTCGCGGTTCGCCGCCTCCCAGATTTGGGCGAACAGGTATTCCTTCACCGCGACGCGCCAGCGGTCGACCTGCTCGGGGGTGCCTAACGCGGAGATGCGGTCGAGGAGTTCTTTGAGAGCGAGGCTGAACGGATTACTGGAATCGGCCTCCCCGTCGAGACTTCTGAGGAGCGACGGCAAAGCCCGGGCGACCGTGGCGGGGCTGTCTCCGATGCCTTCCCTTTCGCAGAACCCGTCGTCGAAGGCCCAGAGCCAGAAATACCAGTCAGTGATCACCCGGAGGCTTACCTGCGGCACGGTGGGGTTGGTGCGCGCTGGAAGGGAGCCAAGTTCTGATCGCCTGAAGTACTCGACGCCATCGGCGTTCGGGAGCATGCCAGAGGCGGCAACCCACGCCTGGCTCTCGGCGGTGACTTCCGCATGATGGACGTTGATCTCGTTCGGGAAGGGGCAGGGCAGAGCGGGGATGTGGAGAGGTCGCCTAGCGAAGGAATGCGCAGAAGTAGCCACGCCTTACAGCATGACGATGGACCGCTCGAAAGGCCACAGTGGATAACTTTTATGTGGTTTAAGCCCATTTCATACTATGAATCACGTTGCGTGAACCATTGGACGAATTGGTCATTTGCGAACATTTGGGCAGTTTCCAGGGCGGATGGCCGGCCCTCGTTCGGATCGGCGCCCGCGTCGAGCAGCGCCCTGACGACCTCAGGCTCCTTCTTGAAGACCGCGCCCGCCAGCGGGGTCTGGCCGCGGTCGTTCGCCCGGTCGGGGTCGGCGCCGTGGGCGGCGAGCATGCGGACCGTTTCCGCGTGGCCGTGGTAGGCGGCCAGCATCAGCAGCGTGTCGCCCTTCTGGTTGGTCAGGTTGGCCGGCACCCCGGCCTCCACGTAGGCGCGCAGCGTCTCGGTCTCCCCCGCCCTGGCCATGTCGAACAGCTTGGTGGCGAACTCTTCCAGCTCCGGATCCCCGTCCATGCTGCCCATTCTGCCCCCGATAAAGTGCCCTGCACGGAATCGTTCCGGCGCGTCGTGGGTTCTGGTGATGAGTACCTAGGGAAAGGCTGTCCAACCGTGTTCGACCCGAAGGATCTCTACAAGCTCGCAGACGACGCGCCCGAGCTGCCCGATCCGGTGTTGCTGTACCACTTCGACGGTTTCGTTGACGCGGGCGGTGCCGGACGCCTCGCGGTGGGCCACCTGCTGGCCGAGCTGGAGCACCGGGTCGTGGCGACGTTCGACGTGGACCGGCTGCTCGACTATCGGTCGCGACGGCCGATCATGACGTTCGACACCGACCGGTGGGTGGAGTGCGAGAGCCCCGAGCTGGTCGTGTACGCCGCCAAGGACGCGACGGGCACGCCGTTCCTGCTGATGAGCGGCCCCGAGCCCGACCGCGAGTGGGAGCTGTTCATCCGGGCCGTGGGCGAGCTGGTGGAGCGGCTGAAGGTGAGCAAGCTGGTGATGGTCCACGGCGTGCCGATGGCCGTCCCGCACACCAGGCCGCTGGGCCTGACGATGCACGCCACCCGCCCCGAGCTGATCAACGCCCAGGCGAGCGTGTTCGGGCGGGTCCAGGTGCCCGGCAGCGTGGCGGCGCTGCTGGAGCTGCGGCTCGGCGCGAAGGGTCAGGACGCGATCGGGTACGCGGTGCACGTGCCCCACTACCTGGCCCAGGCCGAGTACCCGAGCGCCGCCGTGACCGGCCTGGAGGCGGTGACGCGGGCGACCGGGCTGGTGTTCCCGATGGACGCGCTGCGCGAGGCCGCCCGGCGTACCACGACGGAGATCGAGGAGCAGATCCGCGCCTCGGCCGAGCTGTCCACCGCCATCACTGGCCTGGAGCAGCAGTACGACGCCTTCGCGGCCGGTTCCGAGCGGGAGAACCTGATGGCCGAGACGACACCCATGCCCACGGGTGACGAGCTCGCCGCCCAGTTCGAGCGCTTCCTCGCCGAACGCGACGAGGACTGACGGCCTCCATGGACGACATCCGCGTCGGCCTCGTCGGCTACGGCACCGCGGGGGCGTACTTCCACGCCCCGCTGATCGACGCCACCCCGGGCCTGACGCTGTCGGCGGTGGTGACCCGCGACCCCGGCCGACAGGCAGAGGTCGGCGGCAGGTACGGCGCCGCGGGGGTGTCGGACGTGGAGGACCTGTGGGAGCGCTGCGACCTCGTCGTGGTGGCCTCCCCCAACCGCACCCACGTGACCACGGCCGTCTCCGCCCTCACCCACGGCCTGCCGGTCGTCGTCGACAAGCCGTTGGCCCGCACCGCCGAGGAGGGCCGCGCGCTGGTACGCCTGGCACGCGAGCGCGGGCTCATGCTGACCGTCTTCCACAACCGCCGGTGGGACGGCGACTTCCGCACCGTGCGGCGGCTGATGGGCGAGGGGCGGCTCGGCGACGTGCTGCGCCTGGAGTCGCGCTTCGAGCGGTGGCGGCCGGTGCCCAAGGGCGGCTGGCGGGAGAGCGGCACCCCGGAAGAGGTCCCCGGCCTGCTCTACGATCTCGGCAGCCACCTGGTCGACCAGGCCGTGCAGCTGCTGGGGCCGGTGCGCGAGGTCTACTGCGAGAGCGACGTCCGCCGGGCGGGAGTCTCGGGCGACGACGACACGTTCATCGCGCTCACCCACGAGGGCGGGGCCCGCTCCCACCTGTGGGCCAGCTCGATGGCGGCCCGGCTGGGCCCCCGCTTCCGCGTGCTCGGCTCGTCCGCGGCCTTCGTCAAGTACGGCATGGACGTGCAGGAAGAGCGCCTGCGCGCCGGGATGCCGCCGGACGCGCCCGGGTTCGGCGACGACGAGGAAGACCGGTGGGGCGCGCTCGGCACGCCCGGCGACCAGCAGATCGTGCGCACCGAGCCGGGGGCGTATCTCGACTTCTACCGGGGCGTGGCGGCGGCGCTGCGCGAGGGCGCGGCGCCGCCCGTCGACCCGGAGAGCGCCGTCGAGGTGCTGGCCGTGCTGGAGGCGGCCCGGCTGTCGGCGACCGAGCGGATCGTCGTCCACCTGAGCTGAGCGGGTCGTCAGTCGCGCAGGCGGGCGCGCATCGCCTCGGTGTCGCCGTCCGTCCAGCCGTGCCGGGCGAGCCAGCCCGCCGGGCCGCCGTAACGGTCGTCGAGCACGCCGAGGAACTGCTCGATGTAGCGGGCGCGCGGCATGTGGTCGTCCGCGGGGCGCGAGTCGAGATCATCCCGGTACGTGCTGCTGCCGCGCAGGCGCTTGAGTATCAGCTCCAGGCGCTCCCCCGTGGCCACGTAGTCCTCGACGATGGCCTCCCGGGTCGCCCCGGCGACCTCCAGCGCCAGCGCCGACAGCACACCGGTGCGGTCCTTGCCCGCCGCGCAGTGCACGAGCGAGGCGCCGGCGTCGAGCGCCATCGCGCGCAGGGCCGCCACCACGGCGTCGGGCCGGTCGCGCAGGTAGCCGAAGTAGAAGCCGGTCACCCGCAGCTCCTCGTCCAGCGTGCGGCCCGCCCACGGCAGCACCCGCTCACCGTCGATCCCGTCGGGGACGTCGGCCTCGACGTCGGTGTGCCGGCCGCCTTCGGCGAACAGCGTCAGATGGTGGTGGCGCACCTCCGGCACCAGCGTGAGCGGGCCGGGGCCCTCCAACTGCACCTCCGCGATGGAACGCAGGTCGACGACGTGCCGCAGCTTCAGCTCCGCGACGAGCAGCCGCACGTCGGCGGAGGTGAGGCCCTGCAGGTTGTCGGCGCGGAAGACGCGCCCGAAGCGGGTGCGGCCACCGTCACGCGTCGGCAGTCCGCCCAGGTCACGCGCGTTGACCGCGCCTTCCAGATCAATCCACCTCGTCATCTCGCTCATTGTTGTGACCCTATATGTCCGCCAAAGCTGAGCGGATTCGACGTTCATAACGCAGCATGAACATGTGACCCCTCCGCGCCCAGAAGGAAGCGGCCTCCCGATGAGCCGCTCGCGCCGCTCGGCGAAGGGCCTGCTGCCCGTCACCGATCGCGGCCGGCGAGGCCACACCCACGTCCGGACCGGCCACCTGACCGGTGGGCGGGAGCGGCCGGGCGGGCACACCGGCGCACGAGAGGATCACCTACCAGCGACGAGTTCCGTAATGCGACGATCACGACACTGCGAGGCGCCGGCACATCCGAAGGGAGGGAGCGCGGATTCCCCCGCCCGTTGAAGCAGGCGGCCCCCTCCGCGCACGACATATGGATCCACGAGCTCTGCCTCCACGGCTGGTGATCGATCCGACGCTGTCCCCGGAGATCGCGGCCGAGCTGCGGTCGAGCCCCGACCTCCTGCGCCTGACGCGGTCGGGCGCGCGCATGGACACCACGCACAATCCCGCCCTGCTGTTCGTCCTGCCCGCTTTCCTGGTGCTCCTCGCCGTGCTCACGAGCACGGAGCCGTTGTTCGTCGCGGGTGTCGGGACGGGGGTGATCGTGCTCTTCCGGTGGATCGCGATGGACAACTCCTACCGTTCCACCAGGCGCAGGCTCCATCTGGCGCGGGCCCACGCCGACCGCTACATCCTGCCGGAGGACCTCGACCATCCCTGTCAGATGCTGCTGCGCCGGGCGCAGAACGCGGTCGACGCGATACTCAACTCCAAGGTGCACAAGGCCGGGCTGATCGACAGCATCGACAACCAGGTGTCGCTGCCGGAGGAGCTGTGGGAGGTCGCCCAGCGGCTGCGGCGGTTGTCGGCCATGCACACCGAGCACGGCAGGCTCGTCCCCCGGGAGCTGCCGCCCGGCATGGAGGACGCGTTCAAGCCGTACACGAGCGCCCTCGACGCCGCCTGGACGTCGCTCACCCACCGCGTCCGCCACCTGGAGAAGTACGCCAAGCAGGTGCTCAAGGCCGACAAGGTCTACCACACGCACAAACGGCTGGAGGCGCTGGCCGCCAAGACGCCGGAGTATCAGCGGCTGATCGCCGACACCGTGCGCGACGACCTGGCCAAGCAGCACATCAAGGAGCTGTCGGACCAGGCGGCCCACGTGCGCAGGATGTTCGAGGAGAGCATCGTGCAGGCCCGGCAGGCCGCCGGTGAGCTGCTGCGCACGCCGTTCTCCGACCCGCCGGGCGGCGCGGTGGAAGGCCCCGGCAAGAGCACCGAGTACGGCACCACCTGAGGGCTCAGCCGGTGTCGGCACGCGCGCGCCGCAGGAGCTCCAGGGTCCGGCGCATGCCGGCCTCGTTGCCGAGGCTGCGGTAGATCGCCCTGGCCTGCTCCAGCGGCTCCACGGCGGCCGCGCGCCCGCCCGCGTCGAGGTGCGCCTCGCCCAGGTAGCGCAGGCTCAGCGCCATCCACCACCGGTCCTCCAGCTCCTCGAACGCCGCCCCCGCGCGCCGCAGCTCCAGCTCCGACTCGGCGGTCCGGCCGAGCCTGGCCAGCGCTCGCCCGGCCGACACCGCGGTCCTCGCCACGCCCCACGAGTCGCCGAGCGCGGCCAGGATGTCCTCGGCCCGCCGTACGTAGTCGAGCTCGCGCAGCCCGTTGTCCGGGTCGCCGACCTCGCCGGCCGCGCGCAGGCAGCGGGCCTCCTCCCACAGCTCCCCGCGCTGCCGGAACATCTCAGCGGCCCGGTCGAGGCTGAACCCGGCCCGGGTGAACAGGACGGCGGCCTGCCGGTGCTCGCCCGCGCGGTGCTCGCCGCGGGCCTGCGCCGCCAGCACCTCGCCGTAGACGCGCAGGGTCTGGGCCTCGGAGTAGCGGTTGCCGTCGCGTTCGAAGACCTCCAGGGCGTACTCCAGCAGTTCTCTGGCCTCCTCGGGCTTGCGTTCCGCCAGGCGCAGCTCGGCGAGGTTGCGCTGGGTGCGGGCCATCCACCACAGGTCCTCCTCGGCCCGGAAGCCGGCGATGGCGTCGATGAGGAAGTCCTGTGCCCGGTCGAGGTGGCCGTCGCTGAACAGCGTCATCCCGATCGTGCGCCGGGCCCTGGCCGCCCACCACGACTCGCCGAGGTCGGTGAAGAGCACCAGCGCGCGCTCCGCCTCCTCCTGCGCCCTGCGGCGCAGGCCGAGACCGCCGTGGACAGCGGCGGCGTCGAGCAGCGCGATGGCCATCGAACGCCGGTCGCCCGCCTGCTCGGCGGCCTCGCGGCCGAGCTCGGCCACGGCCGCCCAGTCGGCCCAGTACGCCCGCAGCGAGTGGCACAGCGAGCAGAACGCCCTGGCCAGACCCCAGGTCAGCTCCCAGAGCCGCAGGTGGTGGGCCAGGTTGATCATGGACAGGAGGGCGAGCCGTTCGGCGTTGAGCCAGTCGGCGGCGCGGACCTCACCGTCGAGCGTGGAGCGCCGCCCGCCGCGGCTCCAGTCCTGCGGCCAGCGGTTCTGGGCGGCCTCCTCGGCGCGGCGGCGGTAACCGGACAGGACGCGTTCGATGGCGGCGCGGCGGCGGTCGCCGTCCTGCTCGGCCAGTTCGGCGGCGAACACGCGGACCAGGTCGTGCAACCGGTAGCGCATCGCGCCGGTCTGGTCGGTGCCGGAGCACTCGGCGAGCTGGGCGTCGATGAGGGCTTCGAGCTGGTCGGCGCCGTCGAGCCCGGAGATGTCGAGCAGCTCGCCGGCCACCCAGCCGGGCACGTCGGGCGCGGTCAGGGAGCTGAGCAGGCGCAGCAGGCGACGCTGCATCCCGGTGCAGTCGTCGTAGCTGAGCTGGACGGAGTCGCGCACGCTCTTGTCCACCGTCGGGGCGACCTTGAGGTTGTCGAGGATGCGGCGCGTGTCGGCCAGCCGGTCGGCCATGTCGCGCATCGTCCACTGCTCGCGGGTGGCGAGCCGGCCGCCGCAGATGTTGATCGCCAGCGGCAGGTTGTCGCAGAGCCGTACGATCTGCCGGGCGGCGTCGAGGTCGGCCGCGACGCGGTCGTCGCCGGCCAGTCTGGCCAGCAGCTGGATCCCCTGTGCCTCGGAGAACTCGACGAGCTTCTTGTCGTAGGTGCCGTAGAGGTACAGCGGCGCGCGGGAGGTGACCAGCACCGCGCAGCCGGGCTCGGCCGGGATCAGCGGGGCGATCTGGGCGGAGTCGTGGGCGTTGTCCAGGCCGATGAGGATCTTGCGGCCCTTGGTCCAGGTCAGCCAGAGCTTGCCGAGCTCCTCCAGACCGCCGGGGTCGGTGGTGAGGCGGACGTCGAGCGCGCGCAGGAAACCGATCAGCACCTCTTCTGGGCGGACCGGGGCGTCCACGCCGCCGCGCAGGTCGGCGTAGAGGCGGCCGTCGGGGAACCGGTCGGCGACCTCCTGCCCGAACCGGGTCATGAGCGCCGACTTGCCGACGCCGCCGCGGCCGTACACGGAGATGACCAGCGGCGGCGAGACCTCGGAGGATCTCCTGCGGCCGTCGAAGACCCGGTGCAGCTCGGCGAGCGTCTCTTCGCGGCCGGTGAAGTGCTCGGGGACGGGCGGCCAATGGTCGGGGGCGACCGGGCCCAGCTCCGGCCGGGCCCGCGGCCTGGGCCGGATGTCGGTGGTGGCCCAGGTCGTCAGCCCCACGAGGACGGCCGCCGCCATGGTGACGCCGATCTTGGCGGTCGGCGGGATCTCCCATTCGAGGGAGGCCGCCAGCACGCTCGCGGCGCCTGCCGCGAGGCCGGCCGCGACCGGCGCGGGCCATCGGCGGCGGCGCCGGTCCGGTAACTTCCCCGTCAACGAACACCCCCTTTGGGGGTGATTCAAACCGATGGGGTACGGCTTGCGCCAGCCGCACCCCAAGGTTCACTCAGCGGCCATTCACGTTACAGGTGGCCGTCATCGTCTTGCCCGGGTCACTCTCCGAGGTGGCGGTGAGCGTGACCTTCGCCTTGCGGTCGCCGCCGTCGCCGCGGACCGCGTTGACGATCACGGTGTCCCGCTCGCCGAACTCCAGGTTGGCCAGGGCGTTGGGCACCTGGGCGGTCCAGCCCCGGCCCTCGACCGTGGCGGTGAGCCGGTAGACGTCGTTGTTGAGGTACTTGCTGACGTCCTCCGGGTGCTGTCCCTGCGCGGGGGCGGCCTGACCGGTGTTGGTCAGCGGGAACCGGCAGACGGAGACACCGTCGCCGCCGGGCACGCCGGAGCCGTGCTGCAGCTTCACGCCGCGCTTCTGCGGGCCCGCGCCGTCGAGCGAGCGGACGGCGACCGTGTAGGACAGCTCGCCGTCGCCGTTGCGCTCCAGGTCGGTGACGTAGAAGTGCAGGCGGTTGTCCTCGTCGACGAACTCGTACTCGCTGCCGGAGTCGGTGCCGGCGTGGAAGAGGGCGTCGGACAGCTGGCGGTAGTCGCCGATGGTGATGGGCACCTCGGTGCCGTCGGGCAGGACGTAGTCCGTCATGCCGATGTCCTGCGGGTTGGCGTCGATCACCCACTCGAACGGGGCGCTGTCCTGGTTCTTGGTCTTGGCCAGGAGCACGCCGGAGTCGGGGGTGAAGGAGTCGGCGCCCATGCGGTCGACGACCTCGACGGTGTAGTTGTCGTAGTTGCCGCCGTCGCACATCGGGTCGGTGCGCCAGTCGCAGTTCGGGTTGTGGTCCTCGGTGTCGAACGAGATGTTGATGCCCGACAGCTCGTCCTGTCCCGGCTGCACGACGCGGGCCAGGACCTTGGCGGTGACCAGTCCGGACTCGTCGAGCGCCTCACGCGACAGGCGCAGCACGTTCTGCTCGTCGACCATCTGCAGGTCGATCTTGTTGCGCAGCATGTGCTGGGCGCCCATGGACGCGCCGGCGACCGGCGGGATGACCCAGCGCGAGTGCGGGCCGCCGGGGCCGTTGAAGCTGCCGCGGCTGAGCATCTCCCAGATGCCGGTGTACGCCCGCCTCGGCGGCACGCCGTACGGGTTGTTGTAGTTGTCGGCGATGCCGAAGATGTGGCTCAGCTCGTGGGCGTAGGTGCCCATGCCGGAGCTCTCGGTCTGCACCGAGTCGACGCCGAAGCGGGCGTTGGGCCAGAAGGTGGAGCCGGCCTGCCAGGAGGTCCAGTCGACGTAGCGGGTGGTGGACCAGTTGGGCAGGTTCTCGTCGCCCTCGGGGCCGAACTCGTCCGGCACGTCCTCCTTGGTGGGGAACTTCATCATGCCGAACTCCTGCCAGGTGCCCGACTCGTCCTGACCGGCGCTCAGGTAGAAGACGAAGTCGAACTGGTCGGCGACCTCCTGGCCGACGGCGGCGAGCCAGGCGGCGTTGCCGTCGGTGCGCAGGTTCCTGTTGCAGGTGTCACCGGCCGGGCAGTGGTTGCGCTGGTACTCCATGCCGTACTCGTGGTCCTTGCCCGGCATGGTGTACGGGCCGAAGCCGGTCAGGTCCACACCGATCCGGCCACCGGAGTCCTCCATCCAGTACTCGTGGATGGTGTGACCCTTGTTGAGGTCGTTCGGGGTGTTGAGGAAGTCCTGGTAGAACTTGGCGACCTGGTCGCGGGGGATGTTCGCCCCTTGCGGGCTGGGGTTGCCGAAGACCGTCGAGCCCTGCGGCTGGGTCACCACGAAGGGCTGGTTCGGGTAGTCGAGCAGGACGAGCGCGCCCTTGAACTGGCGGTCGGAGCCCTTGACGCTCGGATCGTTCCAGGTGGTACCCGGGGGCTTCTTGTAGTCGTCCCACGTCATGTGGTCGGGGTTTTCCCAGTTCTGGGGGTCGATCGGCGCGAGGTCGGCGACCGGCCGGGCCCGCTTGGCCTGCGCGGGGCTGTCGAGTTGCCAGGGCTGGGTCTGCGGCCAGTGGTTCTGCCGCCAGGGCGTGTCAGGGTCGACGGTGGGGGGTGCTGCGGAAGCGGGGGTGGCCACCATCGCCATCGGGATCACCACGATGGCGGTGAGCACGCCCTTCAACAGCTTCTTAGGGGCTATCACACGGAATGACGGTATCCACGTTGTTGACGGAGATCACCCGCTGAATGTAGGGAAGACCTGTACTGAAATTTTCGACATATGTTGAAACCTCCAGGTGAACGGGTAGGGCTGTGGCCGACCTCCAGAAGACCGTGGAAGAGCTCGCCACCCGCCTCGGCCGCCCTTTGTTGCTCGAGGACCGGGTGCAGCGCGTCGTGGCGTACAGCGAGCAGAACGGTGCCATGGACGACGTGCGCCGCGACTCGATCCTGCGCCGGCGCACCGTGCCCGAGGTCCGGCAGTGGTTACGGGCGGCCGGCATCCACCGGGCCACCGCGCCGCTGCGCACCCCCGGCGCGCCGCACCTGGGCCTGTTACCCCGGGTCTGCGTCCCCGTACGGCACGCCGGCGGGCTGCTCGGCTTCCTGTGGTTCATCGACGCCGAGCCTCCCATGTCGCGCGCGCAGGTGGACAAGGCCGCGGCCGCCGCGCCCGCCCTGGCGCTGGCCCTCTTCCACGAGAGCCTGGCCACCGGCCTGGCCACCCATCGCGAGCTGGAGGCCGTCACCGGGCTGCTGCTCGGCGAGCGGGACGCGGCCAGGCAGCTCATCGAGGCGGGCGCGTTCCCGCAGGGGCGGCCGGTGACCGTCCAGGTGGCCAGGCCCCGTACGGCCGAGCCCGACGACGCCCTGCGGCTGGCGCTGGAGCAGGGGCTGCTGGCGCTGCGCCGGCGGCTGAGCGGGCACCACCCGCTGCACCTGGTCCGCTACGACCACGCCGTGCTGCTCACCGCCGGGGTACCGGTCCCGGCCGACGAGCTGCACGCGGCGATGCCGGTGCCGGTGGTGGTCGGCGTCGGACGCGGCCGCCCGACGCTGGCGGAGGCGGCGGACTCGTACCAGGAGGCGCGGCACGCGGCCGAGGTGGCGGCGCGGGTGCCCGGGCTCGGGCGGACGGCGGAGTGGGCGCGGCTCGGCGTCTACCGGATGCTCGCCCAGGTGCCGCCCGACCAGGACCTGCATCCGGGACTGGAGGAAATGCTGGCGGACGCCCAGCACCTGCCGCTGCTGGAGACGCTGGAGACGTACCTGGATCTGGCGGGCAGCGCGGTCGCGACCTCCCGGGCGCTGCGGCTGCACCGTACGTCGCTGTACTACCGGCTGCAGCGCGTGGAGGAGCTGGCCCGCACCGACCTGAAGGACGGCGGTGAGCGGCTCGCCCTGCACCTCAGCCTCAAGCTGGCGCGGCTCTCGGGACGCTACGCACCCAGGGGATTCTCATAATTCATCTTGATTGCGCCTTCGTCCCAATATCCCGTTTAATTTATAAAAGGGGCTAGATCGACGGGAGATCAGATGCCGTCTGCGAGGCGTGCCGGGCCGGTTCTGGACAGGCACGCGCCCGCCCCCGTCGTGCTCCACTCGGCGCCGCTCGTCCTGCCCGTGTGCGTCGATCCCCTCCGTGACGGCGCCGTCGCCACCAAGGGCTCCCACGTGCTCAGAGTGGGGCCGCGGGCGGAGCTGCGCGCCGCCTACCCCGCGGCCGAGGAGCTGCGGTGGCGGGGCATGATCGTGGCCGGCCAGGTGGACGCCTGCTCCTCCGCCCGCGCGCCCGTCCCCGGGGTGACCGCGCGGGCGAGCATGGTCGGCGACCCGGCCGACTGCCTGGGGCTGCCCGGCATCTCGTACGTCCGGGTGAACAGCGCAGGCGAGGAGGAGTGGGAGGAAGGCGAGCGGGACGCCGTCATCACCGCCATCCGCGAGGTCGAGCGGCCGTACGCGGTCGGCATCGCGGCGCTCACCGGCGACTTCCAGGTGCTGGAGGACGTGGCCGTGCTGTCCAGGACGTTCGGCCTGCGACTGCTGGCCGATCTGGACCGCCACTCCACCGCCGCCCTGGACGAGGCCGGGGTGCTCGGGCCGCTGTGCCACGTCGCGTGCGCCCGGACGCTCGACCCCGGGGAGCGCAAGCTGCTGCGCCTGCGCGGGACTGCGGTGGCGCTCTGCCCGCCGGGGCCCGATCCAGGCGGCGACACGCTGGCGCTGCTGGAGGAGGGGAACACCGTCGCGTTCGGCAGCCACGGGCCGGCCTCGGATCCGTGCCAGGAGGGTGGCTTCGGGCCGCTCGATCTGGCGGCCGCCCTCCGGCGGCACGTGCGCGGGCGCGGCCAGCGTCCACGGGGCCTGGACCGGCGGCTGGTCGAGGCGGTCACCATAGGTGGGGCCGCGGCTCTCGGCATGGACCGGGGCAAGGGGCGGATCGGGTCGCTGTGCCCCGGCGCCCGCGCGGACTTCGCGGTCTACGACGCCCGTGGCCGTTACCCGTACGCCGCGCTGCTGGCGCAGCCGCCCTGCCTGGGCACGGTCGTCGGCGGCGTGATCACCACAACCGCGCCCTGACCGCCGCCCGCCGGCTCGTGGGGCAAGGCGCCCGTCCCTCATCGGAACTGCTCGTCCACCAGGGTCAGCAGCTCGCGCAGCCGGTCGCGTTGCCCGTCCGACAGGACGGCGAACAGTTCCTCACCCGCCTGCCTGCGCGCGTCGCGCGCCCGCTCGGCCAGCGCGCGGCCCTCGGGCGTGATCATGACCAGCGTCGAGCGGCGGTTGGCCGGATCCACCTCCCTGCGCGCCAGTCCCGCCTCCTCCAGCGCGTCCACGACGGGCGTCAGCGAGCGCGGCACGATCCGCAGCTGGTCGGCGAGCTGCACCATCCGCAGCGGCCGTTCCGCGTCAGCCAGCGCGCGCAGCGCCCGCGCCTGGCCGGGGTTGAGGCCGAGGGGCACCAGTCGGTGGAGATAGCCGTGCCGCAACCGCCTGCTGACCAGATGCAAGAGCTCGGCGAGCTCCTTTTCTTCCATATCGCCAAGTTTAGCCGGAACAAATATGAGTTAACCTCTGTTTGAGAGGACATCTGGAAGGAGGCCCCATCTGTGGCCGAGGAACCACGCGCGCCGCTCGGGCGCATCGTCAGACTCTTCGGCGCCTACCGCGGCCGGCTGGCCCTGGTAGGCGCCTTCATCCTGCTGTCCTCACTGGTGTCGCTGGCCTCGCCCTTCCTGCTGCGCGAGGTGCTCGACACGGCCATCCCCGCACGCGACGCCGGGCTGCTCGCGCTGCTGGCCCTGGGCATGATCGCGGTGGCCGTCACGACGACGGTGTTCGACGTGCTGCAGACGCTGGTCTCCACGACCGTGGGCCAGCGGGTGATGCACGACCTGCGCGTCGCGGTCTACTCCCACCTGCAACGCATGTCGCTGGCCTTCTTCACCCGCACCAAGACGGGCGAGGTCCAGTCGCGCATCGCCAACGACATCGGCGGCATGCAGTCGGTCGTCACCTCGACGACCGCCTCTCTCGTCTCCAGCCTGACCACCGTGATCGCCACGTTCGTCGCCATGATGGCGCTCGACTGGCGGCTCACCATGGTGTCCCTCGCGTTGATGCCGTTCTTCGTGTGGATCAGCCGCAAGGTCGGCGCCGAGCGCAAGCGCATCACCTCCGAGCGGCAGCGCAAGCTGGCGACCATCGCGACCATGGTGCAGGAGTCGCTGTCGATCAGCGGCATCCTGCTGGGGCGCACCATGGGCCGCTCGTCCGAGCAGACCGAGCGCTTCGGCCGGGCCTCCCACGAGCTGGCCGACCTCGGCGTGCGCACCAGCATGGCCGGGCGCTGGCGGCAGTCGTCCGTGCAGTTCGTCATGGCCGCGATGCCCGCGGCGATCTACTGGGCCGTCGGCCACACCGGCTCGATCTCGGTGGGCACGCTGGTGGCGTTCACGACGCTGCAGACGGGCATGTTCCGGCCGCTGGTGCAGCTCCTGCGGCTCGGCGTCGAGGTGCAGACCTCGCTGGCGCTGTTCGGGCGCATCTTCGAGTACCTCGACCTGCCCGTCGACATCCACCCCGGCACGCGCCGGCTGGAGGACGTACGCGGCGAGGTGCGCTTCGAGAACGTCGACTTCTCCTACGGCGACGCCCCCACGCTCGAAGGGATCGACCTCACCGTGCCCGTGGGCGGCAGCCTGGCCGTCGTGGGCGAGACCGGCTCCGGCAAGACCACGCTCAGCTACCTGCTCCCCCGGCTCTACGACGTCACCGGCGGCCGGGTCACGATCGACGGGGTCGACGTGCGGGAGCTGACGTTCGAGACGCTGAGCGAGGCGGTCGGCGTGGTGTCGCAGGAGACGTACCTCTTCCACGCCTCGATCGCCGACAACCTGCGCTTCGCCCGGCCGTCGGCCACCGACGAGGAGCTGGAGGCGGCGGCGCACGCCGCGCACATCCACGACCACATCGCGTCGCTGCCCGACGGCTACGACACCCTGGTGGGCGAGCGCGGCTACCGGTTCTCCGGCGGCGAGAAGCAGCGCCTGGCCATCGCCCGCACGATCCTGCGCGACCCGCGGGTGCTCGTCCTCGACGAGGCCACCAGCGCTCTCGACACCCAGACCGAGCGGGCCGTGCAGGAGGCGCTCGACACGCTGGCGCGGGGCCGTACGACGATCACGATCGCGCACCGCCTGTCCACCGTCCGCGACGCGGACCAGATCGTGGTGCTGGACCACGGGACGATCGTCGAGCGCGGCACCCACGACGAGCTGATGGCCGGGGGCGGACACTACGCCGCGCTCGTGAGCCGCGACGATCCCCTGTTGAGTCCAGCCTAAACGTGGACTGCCTCACATTCCGGCCATGACGGAAATCCGCTTCGGGACGGGTGGTGTTCAACCCCCGTAGATCTCCCAAGGCAAGGATCGTCGTGTCTCCCTCCCCCTCCCCGTTCAGAGCTCTCCGTCATCACAACTACCGGCTCTGGGCGGGCGCCGACGTCATCTCCGTCACCGGCACCTGGATGCAGGTCCTCGGCGTCAACTGGCTCATCCTCACCCTGACCGGCTCGGCGACCAGCGTCGGGCTGAGCCTGGTCATGCAGGCGCTGCCGACGCTGGCGCTGGGCATGTGGGGCGGCGCGCTGGCCGACCGGTTGCCCGCGCGGCCCGTCGTGATCGCCGCGCAGCTCGCCCAGGCCGCCCTCGCCGCCGCGCTGGCCGTGATCGCGCTGACGGACGTGCGCTCCGTCCTGCCGATCTACGCCGTGGCGCTGGCCGGCGGCGTGGTCACCGCGCTCGGCGGGCCCGCGCTCGGCCGCTTCGGCGCCGAGGTGGTGCCGCCCGCCGACCTGCCGAACGCGATGGCGCTCGGGTCGGTCCTCAGCTCCGCCGGCCGCATCCTGGGCATGAGCCTGGCGGGCGCGCTGCTCCCGGTCACCGGCAACGCCGGGCTGTTCGCCCTCAACGCGGCCACCTTCTTCGTGGTGATCGCGGCCGTGGCGGCCATGCGACGCCGGGAGTTCCACGTGCTGGCCGCCGCCGAGCGGCAGCCGGGCGCCGTCCTCGACGGCCTGCGGTACGTGCTGCGCACCCCGTGGCTGCTCGCCGTGCTCGCGCTCTGGTTCGTCTCGGGCAGCCTCGGCCGCAACTTCCAGGTCACCATGGCCGCCATGAGCGCCGGGCCGCTGGGGTCGGGCGCCGGCGGGTACGGCCTGCTGTCCACGGTCTTCGCCGTCGGCACGGTGCTGGGCGGCTTCCTGGCCGCCTCCCGGCCTCGCCTGACGATCCGGCTGCTGCTCGTGATGGCGTTCGTCACCGGGGTGGCGCAGGCGTTGAGCGGTCTGATGCCGTCGCTGTGGACGTTCGCCGCCGTGATGCTGCCGATCGCGGCCGGCGCGGTGGCGCTCGACACCACGGTCTCGGCGCGGGCGCAGCTCGACAGCCCCGAGGCGATGCGCGGCCGGGTGATCGCCGCCCTGTCGATCGTCAGCGCCGGTGCCGGCGCGCTCGGCGGGCCGCTGCTCGGCTGGTTCAGCGACACGCTGGGGCCGCGGGTGGCGCTGGAGATCGGCGGGGTGGCCTGCGTGGCGGCCTCGCTGCTCGCCGCCGCGGCGCTGGCCCGGCTGTCGGGCCGCACGCTCCGCCAGGCCGTCCGGCCCCGGCGGCGCCTGGAGCCGGGCTTCGAGAACGCCTGACCGGCTCTCCTGGCTTGCATGTCGGCATGCAGATAACCTATAAATGTAGTTGGAGGTTAGCTGCATAGAAGTACTCGACGAGGAGGCTGGGACATGTTGTTGACCTCGATCGACCCCTTCTTCCAGGAGTTCGAGCGGCAGTTCGACCGGCTGACCCGCCAGGCCCTCGGCGACGGCGGCGCCGTGATGCCGATGGACGGCCTTCGCCGCGACGACGACGTCCTGCTGCGCTTCGACCTGCCCGGCATCGACCCCGACTCCATCGAGGTGACGGTGGACCGCGGCGTGCTCAGCGTCAGCGCCTTGCGTGAGGAGCAGATCGCCCAGGACGAGCGGCTGTTCGTCCGCGAGCGGCCGATGGGCGCCTTCACCCGGCGGGTCTACCTGTCGGAGCACCTCGACAGCGACAAGATCGACGCGTCGTACGACAACGGGGTGCTCACCGTCAGGATCCCGGTGCTGGAGCGGGCCAAGCCGCGTAAGGTGGCGATCCAGCGAAGCGAGACCAAGGCCATCAAGGCCTGACACGAGCTCGGGGGCGGGACATCCCGCCCCCGAGCCACGAGGAGAAGGAGACATGCCCGACCTGCCCTTCGACGACGAGCACGCGCCTCTCTACTCACTGGGGCAGGTGGCGGAGATGCTCCAGGTCCAGCACGCCTTCCTGCGCCGGCTGGACCAGCACGACGTCATCCGGCCGAGCCGGTCGAGCGGCGGCCAGCGGCGTTACTCCCGCCACGACATCGTCATCGTCCAGCACGTCACCCGCATGGCGGAGGAGGGCATGACGCTCATCGCCATCCGCCGCATCCTGGAGCTGGAGCGGGAGCTCGTCGAGCTGCGCCGGGAGCTCAGGGAGGCTCACGCCCGCATCCGCGAGCTGCGCGACCCGAACTGAGCACCTGAGAGCCGCTACCAGGTGGGCCGCGGGCGTACTCTCGTGCCGTGCACACCACCAGATACGCGCCCTCCGGCATGGTCTGCAGCGTCGACCACCTGGCCTCCGGGGCCGGACTCACGATGCTGGAGCGCGGCGGTTCCGCCGCTGACGCGGCCATCGCCGCCAACGCCGTGCTCTCCGTCGTCGCCCCCCACATGTGCGGCCTGGGGGGCGACCTGTTCGCCCTCGTCCACGACGGCGAGGTCACAGCACTGAACGCCTCCGGACGCGCCGGCTCCGGCGCCGACCCCGCCCGCCTGCGCGCCGAGGGCCACACCCGCATGCCCCACCAGCACGACATCAGGTCCGTGCCGGTGCCGGGCTGCGTGGACGGCTGGGCGGCGCTGCACGCCCGCCACGGCCGCCTGCCGCTGGCGGAGCTGCTCGCGCCCGCGGTCAGGCTGGCCCGCGAAGGGTTCCCCGCCTCGCCGCTGATGCTGACCGGCGCCGCCAACGCGGCCCGCCGGCCCGGCGCCGGCGACTTCGCGTCCGTGCGCGCCGCGGGCGACCGCGTGACCAGGCCCGGCGTGGCCCGCGCGCTGGAGGCCGTGGCCGAGGGCGGGCGCGACGGGTTCTACCTGGGCGAGTTCGGCCAGGGCCTGGTCGAGCTGGGCGCCAGCGAATACACCGAGGACGACCTCGCGACACCCGCCGCCGACTGGGTGGAGCCGCTGAAGGTCCGCGCCTTCGGCCACGACGTCTGGTCGATGCCGCCCAACTCCCAGGGCTACCTGCTGCTGATGTCCCTGGCCATCGCCGACGGGCTGGAGCTGCCGCCGTTCCCGCGCCACGCCGCCTGGGCGCACCTGCTGGCCGAGGCCGCCAGGGCGGCCGGCCACGACCGGCTCGACGTGCTGCACAAGGATGCCAAGGAGCTGCTCGACCCCGCCGAGATCGCCCGCCGCCGGGCGCTGATCGACCCGCTGTCCCGGGTGCGGCTGCGCGGCCCCGCCCAGCGCGACGGCGACACGACCTACCTGTGCGCGGTCGACGGCGACGGCATGGGTGTCTCGCTCATCCAGTCGAACGCGTCCGGGTTCGGCAGCATGGTGTTCGAGCCGCGTACCGGGATCAACCTCCACAACCGCGGCATCGGCTTCTCCCTCAAGCCCGGCCACCCCGCAGAGTACGG
>NZ_SMKQ01000064.1 GCF_004348995.1 Nonomuraea terrae
GGTCGGTGACACTGCCGAACGGCTCCAGGTCCGACCACTTCAGCGGGGCGTCCGGGTTCCAGCCGTTCTTGGTGATGGAGTACCTGAACGTGCCGGGGTGCTCGGCCCAGTTGCTGTGCCGCATCTGGATCGTCGCGCCCGACGTCAGGTGCGTCACCGGCCAGTCGGAGCGGACCGCGTTGTAGGCGGTGAAGTCGTACGGCCCGCCGGTGCCGGCGCTGCAGATCTGGCCGTCGGGGATGAAGCCGCTGGTGCGGCCGGCCGCGTCGGAGCGCAGCACCGCGAACCAGTTGTACAGCGGGGTCGCGCCGCCCTGCTGGACGGCGGCCGCGCACGCGGGGTTGTAGGGCTGGATCTGGCCGTTGTCCCGCAGGCCGTCCTGCCAGCACAGGAACGTACGGCTGCCGGGGAACATGGTGACGCCGTGGGCCTGCGCCGGCGTGGGCGCCATCAGGAGTGCGGTGACGAGGACGAGGACGGCGGCGATGACCGCTGATTTGATTGACCTCATGGGGGATTCCCTTGCGCTGACGACAGAGGAAACCCGACCTGCCCGCCCGGCGAACGCATTGAAACACGGCCGCCGGCGTTCCGACAACGCGCGGTGAAACTTTCAGCCGATCATGGTCATGGTTTCCGCCGGCAGCCTGCCCGCAGACGTCTCGTTCGCGGGCCGCCGGCCGGAGCCGCCCGGTTGACGAGAGCCCCTGGGACAGGCGGCTCCCGCTCGCCGGGTTGTTGTCGGCCGATCGGGCACGGGGCGGCCGACATCCTGGAGTCCCTTGGCGGCCGGCCGCGGCCGGCGCTGCTCGCCGCGCTCGTACGACAGGGCCGGTGCGCCGGCGCCGATCTCCAAGAGTCCCGGCGCGTCCCAGGACGATGCCTACGAGGCGTAGCCGGTTGTCACTCGGACCGGAGGGCGGCGTCGAGGGCGTCGAGGTGGAGTCGCAGGGCGTTGGCGCAGGCTGGGGCGAGGCGCCCTTCGCGGGAGCGGTCGGAGAGTTTTCTGCGCACGCTTTCGGTGCGGGCCTCCGCCGGGCCGTGGGGCAGCACGGCGTGCTGGAGCACCTGGCGCAGGTCCAGCACGACGTCGGTGTCCGTCCCGCCGCAGGCCGTTCTGTCCTCCAGCACGGTACGGAACCCCGCCACCGCCTGTTCGACGGCGCCTGCCGATGTCGGCGGACGCTCGACCGTCCGTTCCTCGGGAGAGGTCCAGGCGCGGCCGGTCGGCGAGGGGGGTGCGCTTTCGAGCAGCGTGGGCGGGGGTAGGGCGGCCTGGTGTGGATGGCGGGGCGGCGTTTGGTGCTGGAACCACAGAAGAGCCGACAGGGCGAGCAGGGCCGAGCCGGTTACCGTGACGCCGCGTCGGACGTTTCGCGTCAGTGTGGCCGTGCTGAGTGCGGATGTCAGGGCCGCGGCGACCTCGGCCGCCGTGGGCCGCTGTCTGGGGTCCTGCGCGAGGCAGCGCCGGCAGAGGGCGGCGATCGCCTTGGGTACGCCGGGCACGCGGGGAGGCGGTGACGTCCTGCGGGCCGCCTCGATCTCCTCCCACGTCGTCTCCGGGTACGGCGTCCGCCCCGTGAGCATGGTGTGCAGCAGCACGCCGAGCGCGTACACGTCGATCGCAGGATGGGTCGGCGCGCCGAGCAGCCGCTCCGGCGCCACGTACGGCGGCGTGCCGCGGTCGTCGTCGGGATCGCCCGCCCAGGCCGCGATGCCGAAGTCGAGCAGCTTGGGGCCGTCGGCGGTGAGCAGCACGTTCTCGGCCGTGACGTCGCGGTGCACCAGGCCGCGCGCGTGCCCGGCCGTCAGCACCCGCGCCAGCCGCAGCGCGATGGAGGCCGCCTCCTGCCACGGCAGCGCCCCGTGCTCGACGCGTTCGGCCAGCGGCGTGCCGTCGAGCAGCGGCATCACCACGTACGCCGCCACCCCGCCGTAGGAGGTGACGGTCTCCCCGTAGTCGTAGATGTCGATCGCGTCGGGGTGGATGAAGCGGGCGGCGGCCCTGGCCTCGCTGCGCACGCTGACCCGCTGGCCGGGGTCGGTGTGCAGCGAGGCGGTGAGCACCTTGACGGCGATCATCCGGTGCAGCGACTGGTCGAAGGCACGCCAGATGACCGACATCCCCCCGTGGGCCAGCGGATCCAGGAGCAGATACCGCCGGGCCAGCACGTCCCCCGGCTCAAGCCGACTCACGGACCACCAGTTCCGTGGGGAGCACGGGATCGACGCCCGCCGCTCCCGTCAGGAGCAGCCGGGTGGCGACGGTGGCGAGCTCCTCGACGGGCTGGCGGACGGTGGTCAGCGTGGGAACGGTGTGCCGGGCGACCGGGGCGTCGTCGAACCCGATCACCGCGACGTCGGTCGGCACCTTGCGCCCCGCCCGGCGCAGCGCCTGGATCGCGCCCGCCGCCATCAGGTCGGAGGCGGCGAAGACGGCGTCGATGCCGGGCGCATGACGCAGCAGCCACTGCATGGCGTGGGTGCCCGAGGCGGCGGTGAAGTCGCCGTAGGCCACCGGCACGTCGCGCAGGCCGGCCGCCTGCAGGGCGCGGACCAGGCCCTCCAGCCGGTCGCGGGCCGCGGGCAGGGACGGCGGCCCGCCGATGGCGGCGATGTCGCGGCGGCCGGTGAGCAGGAAGTGCTCGGCCGCCTGGCGGCCTCCGTCGCGGTTGTCCACGTCGGCGAACGGAAGCTTGAGGTCGTGCGGCGGCCGGCCGATGTTGCGCACGGGCACGCCGGAGGCGGACAACTTGATCGCCAGCGGATGGCGTTCGCGCGCGCCGACGATCAGCACCGAGCCGGACAGCGCGGGCAGCGTGGCGGAGGCCGGGCTGACGGTGGTCACCATGAGGTGGGTGCCGTGCTCGGCGATCACGTTGCCGGCGGCGGAGAGCAGCCTGGCGTAGTACGGCTCGGAGAAGAGCCGGGGGAGGTGGTCGCAGACCACCGCCGTGACGCCGCCGGCCATGGTCGCGGCGGCCGTTCCCCGGGGTGCGCGATGTCGGACGTATCCCATCCGGGACACTGCGTCGTACACTTGGCGGCGGGTCGACGTACTGACCCGCACCGAGCCCGTGAGAACGCGCGACGCGGTCGCGGGGGAGACCCCGGCAGCGGCCGCGACCTGTGCCAGTGTGGGCTGCTCGGTCATGGATCACCTCGCGGGAAAAGATCCTGGGAGCGCTCCCACGTTAGCAATGTTTCGCCGTTGTTAATAGGGCCTTTGCTGGGAGTGCGCCCGCTTGTGCGGACGCACTCCGAATTCGCTCAGCTAGATCGGCCGGGGTTGTGGATCACGGGTTATTTCCGCGCCCGATTCTCCATATCCGACAATCAGGAAAAATCCTCATTCGAGGACGGTGGTCACGTCCGCCTCGTCGAGCGGCCCCGTGGGCTCTTCCTGGTCCCGCTCCGGCGGCGCCGGCCGGCAACTGGAGCCGCAGCCGCCGAAGCGCGCGGTGTCGACGGGGTGGAAGTCGGTCGCCGGCACGCCCTTCAGGGCGTTGATCATGGTGTCCTTCCAGATCGGGCCCGGGATGGAGGAGCCGAAGACCGAGGAGTAGTACTGTCCGCCGATGGTGATGTTGTTCAGCTTGTAGTTCTGCGAGCCGCGCGGGTCACCGATGCTGACCGCCCCGGCCAGGTCGGGGGTGAACCCGGCGAACCAGGCCGTGGCCTGCGCGTCGGTGGTGCCCGTCTTGCCGGCCGCCGGCCGCCCGATGCCGCCCACGCCGCTCATCGTGCCCTTGGTGAAGACGCCGGACAGGATGTCGGCCGCGGCGTCGGCGACCCCGGGGTCGATCGCCTGCTTGCACTTGGGCTGGTAGTTCGTCACCTTGCCGTCGCGGTCGGTGATCTTGGTGATGACCATTGGCCTGCAGTACTTGCCACGCGCCCCGATCGCGGCGTACGCGTTGGCCACGGTCACCGGGTCCATCTCGTTGATGCCGAGCGTGAACGTCTCGTACTCCTGCAGCGGCAGGCCGTCGGAGCGCTTGATGCCGAGCGACTTGGCGGTCTTGACCGTGTCGCACAGGCCGACCTTCTGCTCCAGCGCCACGAAGAAGGTGTTGACCGACTCCCAGGTGCCGGTGGCCAGCGTCTTGAAGCCGCCGCCGCCCTCGTCGTTGGTGACCGTGTGGGTCGGGTCGCCGATGTTCTCGCCCTTGCAGTTCTTGAACGAGGAGTAGTAGGGCGCGCGGTAGCCGCTGCCGACGGAGAGCCCGTCGTTGATCTTCATGCCCTCCTTGAGGGCTGTGAGCAGCGTGAACGTCTTGAACGTCGAGCCCGCCTGGAAGCCCACGCCGCCGCCGTGCACCGCGTCGGCCACGACGTTGTACGACATCTCCTTCTTGCGCTTGTTGGTGCCGTACTCGCGGCTGGCGGCCATGGCCTTGATCGCGCCCGTGCCCGGCTCCACCAGCGCCTCGGAGGCCACCGGGTTGTCGCCGGCGAAGACGTGCTTCTTGATGGCCTGCTCGGCGGCCTTCTGCATCTTCGGGTCGAGCGTGGTCTGGATGTTCAGGCCGCCCCGGTTGAGGAACTGCTCGCGCGCCGTCTTGGTCTTGCCGAACGCCGGGTTGCTGAGCACCTCGTTGCGCACGTACATGCAGAAGTACGGGTAGTCGCTGGAGCCGCAGCCGCCCGGGATCGGGGTGCCCTTGAAGCCGAGCTTCGTCTTCTTCGCCTCGGCGGCCTGCTCCGGGGTGATCTTCTTCAGCTCGGCCATCCGGTCGAGCACCACGTTGCGCCGGTTCAGCAGCCGGTCGCGATGGTCCTTGCTGAGGTTGGGGTCGGTCGCGTTCGGGTCCTGCACGGCGCCGGCCAGCGTCGCCGCCTGCGGCAGGCTCAGCTCCGACGCGGTGACCCCGAAGAAGCGCTTGGCCGCCGCCTCGACGCCGTACGCGCCAGCGCCGAAGTAGGCGATGTTGAGGTACTTCTCCAGGATCTGGTCCTTGGTGTACTTCTCCTCGACCGCCATCGCGTACCGCAGCTCCTTGAGCTTGCGGCCGTAGCTGGCCTCCAGGGCGGCGTTCTTCTCCTTCTCGGTGGTCGCCGAGTTGAGCAGCACCTGCTTGACGTACTGCTGGGTGATGGACGAGCCGCCCTGGGCGACGCGGCCCGTGGCGAGGTTCTTCGCCAGGGCGCGCATGGTGCCCTCGATGTCGATCGCGCCGTGCTCGTAGAAGCGGTAGTCCTCGATCGAGATGATGGCCGTCTTCATGATGTCGGCCATCTGGTCGAGCTTGACGTTCTCGCGGTACTCCTCGTAGAACCAGGCGATCGGGTTGCCCTCGGCGTCGAGCACGGTCGTGCGTTCGGCCAGCGGGGGTTCCTTCAGCTCCTCAGGCTTGATGCCGAGCTCTTCCGACGCCGAGACGAACACCGCTCCGGTGCCTCCGACAGCGGGCAACGCGATCGCGGCGGCCACCACGCCGGCCGCCGTCGCGGCCGCCGCCAGCCGCGCCATACTCGACATACGGGAACCCATGCTGGATAACCCTCCCCCTCGTGGCAATACGGTGCATCTTAAACCCGGGCATGACATGCTCCAGGTAAAACCTTGGATGCCCCGTGAGAGGCGAATGTTCGTCCCGGGGCCAGGTTTTTTGCACGGGTTCGGACCACATGCGGATGGTTCGGGCGGCTCGTGGTCTCTGTGGCGAGTGGGATCAAGCGCTCCTTCTGCGGTGGCCGAGTTTCGTCCAGGCGGCGGCAAAGAACCGTGTTGCCCGCGTGGCGGTTGTCCACCGGTCTGGCAACGTCTACCGGGGCATTTCTTCCAGGCCTTGGTGGAGGGCTGCTATGCGTCGTGTCGGGGAGGGCGAGCACGCCGATCGCCTGCTCGCCGCCGCCAGGACATATTGGGGAGACAGCCCCGGCGGCGACAGGTGCGTCGTGGCGGAGGCGTACGACGACGATGACCCGCGGGTCGTGGTCCGTACGCTGCTGGTGGCGAAGGCGATCTGCGGTCTGGTCTCGGCGCGGCTCGTCGTGCTCGCGGCGCCGGAATGGGCGCCGCTGGCCGAGGCGTTCGGCGCCGCGCCGGACGGCCGGCCCGAGGTGCCGCCCGCCGCGCTGGTCACCAGCCGGGCCGACCGCGCCGTGGAGCGGGAGGTCCCCGTCGTGCTGGTGCACGGCGGCGGGACGCTCAAGGCGTACGCGCTCTTCCCCGACCAGGGGCCCTGCTCGCTGCGGGAGGAGCTGCCCGCCCGGATCGGGGCGTTCTTCGAACGGCACGTGTGGCCGTACCGGGAGACGATCAGGCCCAGCGCCGAGCGCGTCGCCTGGCGGGCCAAGAGCGGCGGCTACCAGATCCGTACGGAGACCGAGCGCCGCCAGCTGCGACACTACGGCTGCGCCCGCCTGGGCATCGACGCCGACCGGCCCACCATCGCCGTGTTCGGCCACTCGCCAGGCCTGGACGAGGAGCTGTTCGAGGCGACGGCGGAGTTCGCCGCCCGCGACGACGACGCCAACTGGCTGTTCCTCGACCCCGTTCCCGACACCGGGAACCCGCGGATCAGAGGCGTCACCGGCGCCCTGTCCGCGAACGTGCTGTGGAGCGTGACGGACGTGGGCGTCACCTTCGGCGACAGCGACCTGCCCGCCTTCGGCATCCCATTGATCCAGGCCGGGTGGTCCGAGGGCGGCGCCTGCGGCGCCACGCACGTGCCGCGCACGCCGTACGAGCTGCGCTCGCTGTTGCAGGAGGCCATCGCCCGACACGCCAAGGGCGACACCATCCTCGGCCCTGAGCAGCGCGAACGCGCCCGGCTCTGGCTCTGGTTGCGCAGTTGCGGCGCGGACGTGCCGAGCCAGCTCCTGCCCCACTGGGAGCACGGTGACGACTACACCCGCGTGCTCACCGTCAACCTGCGGCACGCCGAACGCGACGGCGATCCGCTCTACGCCGCGGTCGCCCGCATGTGGAAGCGACGCGAACCGCTGCTGACCCGGTTCGACTTCCATGACCCGGCCGCTCTGGCCACGACACTGACCCCCTCGAGGAGTACGAGATGAGCAGCAGCACGGGACCCGCGACCGACCTCGACCAGGTGATCGTTCCCGCCGTCCCGCCCGTCCACCTGCTCACCGGCGACGTGCCGGCGCTGCAGGTGACCGACCGGCTGCACCGTGGCAGCCAGATCATCGGCCGCTTCGAGACGTCCGGCATGGTGGGCTTCAAGATCTCGGCGCAGGGGCGCCCGCTGCGGGTGACGCTGGGGCTGTCCACGGACGACCGCTCGGTGAGCGGCTGGCACACCGGGCGTACGGAGCCCGCCGGCCCGGGGCCGCGCTTCCTGCAGATCCGCTCGCAGGGGCGTCTGCGCCAGTGCGTCCTGCTGCGGGGCAAGAAGTCGCACGCCCGGGTGGCCTTCGACCTGACGCCGGAGGAGATCCCGGACGACGGCCTGGTCTGCATCGAGGCGCTGGACGTCACCGAGGGCGACGACGTCAGTGAGGACCTGCGCGAGGCGCTGAAGGGACGCGTCACCCCCGACGGGGTGGCCGGGGTGCGGCTGAACAAGGTCGTGTTCGAGGAGCCGCCGGCCGTCGACTACGACCCCGACACGCTCGACGGCATCCGCTGCGAGTTCTACACGCTGATCAGCGCGGGCGGCCTGGCCAACCTCAACCGGCAGGGCACCCGGCAGATCCGGGCCGGCATGTTCCTGGTCAACCCGGCGCTCAAGGACCGGTTCGGGTCGAGCGGGCGTATCACGTTCCGGCTGGGCACCAAGGCCGAGCCGGCCAGCCTCATCCCCGCGACGTGGCGGCGGGTCAACAGCGAGCTGCGCTGGCTGCGCCACGCCGCCAAGAAGATGGTGCACGCCGCCGCGCCGTCGGTGGAGCGGGTGTTCAGCCTGCGGGACGGCGACCTGGGCACGCCCGAGGTGAGCGTGCGCGGCAACGTCACCGAGCTGACGGTGCCCAGCCCGACCAGCTCGCCACTGCTCGTGATGCTGGCGCCCGTGCCGGGAGCGGTGCCGACTCTGGAGTGCGGCATCCAGGGCTGACCGGGTCGGCGCGGCGTCCAGGGAGCGTAAGGGTCCGGGAAAAACCGGGATCAACTGTGATAACCCCGCACAGGGGGCAGGTTCCCTGTGTGGGCCGGAACGCATTGCTGATCCAGACGACCCGGCACCTCCCGTGTACGGTCCTGCGCGCCAGCGGGGAGCTCGACCACGCGGGCCGGGTCCGGTTCAGCGCGTGCGTCAATGCCGTATGGGACTGGTCGGACGGGCCCGTCCTCGTCTTCGACCTCGCCGACCTCGACTTCTACGACTCGTCGGTCATCGGCGTGCTGGCGATGGCCCTGCAGCGGATGGAGGAGGAGGGCGACCACGGGCGGATCATCCTGGTGCGTCCCTCCTCTCACCTGATGACCGTGCTCCGCCTCACCGACCTGCTGTCCCACGTGGAGCTGCGCGACAGCGTCGAGGAGACGGTGGCGGAGCTGATGGTGGAGGCGGCGCCCGACGCGGACATCGTCCGCGCCGTCACGCCCGCGGGCGGCCTCGGCTGAGCGCGCCTCAGAGCCCGTACGTCTCCAGCAGTCGCAGCCACACCTCGCTCACGGTCGGGAACGACGGGACCGCGTGCCACAGCCGGTCGAGCGGCACCTCCGCGGTCACCGCGATCGTCGCGGCGTGCAGCAGCTCGGCCGCGCCAGGACCGGCGAACGTGACGCCGAGCAGCACCTTCCTGTCCTCGTCGACGACCGCCCTGGCCTTGCCGCGGTAGCCGTCGCCCATCAGGTAGGCCCCGGTGACCGCGCCCATGTCGTAGTCGACCACGCGGACGTTGAAGCCGTCGTCGCGGGCCGCCCGCTCGGTGCGGCCGACCGCGCAGACCTGCGGGTCGGTGAAGACCACCTGCGGCGAGCCGTAGCCGCCCGCCAGGTCGCGCATCCCGGGCAGCTCGTCGCCGCGGGCGCGGGCCGCGATCACATCACCGCACACCCGGGCCTGGTACTTGCCCATGTGGGTGAGGAGCACGCGGCCGTTGACGTCGCCCACCGCGTACAACCAGCCATCGGCCACCGCCGTGGCGCGCAGGCTGTCGTCCACCTCGACAGGCGCGTCCGGCGGCAGACCGACGGTGTCGAGCCCGAGGTCGTACGTGGCGGCCCGGCGGCCGGTCGCGATCAGCACCTCGTCGGCCTCCAGCGGCACGCCGTCGGACAGGTGCAGCGTCACCTTGCCGCCCGGCTCGGGGCGCTCGACCCCGACGACGCCGGTGCGGGTGCGTACGTCGATGCCGGCCTCGGCGAACGACTCGGCGAGCAGCTCGCCCGCGAACGGCTCCATCCGGCCGAGCAGGCCGTCGCCGCGTACCAGGACGGTGGTCTGGGCGCCCAGGCCGTGCATGGCCTGGGCCATCTCGCAGGCGACCACGCCGCCGCCCACCACCGCCAGCCGCTCAGGGATCTCCTTGGCGGCGGTCACCTCGTGGCTGGTCCACGGGTTCGCCTCAGTCAGGCCCGGCACGGGCGGCACCACGGGGACGCTGCCCGTCGCCAGCACGACCGCGTGGTGGGCGGTCAGCACCCGCTCGCCCTCCGGGGTCGTGACGCGCACGCGCCGGGGGCCGTCGAGGCGGCCGTGGCCGCGTACGAGCTCGGCCGGGACGCTTTCGATCCAGCGCGCCTGGCCGGAGTCGTCGTAGTTCGCCACGGCCTCGTCGCGCCTGGCCAGCACGGCGGCCACGTCGATCGGGCCGAGCGAGAGGCCGGGCACCCTGCGGACCTCGCCTGCCAGGTCGATCGGGCGCAGCAGCGCCTTGCTCGGCACGCACGCCCAGTAGGAGCACTCGCCGCCGGCCAGCCGCTCCTCGACGATCGCCGCGGTCAGGCCGCCGCGTACGGCCCGGTCGACGACGTTCTCACCTGTGGGACCGCCACCGATCACGATGACGTCGAACTCGTCAGCCACCCCTGCCTCCCCACATGTCCGGCTACGGTTCCGATGCTTTCACGCCGGGGGTGGGCACCCGGTGGGCCGGGTCCCCGTCTGCGCGTGTGGGCAGGGTGAGAGTCCTTTCATCTCGGGCTCATGGTGGTCCAACCGCCTGTCGACACGCTGGGGAACAGCCGCGGAAGGGCCGCGGCGACACCAGAAGGGCCAGACATGAGTCAGGCACTACGGCGGGCGCTGCTCGCCACCGCGATCTCCCTCGGAATGGGGGGCGCCACGACCGCCCTCACCACGACGACCGCCCAGGCCGCCGCCCTGCCGTCCATCCACCTCACGGCCGTCGCCGCCGACGATGACGACGGCCCGCGTGGCGGGGTGGAGACGGGTGCGGGTGGGGCCGTGACCCGGGATGAAGATGATGACGACGCTCCGCGTGGCGGGGTGGAGACGGGTGCGGGTGGGGCCGTGACCCGGGATGACGACGACGACGCTCCGCGTGGCGGGGTGGACACGGGCGCTGGTGGCAGCGCGGTGCTCGACGACGACGATGACGACGCGCCCCGGGGCGGGGTGGAGACCGGCATGGGCGGGACCGCCGGTAACGGGAGCCCCGCTGTGGCCACGGTGAGTGACGAGTCCGCCGTGAGCAGCGGTACCTCCTGGACGTCGTCCGCGGTGTCGCTGACCCTGGGTTTCCTCGGGATTCTCGCGGTGGCGGCGTACTGGCTCCGGCGCACGTTCTTCACGGAGAGCTGACCATGCGCCTCAGGCTGGCGGCCGCCGCCGCGTGCGCACTGGCCGCGACCACTGCCTGCGTCCCCGGGAACGTCATGAACGCGGAGACCACCAGCGCCTCCGGAACCGGACCTGCCGCCCCCGAGGCGCCGGGTCCGGTGACGGGCGAGATCGCACGGCCGGTAGCCCGCGACGTGGCGGGCGCCGGCGGGGTCGCGCAGCCGGCGGCGGCCGAGAGCGGGGGCCGGGCGGCGGCGGACGTGGCCAACCCGGTGCGGTTACGCATCCCGGCCATCGGCGTCTCGACCGGGGTGTCCGCGCTCCGGCTCGACGCCAAGGGCCAACTCGTCGCACCCACCAGCTTCACCCGGGTGGGCTGGAACAAGGCGGGCCCGGAGCCGGGCGAGAAGGGCGTGGCCGTGATCGCGGGCCACGTCGACTCCAAGACCGGCCCCGCCGTCTTCTACCGCCTGCGCGAGCTGCGCAAGGGCGCCAAGATCCACGTCGACCGGGCCGACGGCAGCACGGTCACGTTCGTGGTGGGCCGGCTGGCCCGCTACCCGAAGAGCCGCATCCCCGACAAGCAGGTCTACGGCACCGCCAAGGGCGCCGAGCTCCGACTGATCACCTGCGGCGGGACGTTCGACCGATCACGTAACAGCTACCGCGACAACGTGATCGTCTTCGCCCGTTGACCCCCGGCCACACCGGCAAGCACCCCATAGACGTGCCGCCGAGGAGTTCCTTCCCTCCTCGGCGGCACAACCATGTCCGGGTCAGGGCACGCTGGGGATGGCGGGTTCGCGGTTCGTCCGGCCCGACTCGATGGTCATGGTCCAGGTAGGCGGTGCGGTCTGTCCCTTCTGTGGCTTGCATCCCTGCTCCACCGCTGATCGCATTCGTCTTCACGTACGGCCGGCGTCGGTCTGCGTTCACCTGGGCGTCGTAACGTGCGCGCATGGCGGATCACCCGACGTCGGTGCCGTTCCGGAAGGCGACGGACGGCTATCACACGTTCCGGATCCCGGCGGTCGTGCTGACCCCGGCAGGCACCGTGCTGGCCTTCGCGGAGGGGCGGCGCGGGTCGGCGTCCGACTCCGGGCACATCGACCTGGTGCTCAGGCGGTCGTCCGACGGCGGGCGGACATGGGGCGGGCTGGAGGTCGTGGCGACGGAGCCGCGCCGGGGCACGGCGGGCAACCCCGCCCCGGTGGTGCTGGACGACGGCCGGATCGTGCTGGTGTTCGTCCGGCAGGGGCCGTCCGCGACCGAGGAGAAGATCCGCCGCGGTCAGGTGGCCGAGGAGGACGGGCGGCGGGTGTTCGTCCAGGTCAGCACGGACGACGGGGTCACCTGGTCGCAGCCGCGTGAGATCACCACTGACGTGAAGCGGTCAGGCTGGCGCTGGTACGCGACCACGCCCGGCCACGCGGTCGTGCTCCGCGAGGGCCCGCACGCGGGCCGGATCGTCGTGCCCGCCAACCACTCCCTGCCGCCTGAGGGCAAGGACGCCGGCACCGAGGGCACGTACAACGGCGGCCACGCGTTGCTGAGCGACGACGGCGGCGAGACCTGGCGCATCGGCTACGTCGACGACAGACCCGACGGTTACGTCAATGTCAACGAGACCACCGCGACGGAGCTGCCCGGCGGGCGCCTCTACCTCAACACCCGCACCGACTCGACCGCCCCCGGCACGCGGGCCGACGCCTACTCCGCCGACGGCGGCGAGACGCTGGAGCTGCCGTTCCGCCCGCAGGCCGGGCTGGTCGGGCCGGTCGTGGAGGGCAGCGTGTTGTGGTGCGCGTCGCCGGACGTGCTGCTGTTCTCCGGCCCGGCGGCGCCCGACGCGCGGGCGCTGATGACCGTGCGCGCCAGCGACGACCACGGGGTGACCTGGCGGGTCGCCCACACGGTGTCCGGCCTGCCCGCGGCCTACTCCGACCTGGTACGGCTGGACGCCGGCACGGTCGGCCTGCTGTTCGAGACCGGCGACTTCGGGCCGTACGAGAGCATCGCCTTCCGGCGTGTCCCGATCGCCGAGCTCACCGGGTGAGGAGCGGGTTCGGCAGGGTGGTCCAGCTGTCGCCGGGCGGGGCACCGTCCAGCCGGGCGAGCAGGTGGGCCTTGGCCGGCAGGCGCGCTGCGAACAGCGCGGCGCGGTCCGCCCGCACGTCCGGCCCTTCGGGCAGCGCGTCGAACGCCTCGCGGGCGGCGGCGGCGACCAGCCGCCACAGGCGCGCCTCCGCCTCCCGGTCGCCCTGGCCGAACAGCGCGACCAGGCTGCCGAACGTCGTGCCGACGAGCGAGCCGTACAGCTTGGCGTGCAGCACCGACGGGTCGTCGCCGAGCAGCCGGGCGCTGACCGGCGGCGTCTCGACGCCGTGGCGGGCCAGCCGCGCCGGGCTGAGCCGGACGTCGGCCAGGTCCCGGTAGATCAACCGGCACGGCATGCCGTCGGCGTCGAGCTCGACCAGCAGGTTCTGCCCGTGCGCCTCCAGGGCCGCGCCGAGTGCCAGCAGTCCGAGCGTCCCGGTCATGGCCGACCGTGCGAACGCGGCCAGCCACGCCTCGGGGTCGTTCGCTGTGGCCCGGGTGACCGCGGCGACGGGCAGCACGTTGCCCGTGACGGGCTCGCGCAGGAGGGCCGACAGGTCGGCGGTGGGCTCGCCGTTCACCAGGGCCGCCGCTCCGGCGAGGTAGCGGGACACCCGCAGACCGCCCCCGGCCCGCGCCGCGAGGGAAACAAGCAGGTCCGACAGGGCGACGCAGTCGCGGACGGTGCCGGGCGAGATGTCGCGCACGCCGGAGGTCATCCGCGTGCTGAACGCCGTCTTGACGTGCGGGCCGCCGTCGAGCGGGGCCAGGGTCCGTACGGACATGAGCGGCCGCGCCGGGACGGCGGCCACGGCGTACGGGCGCGACCCCAGACCGGGCAGGACGTGCCGGGTCTGCCACGGATGGACGGGCAGCAGCAGCCGGTCCCCCTCCCTGAACGGCCACGGCCCCGTGACCAGGCATTCTCCGGCCGGCAGCGCCACCAGGTCGAGGGCGACCGTGGGCCGGTGCTCCGGCATGTACGCCAGCTGCTCCGCCACCGACACCCCGGGCCGGTTGCGGCACCCCGGATGGTAGGGATGTCCGTCCACCACGCTCTGCTCGTGGTCTTCGAGGGTCTTGGCGGCGTACGCGGGCGGGGCCGCGGCGCGGGAGAGCGCCAGCGAGGCGACGCTGTTGTCCAGGTCCTCGACCAGCCGGTCGCTGCCGGGCAGGCCGAGGGCGGCGAGCAGCTCGGCCGGGTGCGAACGGGGGCGTCCGTCCAGCCGGAGCGCGGGCTCCTCCCCGAGGTCGTACGGGCGCCGCGGCGAGCCCGTCAGCAGGCGCCCGCCGGCCGTCGTGACGACGCCGGTGCCGGTCACGGTCAGGCCGGGCAGCGGCTCGTGGAGCAGCCCGCGCCACAGCCGGCCCAGCACGGCGGCCCGCGCGCCGGGCAGCGCCTCGGCGTACCGGGTGGACAGACCGGGACGTACGCGGGCCAGCTCGGCCGCGAATGCCTCCTCCACCGGCCGCATATTTCCCACCTTTTCCGGCAACATGCCTGCTAGCTACCCACGGGGGGAGTAGCTCGCCATGGCATCCACCGACGATCTCGTGCCCGGCCCCGAGCACCAGGCGGACGCGCTCGCGCAGACGGCGCTGCTCAACTGCCTGATCCGCGAGGTGGCCAGGCCCGCCGAGACCGGCGGCTTCCTGCTGCCCGCGACCGGGCGCGTGGTGAGCGCCGCGGGCACGCGCCACCCCGTCCGGCCCGCGCTGTGCACCCCCGGCGGCCGGCGCCCGCTGAGCCTGGACGAGCTCATCGCGATCGCGGCGGACGAACTGCGCGCGGCCACGGGTGCCGACAACCGGGTGCTGGCCGCGGAAATCCGGCACAGCAGGGATGTCACGGCCGCGTTGCTGACCGCCCGGCGATCCGCGACGCCGCCCGCGGACCCCTATCTGCGCTCCGAGCAGGCGCTGCTCGCGGGGCACCGCTTCCACCCGGCGCCCAAGGCCCGTGGGGGAGCGGGGCCGCAGGAGTGGCTGGCGTACGCGCCGGAGGCGTACGCGAGCTTCCGGCTGCCGCTGCTCGGCGTCCCCGTGGAGGATCTGGTCGAGGTGGGGGACACGGGCGGGCTCGACCGGCTCGGCGGGACGGCGGACGGCGGCCTGGTCCCGCTGCCCGCCCATCCCTGGCAGGTGCGGCTGCTCGGCGGCCTGCGGCACCTGCGCCGGCTGGGCGTCACGGCGGGGCCGGTGGTGCCGACGTCGTCCGTCCGGACGGTGTACGTGCCGGAGGCCGACCTGTTCTGCAAGTTCAGCCTGGACGTGCGGATCACGAACGACGTGCGCCGCCTGTGGCTGCACGACCTGCGCCGGCTGCCGCTGGTCGCCGCCCTGGTGGACCGGGCCTTCGACGGGCTGCCCGAGCAGGTGCCGCGCCCGGCCGTGCTGCGCGACCGCGGCTACCGCAGCGCTCGCCTCGGCGCCGACGGCGGGGAGGCGCTCGCGGTGATCGTCCGTGACGGGCTCCGCGCGCACCTGCACCCGGGGCTGACCGCGCTGCTCGCGGCCGGGATCGGGGAGGGCTTCGCCGGCAACCCGCTCGACGACCTGGACGAGGACCGCTCGCTGCTGTGGTGGGAGCGCTACCTGGAGCATGTGGTGCCGCCGGTCCTGCACGCGTACCTGCGGCACGGCGTCGTGCTGGAGTGCCACCTGCAGAACGTGCTGGTCGGCGTGGACGCGGGCGGCATGCCCGCGCAGGCCCTGTTCCGCGACCACGAGGGCGTCAAGCTCGTCGCCGAACGGCACCCGGGGCTGGAGGCGCCGGTGCTGGGCGGCGCGCAGGCGTGGGAGCGGCTGGTCTACTGCCTGGTGACCAACAACCTGTGTGAGATCGCGGGCGCGGTCGCGGAGCGCCACCCGAAGCTGGGCGACGAGCTGTGGGCGCGGGCCAGAGCCGTGTTCGCCGTCGCGGCGAAGGACCACGGCGATCCGGCGGAACTGCGCGAGCTGCTGGCGGCCACGCACATCCCGGCCAAGGCCAATCTGCTGCTGCGCTGGCTGGAGGCGGACGGCGCGGCCATGCGCTGGGTGCCCGTCCCCAATCCGTTGAGGCTCTTCACTCCATGAGCCGGCCGGTCAGCGCTCCCGCGCGCGCCAGCAGGACGAGGCCACCACGGCCCCGTAGAGCAGATGGTCGGCCAGCAGCGCCAGCCGTTCGGCGGTGGTGTTGCGCTTACGCTGCAGGCCGAGCGCGGGCGCGATGGCGGTCTCGAACGCGGCCCAGGCCAGCACGCCGTAGACGGGGCCCGCCCACCGGCGCTCGCGCACCCCGCGCGGCAGCAGGCCGAAGGCGGCGCCGCCGGTGGAGCCGTAGAGCCAGTGGACGAGCTCCACCACGGCGGGGCGGCGCTCGACCGGCACGCGGGAGAAGGCCCGGGGCGCGGTCTTCTCCAGCACCGACTCCGGCGGCGTCTTCGGCACCAGCCCGAGGGCCGTGGTGAGCCGTCGCATCCCCGACATCGCCATGGACGCGACCACGCCGCCGGCGGCGGCATGTACGAGAGGCGAGCCTTCCCGGCGACCGGCGGGCTCCTTGTACTGGTGTGCCATGCGGTGCCGCTTACCGGACGGCGCCTCGGTAAACCTCACGGCAGCGCGCGCATGCGGCCGATGATCGCGGTGGTCGAGCGGTCCGGCACGTAGCCGAGCACCCGCACCTCGCCGCCCAGCGCCCGCACCAGCGGGGCCTCCGGCAACATCTCGGGGGTGTAGTCGCCGCCCTTGACGTAGATCTCCGGGCGGATCATCCGGAGCAGCCGCTCGGGCGTGTCCTCGTCGAACTCGGCCACGTAGTCCACGTCGTTCAGCGCCGCGATCACCGACATCCGGTCCTCGCACGGGTTCACCGGCCGGCCTGGGCCCTTCAGCCGGGCCACGCTCGCGTCGCTGTTGACCGCCACCACGAGCACGTCGCCCAGCCGCGCCGCCTCCTCCAGGTACGTCACGTGGCCCCGGTGCAGCACGTCGAAGCAGCCGTTGGTGAACACCACCCGCTCGCCCCTGCGCCGGTGCGCGTCCAGCAGCTGGGCCAGCCGCTCGGGCGTCTGCACCGTGCCCTCGTGGCGGCGCAGGGCGCGCAGCAGCTCGTACCGGGTGCAGATCGCGGTGCCGGGGCGGCGCACCACGACGCCGGCCGCCGCCTGGCCCGCCTCCGCCGCCTCCTCCGGTGTCGCGCCGCCCGCCAGCCAGAGCGCGAACGCCGCCGTGTAGGTGTCGCCCGCGCCCGTGGCCATGTGCTGCGGCGCCGGCTCGGCGTACGTCCGGTACGGCGGATGCCCGTCCCGGTGCAGCAGCGTGCCCTCGCCGTCGAGGGTGGTCACCACCATCCCGGCCCCGGTCAGCTCCAGCAGCCGGCCCGAGCGGGCCATCAGGTACGCGGGCCGGTCGTCGGTGTCGCCGCCGCCGCTGCCGTCGCCGTCGAGCAGGCGTACGACCTCGAGGTAGTTGGGCAGCACCGCGGCCGGCGCGCACTCCCGCCACGGCGCCACCGCGTGCGCGTCCACCACCAGCAGCGGCGCCTCGGTCAGCGCGCGGCGCACGGCGGGCGTGCAGACCCCGCCGCCGTAGTCGCAGGCGACCACCACGTCCGCGCCCGCCCCGGCGTCGGCGAGCCGCCGCAGCAGCTCCCGCTCTGCCGTCTCGGGCAGCGCGTCCCGGTCCTCCTCGTCGTAGCGCGCGGTGAGCTGGCCGCTGGTGACCAGCCGCCGCTTGTGCGCCGTACGCCGTCCCGGCACGGTCACCAGGTCGACCTGGACGCCCAGCAGGCGCAGCGACTGCACCAGCTTCTCGCCGCACTCGTCGTCGCCCACGACCCCGACCAGGCGGACGCGCGCGCCGAGCGCCACCAGGTTCGCGGCGGTGTTGGCGGCGCCGCCCGGGGCGTCCTCGGTCGCCTCCAGGCTCATCACGGGCACCGGCGCCTCTTGGGCGAGACGCTTGGCCGGGCCGCGCAGCCATGAGTCGAGCATGACGTCGCCGATGACCACGGCGCTGATGATCTTGTCTGTGCCCATGAGAAGCGAGTACCGGAGAAAGACCTGATCAAACCAGTTTTGTCCAAGTTATGGCGGCCGGGTTCTGGGGTAGCAGAACCCGTTATGTCAGGACGGGACGCGGCCGGAGGGCTGGTCGGCGGGGTGCGCAGGATCGCGGTGCTGCGGGCCAACGCGATCGGCGACTACCTGCTGTCCGTCCCCGCGCTGGACGCGATCAAGCGGGCCTACCCCGGCGCGCGCCTGACGCTGCTCGGCACCGCCTGGCACGCCGCTTTCCTGACCGGGCGGCCGGGACCGGTGGACGACGTGGTGGCGCTGCCGCTGATCACCGGCGTCTCCACGTCCGAGCCGGGGCATCCGGTGCCCGCCGGGCTCATGGAGGAGCTGCGGGCGCGCGGGTTCGACCTGGCCGTGCAGATCCACGGCGGCGGACGCTACTCCAATCCGTTCGTACGCGGCCTGGGCGCCGGGGTGACCGCCGGGTTGCGCGCGCCGGGGGCCGAGGAACTCGACCGCTGGGTGCCGTACACGGACTACCACCACGAGACGCTGCGCTTCCTGCAGGTCGCCGCGCTGGTCGGCGGGGTCGCGGACGGGCTGGAGGCCCGGATCGCGATCACCGGGGCGGACCGGGCCGAGCTGGCCCGCGTCCTCGGCGAGGTGCCCGCGGGGCTCGTCGCCGTGCACCCGGGCGCGAACGACCCCCGCCGGCGCTGGCCGGTGGAGCGCTTCGCCGAGGTGGCCGACATGACCGGCCGTCCCGTCGTCGTGACCGGGCGGCAGGAGGAGAAGGACCTGGTGATGGGCGTGGTCGAGTCGATGCGCCGGCCCGCCACGCCGGTCGTGGGCGCGCTCGGCCTCGGCGGCCTGGCCGCGCTCCACGAGCGGTGCGACCTGCTGATCGCCAACGACACAGGACCGCGGCACCTCGCCGCGGCCGTCGGCACGCCCACCGTGGCCGTGTACTGGTGCGGCAACCTGGTCACCTACGGCCCGCTCAGCAGGACGGCGCACCGGCCGCTGACGTCGTGGACCACGGCCTGCCCGCGCTGCGGCGCCCGCGGCGTGGAGCCGGGCGCCGTGCGCTGCGCCCATGAGGAGTCGTGGGTGCGCGACGTGTCGGTGGAGATGGTGGCGGAGCAGGCTCTGGACCTGCTCGCCGGACCCTTGGGGGGATGACGATGACCGACCGAGCCGTGATCGACCAACTGCAGCAGGCCATCGAGGAGGCCTTCAGCGGACGCGACCGGGTGGCGATGCGGGAGGTGTACGCGCACGCGTCCGAGCACGTGAACCTGCCGGCCGACCTGCTCGCGCACCTCAATGAGCTGCCCGAAGGCGCCTACAGCAGACCGGAGGTGATCGAGGCGATCAACGAGGTGATCGTGCGGCGGGGTGAGCAGGAGAGCCTGGGGCTGCTGCGGGTGCCGCGCCAGGCGCGGCCCGTGGAGGAGACGACCGAGGCCGAGCGGGCGGTGCGGGACGAGGCCCCGCTCGAACAGCTCAACCCGGCCTCGCTCCCGCCGGACGACGAGGATCCCGACATCATGCGGTGAAAGGTCGCATAGCAGGGGGCGTCGCCGGCGTCTGAAAGGGTGACGTCGATCCCCTGGAGGTGACCGTGGACGCCGCGGACGAGCAACGGTTCCGCGAGTTCGTGGCCGCGCGTTCCCCAGCTCTCATGCGGCTCGGATTCCTGCTCACCGGCGGTGACCAGCACGCGGCCGAGGACCTGGTGCAAACTGCCCTGGCGCGGCTGGCGGGCCGGTGGCGGCGCGTGGAGGCCCCCGAGGCGTACGCGAGGCAGATCATGTACCGCCAGCAGGTGAGCTGGTGGCGGACGAGCGTGCGCCGCGGCGAGGTGGTTCAGGCCAGCCCGCCCGAGCGGGAGGAACGCGACGCGCACCACCAGAGCGAGCTGCGCATGCTGCTGCGCGCCGCCCTCGCCCGGCTCACCGCCCGGCAGCGCGCGGTGCTGGTGCTGCGGTATTTCGAGGACCTGCCGGAGAAGGAGATCGCGAGCGTGCTCGGCTGCTCCGTCGGCACGGTCAGGAGCACCGCGCACCGGTCGCTGGCCCGGCTGCGCGAGGTCGCCCCCGAACTGGCACGGGAACTGGAGGTGGCCAGGTGACCCGCCTGCTGCGCGACACACTGGAGGAATGGGCCGGGCAGGCCCAGGTGCCCCACGACCTGGCCGACCGGGCGCTGCGCAGGCGCGTCTGGAAGCCCGTGGGGGCCGCGATGCTGGCGGCGGCCATGGTCGCGGCGATCGCCGTCTTCGTCGCCGGTCAGCGTGAGCCCGAGCCGGTCGTGCTCCCGGCCACCGGCATCACCCTGCCGGCCAGGCCGTCGCCCGCGCCGACGGACGTGCGGACCGACACCGGGAACAGCCCGCCGGCCAAGCTGATCGCCGCGGGGCGCCTGGCCGTCTCGGCGTACTACGTGTACCAGCCGGCGAAGAGCGGGCAGCGGGTCCTGCGGAGCTGGTCGTTGTACGACCCGCGCACCGGCGGCTACGAGCGGACCCCGTACGCGTGGGTGGATGTGGCTCCCGGGCTCCAGGTCGCCGCCGTGCTGGACGGCGACGGGCTCGGCACGCGGGTGGGCGTGCTCGACATGAACACCCGCGAGATGCTCACGTGGATCGACCTCGCGCACCCCGTCGGGTCCGTCGTCTGGTCGCCGGACGGCACCAAGATCCTGGCCACCGCCTACTCCAGCTACCCGGAGATCAGGCAGGGCGAAGGCGACCAGGCGCACCTGCGATTCGGCGAGAACCCGCGTACCGGCTACTACGTCATCGACGTGCCGGGCGGCACCGCCGACTACCACGAGCTGCCGCCGCTGCCCGGCTTCGACAGCTCAGAGCGGATCACCGGCAACCCGCGCCAGGACCTCGGCTGGAGCCTGGACGGCAGCTTGCTCTGGTCTCCCACGAGAACACGTCCGGACCGGCTGTTCTACACCCTCGACGGCCGGCAGGCGGAGGCCCCAGAAGCGGACCGCTACGTCGGGTATTCGCGCCACTCGGCCCTCTCCCCGGACGGCCGCCTCCTGCTCGGCCCGGACGGGCTGCCCACGAAGATCACCGATGCCGCGACCGGTGAGATCGCCGGCCGCCAGAACGTGCTGCAACTGCACGCCTGGGCCGACGACGACAACGTCATCGCGCTCGGCTGCGCGGGATCGTGCGAGAACGAGTTCAACAACGGTCTTGTCCTGGTGAGCGTGGACGGCGAGCGGATGACCCAGCTCGGGCGCAACCGCGACACCAACAAGGGAGGCTCCTGGCACTGGATCCTGACTCCGCGCTAGCTTTTTTGACCGATCGATCTCGATAGTGTTAGCGTCTGCGGCGTGCCAAGGACCAAGGAGTTCGATCCCGACGCCGCGCTGCAGAAGGCGCTGGAGCTGTTCTGGGAGCGCGGGTACGAAGCGACCTCGATGGCCGATCTCGTGGAGCGGCTCGGGATCGCGCGGGCCAGCATCTACGCGACCTTCGGCGGCAAGCGCGACCTTTACCTGAAGGCGCTGGAGCGTTATGTGGAGCAGGGCGACGTGGTGGAGCCGCTGTCCCAGCCGGGGCCCGCGCTGCCCGCGATCCGCGCCTTCCTCGACGCGTACGTCGCCGAATGCCTGGCCGACGAGCTGCGGCGGGGCTGCATGGTGGTCAACACGGCGGTGGAGTTCGGCTCGCGCGACCCCGTCGTGTCACGCAAGGTCGTGGCGAGCTGGGCCGAGATGGAGGCCGTGCTGGCCGGGGCCCTGGTCAGGGCGCGCGCCCAGGGGGAGATCCCGGCGGGCAAGGATCCGCACGCGCTGGCCAGGTTCCTGCTCGTGCTGGTGCAGGGCGTCCGGGTGCTCGGCCGGGCCGACCCCGACGCCCGCCGGCTGCGCGACGCCGTGGACCAAGCCATGAATGCCGTCCAAATATGAGAACGATTGGTATGGAATTATGACAGGTCGTTTTGCCGACAAGGTCGCACTGGTGACGGGTGCGAGCGGGGTCGTGGGGCGGGCGGCGGCGCTCGCGTACGCGCGGGAGGGCGCCGCCGTGCTGGTCGCGGGCCGCGACGCCGCGCGGCTGGCCGAGGTGGTGAAGCTGATCGAGGACGGCGGCGGGAAGGCGAGCGCGTTCATCGTCGACGTCACCAGCTCGGCCGACGTGGCCGCCATGGTGACGGCCGCCGTCTCCCGGTACGGCCGGCTCGACGTCGCCCTCAACGCCGCCGGGATCTTCGGCAAGCTCGCGCCGCTGGCCGACTACGACGAGGACACCTGGGACGACGTGCTCGCCGTCAACCTCACGGGCGTCTACCTGTCGATGAAGCACGAGATCGCCCACATGCGGGCGCACGGCGGCGGCACGATCGTCAACGTGGCCTCCAACATGGGCGCGCACTGGCGCCTGGCCGGGGCGAGCGCGTACGCCGCCTCGAAGGCCGCCGTCAGCTACCTGACGCGGGCGGCGGCGCGCGACCACATCGCCGACGGTGTCCGCGTCAACGCCGTCAGCCCCGGCCCGATCGACTCGCCCATGTCGACGCGCCCTGGCGAGACCCGCGCCGAGCGGGACGAACGCATGAAGACCGGCCTGCCGATCGGCCGCGTGGCCGCCCCGGAGGAGATCGCCGCGGCCGCCTTGTGGTTGTCGTCGCCGGAGTCGAGCTTCGTCGTCGGCACGGACCACGTGGTGGACGGCGGCGCCACCGCCTGACCTGTCACAGCGTCCTGTCCCGGCGCAGCCCCATGACCCAGATCCCGAGCGTCCGCCGGGGCAGCACGTAGAGGAGCGCCACCACGGGGACGAGGAGCTGGGCGGGCTCGTTCACGAGCTCGAAGAGCTGGACCCGCTCCAGGAGCCCGGTCCCCCCGAAGGACATCTCCCATGGGTCGGAGACCAGGGTGACGGGCAGGGCGATGACCCAGTAGTCGATCAGAACCGCCGCCGCCCGGCGCACGGCCCGCCCGCGACGGACGGCGGGCCCAGCCGGCGGATCGTCGCGCAGCTGCGTGGCGAGCAGGACCAGCACGGCGGCCACCAGGAGGGCGAGGACCGGGCCACTGCCCACCTGGCCGGCCACCTCCGCGAACCACTGACCGCTGAACAGCGGGACGACGGCGCAGGCATCGGAGTCGAAATACGGCACGACCAGCGGGTTGAGCACCGCGGTCAGCGCGAGGAACGCCGCCGCCCGCCGCCCGGCCACCGCCGACTGCCACCGGCCGAACGCCGCCAGCACGACGACCGCGGGAACTCCCCAGGCGACCCCGAGCCCCACCAGCATGCCGGCATCCGCGCGAAGGGGCATGACGAGTGCCTCGACCGCCTCCTGCCATGCGCTTCGGTCCGAAAAGTACGAGCCGAAGCAGATGTGCCCCCTGAGCTCCCCGACGTACGGCCTCCAGTGCTCCCACGTCGGGAGGAGGGCGGCGCACAAGGCGGCCACCCACGCGGCCAGGGCTGCTCGCGACAAGATCGACTCCGTTCTCGGGCGACCCTATCCGACCGTCAGCCCACGATGCGGTCGGGGGAGTCGAGCCAGATGCGCTGGCCGTGCGGGGTGACCGTCATGCCGAAGCGGTCGCGTCCCGGACGGCCCCAGCTCACCCACTGGAAGTAGGCGTTCAGGACCTCGTCCCAGACGGGTCGATGACCGACCTGGTAGACGTCGTACTCGACGCTGTTCGGCCGCCAGACCGCCGTCGCCCACGAGTACGGGTCGCGGGGGTCGCAGATCCACAGCTTGAACAGCTCGCCGTCCTCGTCGGACTCGCTGCTGTGACTCGCTTCGAGGCCGGTCAGCGCCGCCATGGCCAGGTCGGCGCCGGCCGGTGCGTACGCGATCGTGCGCGGGTCGACGCGGGTCCGCAGCAGGTGCCGCTCCTCCGGACCGCGCGCGTCGAGCGGGGAGACGGGCCGCTGCGAGCGCAGCATCATGTACGACGCGAAGCCGGGGAAGCGCCCGACCGCGGCCCCGTCCGGGAGGACCACGAGCCGCAGCGAATGGTTGGCACCGAAGTTGGGACAGTACGGCAACACGATCGTCGCGCCGGGCCGGCACTGCTCGATCCACGTGTACGGCAGGGTCCGGACCCCGCACGTGACGTGCACCCGGTCGTACGGCGCGCCCGGCGGCCACCCGAGAGCGCCGTCACCGACGATCAGGGTCGGGGTGGCGCCCGCGCCCGCGAGGTTCTTGGCGGCCTGGTCGGCGATGGCCGGGTCGATCTCGATCGAGGTGACCTGTCCTCGCTCGCCGACCAGATGACACAGCAGGGCGCCGGTCCAGCCCGTTCCGGTGGCGATTTCGAGCACCCGCTGGCCGGGATCGGGGTCCAGCAGGTTCAACAGATCGGCGACCGTACTGGGGGCTGAGGCCGACGATGTATACCCGCTGATGGTCTCGTACAGCGGGACGGCGCCGTCCATGAGCTGGGTGACGACGATGCTGTCCGAATAGACGGTGTCCCACCAGGTGACTGGGTCGTCGTCACGGTTGATCATGTACGGGGGGGCCTTGGTCGGCACGACAAGGCCGACCGTTGGGATGAACTGGTGGCGGGGCACCGCGCGGACCGCCTTCTTGACCGCGTTCCCGATCTCCCCGCAGGGATCGAGTTCTGAGACGAGGCGATCCATCCGGGCATTGACGTCCATTACTTCTTGTCGCCCTTGCCCTTGTCGGCGTGCTTGCCGGACGCCGTTTTCTGCTGGTCACCGTTGCTCCCTACACCTCCGTGCTTCTTGGGGTCGAAGTCCTCGGCCTTCGGGCTCTTGGGGTCTTCGTGACGGGCCATGGGGCTCCTCCTCTGCTTGTCCGGATGGATGAGATGCTACGTCTACCCCTCGTATCTCGCAGGGAAAAGAGAAGACCCGCACCCGGAAGAGGGCGCGGGTCTCGCTCAGGAGGAGGTCAGCGGCTGATGCGGACGGCGTCGGCGATCACCAGGCCGGTGCCGGAGGTCCAGCGGCTCACGCCGACCACGTTGTACGTGCCGGCGTTGAGGGAGAACGTGCCGATCGTGCGCCAGGCTCCGCCGCCTGATCGCTGGTCGACGAAGACGGTCTGGTTGCCGCTCGACGTCGCCACGATGTACGGCGCCGAGCTGTTGTATCCGGGATCGCCCGGATACCAGACCTCGACCCGGTACGTGCCGGCGCTCGGGATGGTGGCCGAGAACCAGGCGGGGTCGCTGGCCGAGACGGGCTCGGCGAAGCGGTAGTCGGCGCCGTGGCGCTGGCTGGAGTAGGTCGAGGTGCCCCAGTCGGCGCTGGCGGTGAACTGGCCGGCCGTGGTGTTGTCCACGGTCGTCGTGAACGTGGGCGGGGTGGTGCCGCCACCGGTCACGTGGTTCATGAACGTGGTCCAGTTGAAGTGCGGCCCCGGGTCGGTGTGGGTGGCGCCGGGGACCTCGTTGTGGCCCATGATTCCGGTCCTGGTCTTCGGGATGGCGTACTTGTCGCACAGATGCCTGACCAGGGCCGCGGCGGACCGGTACATCGCGTCGGTGAACCACGAGGCGTCGGAGACGTAGCCCTCGAGCTCGATGCCGATGGAACGGTTGTTGTAGGTGGAGTTCCCCGCGTGCCAGGCGACGTCCTTGTCGCGCACCATCTGGGTGACGGCGCCGTTGGACGACTTGATCACGTAGTGCGCCGAGACGTTGGCGCTGGGATTCTGGAACCAGGAGATCGTGCCCGCGTACGAGCCTTGGGCGACGTGCATGACGACCCGGTCGATGTTGTAGCTGGTCTCGCGACTGGAGACGCGGTAGTTGCCGGAGTTGGCCGGCACCCACGCCGCGGGCCCGTAGTCGGTGCTGAGGATCCCGGCGTCGCCCGCCCTGGAGGTCAGGTCGCGGGTCTTGGCGTACTCGCCGCGGTCGGCGGTCACCTCCTGCGGCTTGACCTGCAGGCCACGGGCGTTGATGCCGAGGCCGAGGCCCTCGTAGACCGCGTCGGCGTACAGGCGGGCCAGCTCGGGCGAGGAGGCGTTGCCGTACTTCGCGACCGCCTGGTACCAGCGGCCGGGGTCCTTCCTGGCGGTCTCGTCCAGGCCGAGGGCGTCGGCGTGGGAGCGCAGGACGGCCGCGCCGCCGAGGATGTTGGCCTCGTCGTCGGTCTTGAGCTTGTCGGCCGGCAATTCGGTCAGCTCGGCGGCCTTCTCCAGGGAACGGTTGGCCGGGTTGCTGACCAGATGCATGACGCCGTAGCCGTTGCTGGCGCTGGGCTCGCCGCCGTGCCCGTCGAGGCGGGTCTCGGCGTACGCGAGCGCGACCAGCAGGTCGCGGGGCACGTCGTACGCGGCGGCTGCCTTGGCGAAGGCGGCGGGCAGTGGCGCGTCCTTGGCCTCGGACCAGGCAGGCTGACCTGCGGCGATGAGGAGGACGGCCAGGAGGGAGGTGGCGAGGGCTGCTAATCGCGTGCGGACGAGAGTCATGGGGGCTCCTCGTTCACGAGTGGACGGGGAGCACGCTACGGCAGCTCCTGACTGGATGTCGACAATTGACATTACTCGTGAGTTAGGTGAAACTCCTCGCCTTCTGGGACCGGTGAGATTTGGGCCCCCTCGAAGTTGTGAAAACTATTGCGCCCTCCCGTGAATCCGCTGAAACTTCCCTTCGTGACCGCGCTTCTGCGTACCGTCCTCGCGGCGCTCACGGCCGCCATCGTCCTGGTCCCCGTCTCGTCCTCCTCCGCGACCGCCTGCGTCGTCGATCCGGCCACCCCCAAGCGCCAGCTGCGGGCCATGTGGATCTCCTCGGTCGCCAACATCGACTGGCCCAGCCGCACCGGGCTGAGCGCGTCGGCCCAGCAGGCCGAGTTCCGCGCCTGGCTCGACCTCGCCGTCTCCAGGCGGATGAACGCGGTGGTCGTGCAGGTCAGGCCGACGGCGGACGCGTTCTGGCCCTCGACGTACGAGCCGTGGTCGCAGTGGCTGACCGGCACCCAGGGCGGCAATCCGGGGTACGACCCGCTGGCGTTCATGGTCAGGGAGGCCCACGCCCGCAACCTGGAGTTCCACGCCTGGTTCAACCCGTACCGGATCGCCAACCACGACGACGCGTCGCGGCTGTTGTCCTCGCACCCCGCGCGGCGCAACCCCGGCTGGCGCTTCGCCTACGGCGGCAAGCTCTACTACGACCCGGGCATCCCGGAGGTCCGCGACTTCATCGAGGACGCGATCATGGACGCGGTCACCCGCTACGACCTGGACGGCGTCCACCTGGACGACTACTTCTACCCGTATCCGGTCAGCGGCCAGACCATCCCCGACGCGGCCACGTACGAGCGTTACGGCGGCGCGTTCGACACCATCGGCGACTGGCGGCGCGAGAACGTCAACCTGCTCGTCCGCGAGCTCGACCAGCGCATCCACGCCGCCAAGCCGCACGTGTCGTTCGGGATCAGCCCGTTCGGCATCTGGCGCAACGCCGGCACCGACCCGCTCGGCTCGCGCACCTCGGGGCTGCAGTCGTACGACGCGATCTACGCCGACAGCCGGCGGTGGGTGAAGGAGGGCTGGGTCGACTACCTCGCGCCGCAGGTCTACTGGCACATCGGCTTCTCCACGGCGGCGTACGAGGTGCTCACGGCCTGGTGGTCCGACCAGGTCAGAGGCACCGGCGTGCAGCTCGTCATCGGCCAGGCCGCCTATCGCGCGGGCGCCTCCGGCGAGGACGCCGCCTGGCGGGACGCGGCCGAGCTGAGCGACCACCTGACGGACAACCGCCGTCACCCCGAGATCGTCGGCGACGTGTTCTTCAGCGCCAAGGACGTCAGGGCCGATCGCATCGGCGCCATCACCCGCCTGGCGAACACCCACTACACCCGTCCCGCGCTGTTGCCCGCCCGTGGCTCCGGCGCCGCGCCGGCCGCCCCCTCGATCACCTCGGCCGCCCGCGCGTCGAACGGCGTCCAGCTCGCATGGACGGGCTCGGGCACCTCGTACGCCGTCTACCGGGTGACCGGTTCGCCGTCGGCGGCCGACCCGTGCTTCTTCGCCGACGCCCGCAACCTCGTCGGGACGACCCGCCAGACCACGTTCACCGACACCTCGGCCGCCGCCGGGACCGCGTACACCTACTACGTGAGCGCGCTGTCCCGCACCCACCAGGAGGGCCCGCCGAGCGCGGGCCGGGCCGCCGAAGGCTCCGGCGGTTTCAGTGTGGTGGTCGACAACGCCGACGCCGGGTTCACCGCGGGTGCGAACTGGGGCACCTCCGCCTTCTCCGGGCAGCGCCACGGCGCCGACTACCGCTTCGCCGACCCGGTCGCGGCCAGCGACCCGGCCTGGTACCGCGCGGCCATCCCGAGCGCGGGCAGCTACCGCGTGGAGGTCTGGCATCCGGCCGACGCGGGCTACAACAGCGCGACGCCGTACGTCGTGGCGGCCTCCGGCGGCAACCGGACGGTGACCGTCGACCAGCGCACCGGCGGCGGGGCCTGGCGCGCCCTCGGCACGTTCACCCTCGCCGCCGGCACGTACGACGTGGTCGGCGTGAGCCGCTGGACCTCCACCGCCGGATACGTGGTCGCCGACGCCGTCCGGATCAGCAAAGTGGCATGAGCCTCGGTCGCGTTCGCCGTGTACGGCCGCCGCATGGCAGTCAGGGGAACCGCTCCGGAGCGAGCCGGTCGAACGCGCCGAGCGGATCGAACGCGAACGCCGGATCCCCGGCCGACTCCAGCACTTTCTCGTGACGTCTGGGCGACACCGGCCGCAAGACCCCGAGGCCACCGAGGCACTGGCGAACACCGTGCGCCTGGACTCGGTCTCGGCCGACGACTTCGACACGGTCTTCTACCCCGGCGGGCACGGACCGATGCGGGACCTGGCCGAGGACACCGTCTCCGCGCGGCTGATCGAGTCGACCCTGCGCTCCGGCAAGCCGGTGGCACCGGTGTGCCATGCCCCCGGCGTGCTGCGGCACACCGTCAACGAGGACGGCACCCCGCTGGTCTCCGGCAGGAAGGTCACCGGATTCGCCAACTCCGAGGAGGACGCCGTCCAGCTCACCGACGTCGTCCCCTTCCTGGTGGAGGACGAGCTCGTCAAGCTCGGAGGCGTCTACTCCAAGGCCGGCGACTGGCAGCCCTACGTCCTGCGGGACGGCCTGCTGATCACCGGGCAGAACCCGGCCTCCTCGGCCCCCGCGGCCGACGCCCTGATCGAGCTGGTCAACAAGGGCAGCATGTGAGCGCGTGACCGCCCGGGCCGAGCCGGCTCTCCACGCCGGCCCGGGCGGCCCGGTAGGCCACGAGGGTGACACCGGTCGTCGGATTACCCTGGAGGGCGCGGCGTCCGACGGTTGTGCTGATCCACCGCTTCGCGAGCGTTGATGACGCGCGGTCCTGGTACGAGAGCCCGGTCTGCCTGGCAGCGCTGCTCGCCCGTGGTGGGATCCACCGGGCCGCCGGGGACGATCGGCTTCCGGCCGTGCCGGCCTCCGCTCAGGGGCCGTAGATGACGGACAGGAAGCGCAGGAGGACCGCTTCTCTCGTCGGTGCGGGCAGAGCGTCCAGGATGGTGTTGACCGCGGCCATCTCCGGCTGGCCCGTGCCCGGGCGCAGGTCCACACCTACCGCGGCGGCGAGTTCGGCGAAGCTCGTGTCGTCCATCGTGTCGAGGTCCAGGCCCGCCACCAGGTCGACCAGTCCCTCCGGCAGTTCGACGGGGCCGCGGGCGCGGGCGGTGGCAGCCGACTCGGCGATGACCTTCAGCATGGCCTCGACCCCGGCAAGCGTGACCCCCGTGACCGTGATGTGCAGGTTGGCCGGGATGCCGGCGTAGGAGAGCTGCGGCTGCAGGAACCAGCCCCTGGCCCGCGCCTCGTCGGCCAGCACGAACACGTCGATCCCGGCCCCGGTGAACGCCACCAGCGACGACTCAGGCTCCCCGAGCACCCGCAGGCCGGGGATCGCGGCGATGCCCTCGCGTAACCGCGCCGTGGCCGCCAGCGTGGCGCGGCCGAGCTCGACGTACCCCTCGCGGCCGAGCGCCCGTAAGGTCGCCCAGGCGCCGCCGAGCGGGCCCGCCGACCTGGAGCTCTGCACGGTCGCGTTGATGATCGTGTAGCCGGGCCAGGCCGCCGAGGCGAAGTACGCCGCCCGCCGCATCGCGGGATCGGCGAAGAGCACGACGGAGGCGCCCTTGGGCGCATAGCCGAACTTGTGCAGGTCGCAGGAGATCGAGGTCACCCCGGGCACCGACAGGTCGAACGGCGGGATCGCCGCGCCCGCCTCGCGCAGCCACGGCAGCAGCCACCCGCCCACGCACGCGTCCACGTGGCAGGGCACGCCCGCCCCCGCGGCCACGGCCGCCACCTCCGCGACCGGGTCGACGACCCCTTGCGGGTAGGACGGCGCGGAGACGGCGACCAGGATCGTGTCCGCGTCGAGGGCCGCCTCGACGTCGCCCGGCCGCACCTTGTACGTCTTCAGGTCCACCGGCACCGCCACGACCTCCACCCCGAGGTAGTGGGCGGCCTTGTGGAAGGCGGGGTGCGCGGTCACCGGCAGCACCAGCTTCGGCCGGGCCGCCGACGCCGCGTCGCGGGCGGCCTTGACGGCCAGCATGATCGACTCGGTGCCGCCGCTGGTGAAGATGCCGTGGCCGCCGCCGAGCACGTCGGCGACCGCGCCGACGACCTGCCGCTCCATCTCCACCACGCTGGGGAACGCGGTCGGGTCGAGGCAGTTGACCTCCAGCATCTCCAGGTACGCCCGAGTCGCCGCGTCGTTGACCTCGGGTCTGCCGGTGTCGTAGACGTACGCGGTCACCTGGCCGCCGCGGACGGGCAGGTCGTGCCGCTTGAGCCGGGACAGCTCCGCAAGCAGGTCGCCGGTCGTCTCTCCGGCCGGGGGAAGGGTCACGCGGAACTCCTCAAGGGGGATCGCCGGGCAGGCCGAGGGCGCGGTGGGTCGACAGGTGGAGGTGGGCGCGGAAGCGGCGCAGCGCGGCCCGGTCGCCGGCGGCCCTGCGCCGGCCGTCGGAGTCGAGCACGCCGCCCTTGGCGAAGCCGTGCACCGACCAGATGACCGTCCACATGGTGTATTCGAGGTCGGCCTGCTCGTCGATCAGGCCCGACTCGACGGTCGGCCGCAGCGCGGCGCCGACCGCGGTGACCAGCGGCTGGACGTACTCTCGTTCCAGCTCGGTGATGTCGCGGGCGTCGGAGAGCCAGCGGTGCATCCACAGGGCGGGCACCTCGGGGTTGTCCACGCAGAAGCCGAGGTAGTCGTCGATCAGCCGGTGGATGGCGGCCACGGGGTCGTCGCCGGGCAGCCGGGCGAGCGCCGCGTCGAGGGCGGCCTTCTCTGCCAGGTGGGCGCGCGCCATGACCGCGAGGTACAGCTCGCGCTTGCCGCCCACGTGGTAGTTGACGGTGGCGATGTTCAGCCCGGCGGCGTCGGCGATCTGGCGCGTCGAGGTGCCGTCGTAGCCGAGAGCGGCGAAGAGCTGCGTCGCGACCTTGAGAATGAGGTCGGCCTGCGTGCCGTCGGCGGAAGCCATGGCACCGAAGATAATTCGGTCAGTGGTCGCCGGTCAATCACTTGATGGAGACCCGCGCGGCAGCCCGGGGCCGGCGCGGCGAGCGCCGGCCGTGGGCCGAGGCTAACGGCAGCGGTCACCGTTCAGGTGGAAGACCTCCGGAGCGAGGTTGGGCCCCGCCGTGGTGGCGGCGGTGAAGCCGAACGTCACGTCAACGGCGCGGTGGGACTTTCACGCCGTCCGCAACATCGGCCAGAACAGCGCGCCGTCCGGCAGCGCGAACGGCTCGCGCTGCCGGTAGCCGTGCCGGGCGTACAGGTCGCGGTTGCGCGGGTCGCTGGCCTCCAGGTACGCGGGCGCGCCCGCCAGCCGGTCGTGCCCGTACCGCAGCAGCGCCGTGCCGAGCCCCTGGTTCTGCCGGTCGGGACGGACGGCGAGGAACGCCAGGCTGTGGTACGGCGGCTCCGGCCGGTTCGCCTCGAACAGCTCGTCCAACAGCCGGAACCGGTCGGCCCACTCGCCCGTGGCGTCGGCCATCCGCAGCTCGTAGTCACGCGGCTGCGGCGCCGTGTGCGGCATCCACACGGCGGCCGCCTGCCCGTCGTCGAACACGTGGACCTCACCGTGCTCCAGCGCGTGCTCCACCGTGATCAGGAAGGCGGCCGTCAGGACCCGCTGCCGCTCCCGGCGCTCCGGCACCAGGTACGCCACGGCCCGCAACCCCGAGAACGCGGTGGCGACCAGCTCCGCCACCCGCTTGGCGTCGTCGGCCGTCGCGTGGCGGACGGCCGGTCTCATCGTGAATCGTTCCCCCATGGCCCAGGTCTCCTCTCGTCGGTGCGGTGTCCTGGGCGGATGGACGCCGCAGCCTCCATCCGTCTTCCGAGCGTAAGGCCGCCGCGTGGAGAGCTGCTGACGGGTCCCTTACGCGGTTGGGAGATCGTCTTTCGCCAGCCAGGGGTAATGGTGCCCATGATCGCGACCAGGAGGCACCGAAGATGGCGGACGTTCCCATCGTTGTCGGTATCAATCGCACCCAGGACGGCTCGCTCGCCGTCGCCGTGGGCGAGTCGGGCATGTACGGCCTGCAGAAGGACCGCGTCACCCGCCGTAAGGGTCACTGGGGGCGGCTCGGCGACCTGCCCGACAGCTACCTGCCGGCTCTCCCGCAGCTCAAGGAGCCCGTCGACCTGGTCGTGGAGAGCTACTCCTGCGACACCGAGATGGAGCACGCGAGCGCGTACCACGGGGAGATGCGCGAGACGCTCAGCCTCGGGCGCGGGGCCCCGGTCGCGCTGATCTCGCACCACCTCGCGCACCTCTACGGCGCCTTCTACCCCTCGCCGTTCGGGCACGCGGCGGGCCTGGTCATCGACGCGCAGGGCAGCCGCGTGCGGGACTTCACCGAGCGCGTCGAGCTGCCGCCCGGGACCGACGGCGAGCTGCTGGAGGTCGCCTCGTTCTACCGGTGCGCGCGCGGCCGGATCGAGTGCGTGGCCAAGCAGCTCTGGGACGGCGACTGGGCCCGCCCGGCCGGCCTCGGCGCCTTCTACGCGCTGCTGACGTCGGCGCTGTGGCCCGGCGAGGGTGACGAGGAGAAGGTCATGGGCCTCGCCGCGTACGGCGACGCGGACGCGCTCGGCCTGCCCGACCTCGACGTCCGAAGCCACGAGGTGCACATCCCGGCCGCCTGGATGGAGGCGTTCGGCGCCGCGACCGGCTACGAGCCGGGTGGTGAGGAGTTCCGGCGGGCGGCGAACCTGGCCGCGGCCGGCCAGCGCGCCTTCGAGCGGGCCCTGACCCGCCTGGCCGGGTGGCTGCACGACAGGACCGGCCTGGACGCGCTGGTGTTCGCGGGCGGCGCGGCGCTCAACGTCCCGGCCAACGGCCGGCTGCTGCGAGAGTCGCCGTTCCGCGAGGTGTTCGTCCCGCCCAGCCCGCACGCGGGCGGCACGGCCATCGGCTGCGCCCTGTACGGGCTCATCACGTGCCTCGGCGTGGAGAGCCGGTTCCGGTGGACCGACGACTTCCTCGGCCCCGACCCCGACGCCGGCGCGGTCGAGGCGGCCGTACGCGCCCTGCCGGACGGCCTGTACGCCGAGCGGCCCGGCGACCTGGTGGAGGAGGTGGCGGCGCTGCTGGCGAGCGGGCGCGTGGTCGGGCTGCACCAAGGGCGCGGCGAGTCGGGGCCGCGCGGGCTGGGCCACCGCAGCATCCTCGCCGATCCGCGCAGGCCCGGCATGCGCGACTACGTCAACCGGGAGGTCAAGGGCCGCGAGTGGTTCCGGCCGCTGGCCCCGGTGGTGCCGGCCGACCAGGCCGGGCGCTACTTCGAGATCGACAGGCCCGCGCCGTTCCGCCAGTACGCCGCGCTGGTGCGTCCCGCGTACCGGGAGTTGCTGCCCGCGGTCACGCACGCGGACGGCACGGCCGCGCTCCAGACTGCGGAACGCGGGACCACGCCGTTCCTGTACGCCCTGCTGGCCGCCTGGCAGCGGCGCACGGGGGTGCCGGTGCTGGTCAACACCTCGCTGAGTGGGCCCGGCGAGCCGTTGGCCGAGACGCCGGAGCACGCAGTCGAGCTGCTGCGCACGACCGGCCTGCACGCGCTGGCGATGCCGCCGTACCTGATCCGCAGGCGCGACGAGCCGCGGCTGGATACGTAAGTGCAGGTCAAGCCGGTTCCTTGCGCGCCGTGGCGGGTACGGACGGTGGCATGGCCGCCAACCGAGCCGGAGCCGTGGCGCTCGCCGCGCTGGCGGTGCTGACAGCGGGGTGCGGCGTATCGGCCGCCCAGGAGATGGCGCTGCCCGCCTCACCGGCGCCCGCGCTTCCGCTGGACGGGAAGGTCGTGGTGATCGATCCCGGCCACAACGGCCGCAACGCCGCCCATCCCGAGGTGATCAACCGTCAGGTCGACATCATCACCGGCCGCAAACCGTGCAACACCGTCGGCACCTCCACCGCCTCCGGCTACCAGGAGCACGCCTTCACCTGGGACGTCGCGGGCAGACTCAAGCCGATCCTGGAGGGCATGGGCGCCAAGGTCGTGCTCACCCGCCCCGATGACAATGGCGTCGGGCCCTGCATCACCGAGCGGGCCGCCATCGGCAACGAGGCCGAGGCCGACGCCATGCTGTCGATCCACGCCGACGGGGCCAGGGCGAGCGGCCACGGCTTCCACGTGATCACGCCGGGGTTGCTGCCCGGGCACAACGACGACGTGGTGGGGCCGTCACGCCGGCTCGGCCGGGACATCCGCGCGGCCTACCGCGCCGGCACGGGGATGCCGTACGCGAACTACACGGCGACGAACGGCCTGCAGAGCCGTACGGACCTGGGCGGGCTCAATCTGTCCAAGCGCCCGGCGGTCTTCCTGGAGGCGGGCAACATGCGCAACAAGGGCGACGCCGCCAAGATGTCCGACCCCGATTTCCGCGAGCGGATGGCCAAGGCACTGGCCGACGGGCTCAGGCGGTATCTGGACTAGCGTACGCGCGCAGGAACGCCCTGGCCGCGGCCTCGGCCAGGCGGTCGAGGTCGGCCTCGGCGTAGAGGTCGTTGCCGCCGCGGAACATGGCCTTGTTCACGGGGATCCACAGCAGCAGGCCGACGAAGTGCTCGGCGGCGAGCTCGGGGTCGTCGAGGCGGAGCACGCCGCGTTCGGCGAGCCGGCCGAAGGCCGTGGTGAGGGTCTTCAACGAGCGTTCGAAGCCCTGCTCGTACCAGGTGCGGCCGAGGTCGGGGAAACGTTCGGCCTCGGCCATGACCAGCCGGCGCAGGCGCAGCAGCTCGGGCTCCATGATGGCGCCGAGGAAGCCGCGGGCCAGCGCGCGGAGGTCTTCGGCCAGGTCGCCGTCGTCGTCGAGGGTCGCCGTGATCATCTTCGTCAGGCCCTCCACCTGGGCGGTGGTGTCCATGATGATGCTGGTGAAGAGCTGTTCCTTGTCGGTGAAGTGCTTGTAGACCGTCTGCTTCGACACCGAGGCCAGCGCGGCCACCTCGTCCATGCTGGCGCCGACGTAGCCGTTGCGCAGGAACACCGGCCGCGCCGCCTCCAGGATCTGCGCGCGCTTGCGTGCCGTACGGCCGTTCTCTTCCATGGACCGCCCTCTCGTCGTCCCTGCGGAGAACAGTACTAGACAGTTCCGTACTATTGTCAGTACTGTACCGTCTAGTTCCCCCAGACGAGAGGACGGGTCATGAGCGACCTCCAGAAGCAGGTGCAGGAAGCGGCCGACGGGCTGGTCGAGTCAGGCGAGGAGCGCGGGCTCCAGGTGGCCGTCTACCGCGGCGGCGTGCAGGTCGTGGACGTGGTCGCCGGCGTCGCCGACCCGGAGACCGGGCGGCCCGTCACTCACGACACGCCCTTCTACAACTTCTCGATCGGCAAGGGCGCCACCGCCACGGTCGCGCACGTGCTGGCCGAGCGCGGCCTGTTCGACTACGACACACCTGTCGCGGAGCTCTGGCCGGAGTTCGCCCGGCACGGCAAGCAGGGCGTCACCGTGCGCCACGTGCTCTCGCACACGGCGGGCGTGCCCGGCGTCCCGCTCGACACCACACCCGAGGACGTCTGCGCCTGGGAGAAGATGACCGCCGCGCTTGAGGAAGCCGAGCTCTGGTGGGAGCCGGGCACGAAGATGGGCTACCACGCCTACACGTTCGGCTTCCTGGTCGGTGAGATCGTCCGGCGGGTCACCGGCAAGCCGATCTCGCAGGTACTGCGCGAGGACGTCGCGGGGCCGCTGGGCGTGGCCGAGGAGCTCTACTTCGGCATGCCGGAGAAGGAGCACCACCGGCTGGCCCGGCTGGAGGACGCCCCGATGGACATGTCGGCGTTCGGCGAGATGCCGGCCGACCTGCCGATGTTCAAGGCCGGGCCGATGTCGCTGATGCCGAACGCCGCCCTCGGCAACCGGCCCGACTATCTCGCCGCCGACATCCCCGCCGGCGGCAAGACCTCGGCGCGGGCCATCGCCCGGATGTACGCGGCGCTGCTCGGCGAGGTCGACGGCGTGCGGCTGATCTCGGCCGAACGGCTGCGCGAGGCGACGTCCGTGGTGTCGGGCGGGATCGACGAGGTCTTCGGCATGCCGACGACCTGGGGGCTCGGCTACGGCATCGGCGGGCCGACCTCGACGGCGGAGCTGAGCCCGACGGTCTTCGGGGTGCCGGGCGCCGGCGGCAGCGCCGCCTGGGCCGACACCGCCACCGGCACCGCCTTCGCGCTCACCAAGAACCGGCTGACCAACGACTTCGCCGCTGCCGAGCTGATCGCCGGCATCGTCTCCCGGGGCTGACCCAGGGGGGTCAGCCGTCGCGGCAGAGCGGGGCGCCGCCGACCACGCAGACGATGTCGTCGAGCTGGCAGCTGAGCAGGGTGCCGTCCATGCCGAGTACGAGCACGAGGTCGTGCCTGGACGAGTGGGCCAGCATGACCCTGCCGACGACCCCGTTGTCCAAGATCACGGTCGGCCGGTCTTCCGTGTGGTCCATGCCCTCGTGGCTCCTCTCAGGTCCGGTACGAGCCCCCGCGCCGGACCCGTCCCCACCAGGATGCACAGGCTCGCGCCCTGAGCGCATCGGTCGTGAGGCTGTATTTCCGGTCCCCCCGGAGGAGGGTGCATCAACTCGAAGGCCCTCATAATCGCCGAACTCACAGGGTGAGCGCCAGCCACCCCGGTAATCGAGAACATGTTCTAGCCGGACTCGTGGGAGTTGCTGCGAGCCTTCTTTCTCATTGACTGACGAAACGTTGTCCCCGCCGCAGCAGGAAACCGTACGTTCCGCCCCTGGGGCGGGCCGAGGCAGCGTGCTGGTGCTGGTCTTCCTGGCCCTGTTCTGGTCCTGGGACAGGACGGCGGCTCGTACGTGCGGACACACCCGGGGACAGCGTGGCGGAACGTGTTCTGATTCGGGCTCTGTGATCTTCCCGCGGTGATCCATGGGCTCCGTCTATGATGAGGCCCACGTCGCGCGCGCAGGAGGAGACGGCCCACCGTGACCGAACTAGAACGCGTTCCGCCCGGTGTCGACCCGAGTGTCCCGAGCTCCGCCCGGGTGTACGACTACCTGCTCGGCGGCAAGGACCACCTGGCGGTCGACCGTGCGGTGGCCGAGCGGCTCCTCGCGGTCGCCCCCGACACCCGCCGGGTGGCCAGGGCCAACCGCCGCTTCCAGGTCGAGGCGGTGCGCCACCTGGCCGAGCAGGGCGTCAGGCAGTTCATCGATCTCGGCACCGGCATCCCGACCTCGCCCAGCGTCCACGAGACCGCCCGCGCCGTGCACCCCGCGTGCCGGGTGGTCTACGTCGACTACGACCCCGTGGTCCGGATGCACGCCCAGGTGCTGCTGGCCGATGCCCCGGGCGTCGCGAGCATCCAGGCCGACCTGCGCCGTCCCGCGGACATCCTCGCCGACCCGCACGTCACCGGGCTGATCGACTTCGACCAGCCGGTGTGCGTGCTGATGGTCGGCGTGCTCCACTTCGTCACCGACGAGGAAGACCCGGCGGGCATCGTGGCCGCCTTCGGGGAACGCATGTCCCCGGGCGGCCACCTGGTGCTCTCCCACGCGATGGCCGAGAGCTCCCCTCAGGCGATCGCCCAGCTCACGATGGCGACGGCCGGCTCGCCCGCGCAGCCCACCTTCCGCACGCGGGAGCGGGTGCTACGGCTGTTCGACGGCTTCGAGCTGATCGGCCCCGGCCTGGTGCCGGTGCACGAATGGCGCATCGACCCCGCCGAGCCCGAGGTCCCAATGCTGGACGGCCTGCCGCAGCTCCGCATCGACGGCGGCGTCGGCCGGCTGCCCGCCTGACTCCTCAGACGCGGCGCCAGAGGAGGGCGGCGGCCGGGTACGCGGAGCGGTGGCAGGGCGTGGCCGGGTTCGCCGCCGGCCTCTATCTCTGAACTCGGCCGGTCAGAGCCGCGTAGTCCTTGAGCGCGATGTCGGTCGCGAACTTGTCGCTCATCTTGAGCATCAGGCCGAGCAGGAAGCCGTACTTGAAGGTCCAGTTGCGCATGCGGATCCTGGCCGGAGTCGCGGGGGCGAGGAAGGGGCCGGTGTTGCCGTTCCTCGCGATCCTGGCGTAGGCGCGCATCTGCCGTTCGTAGGCGGCGAAGGCCGCGCGGTGGTCGCCGCCCGCCTCGGCCAGCTCGCCCGCCAGCACGTACGCGCCCACCACGGCCAGGCCGGTGCCGAATCCGCCCAGCGTGTTGCCGTACGCGGCGTCGCCGAGCAGCACCACCCGGCCCGCGCTGTAGCGGTCGATCCTGACCTGGCTGATCGAGTCGAGGTAGACGTCGCCGGAGCGGCGCACCGCGTCGATGACCTCGGGGGTCCGCCAGCCCATGCCCGCGTACGCGCGCGCCAGGAGATCCTTCTGCCGTCCGGTGTCGTAGCGGTCGTAGTCGAGCTCCGCTGCTGAGGCGAAGACGAAGAACGCCTGCGCCTTCGGGCCGCCCGCGGCGACCAGCCGCCCCGGCTCGTTGTACATCCACGGCACCTCCCCCAAGCCCTTCTCGACCTCGGCCAGGGCGTAGTAGTAGCCGAGGAACCTGACGAACTCCGTCTCCGGGCCGAACGCCAGGCGGCGCACGGCCGAGTGGATGCCGTCCGCTCCCACCACCAGGTCGAACGTGCGGGGCGCGGAGCGTTCGAAGGTGACGTGGACGCCGCCCGGGGTGTCGGTGAGCGAGGTGATCGAGTCGCCGAAGACGTACTCGCAGTGGGAGGACGTGCGTTCGTACAGGATGCGGGACAGGTCGCCGCGCCTGATCTCCAGGTCGCCGCCGGTGAACGCGCCGGGCAGGACCGCGAGCCTGCGGCCGTGCGCGTCCACGATCTCCTGGTCGGGTCCGCCGGTCTGCAGGCGGCGTACGTCGTCCAGGATGCCCATGCGCGTCAGGACGGTGAGGTGGGTCTCGCCCTTGAAGTCCACCGCCTGACCGCCAGGGCGGAGGGCCGGGGCCTTCTCGACGACGGTGACGGTGCGACCGGCGCGGACGAGCCAGTGGGCGAGTGCCGGGCCGCCGATGCCGGCGCCCGAGATGAGGATGTTGCGGTTTCGCATGCCCAGCAGCGTCGCGACCACCGCTGACAACCCGGCGACCACCGGCTGACAGACCGCTCCGGCCCTGTCAGCGGTCGCCGGGTGACGGCGCGACCTCGGGCCCGAGCAGCGGGGGCGGCTGCCCGGCGGCCGCACTCTCCAGCAGGGCCCGCGCCTCGGCGCGGTCCATCGCCGCACCACTGGCGTACGCGGCCGCGAAGCCCTCCGGCCCCAGCACCCGCGTGGCCTTGGCGGCGACCGCCGCGACGTCGCGGTCACCGGCCACGGCCAGCCCGCGCAACGCCACCCCGACACCGAGCAACACCGCCGCCCGCTCGGCCGCGTCCCGGGTTCGTGTCGCGTCCGAGCCGACCTGTGCTCCCGCGACGAGGCCGGCCAGTCCCTCGGCGGCATCGGCGAGGTCGGTGGACATGGGGGAGTCCAGTGCGGCCGCCACCGCCATGGCGTGAAAGCGTTCCGCCTCCTGTGCCGGCTCCTGCGCCGTGCCCATCATCGTGCCCTTCGCCGTGGCGAGCCGGCCCAGCGCGGTGTACACCCGCGAACGGGTGCCGCCCGCGGTGAACGCGCCGGTCCGGGACCCGGCCAGCGCCGCCTCCAGCCGCCGGTCCGCCTCGGGCAGGTCGCCTTCGTACCGGGCCAGTTCACCGAGCTGGAGGTGTACCCACGCCATCAGTTCCGGTCTCCCCAGCCGCCGTTCCAGCTCACCCACCCGTTCGTGGTCGGCGCGGGCCGCCCGGACGTCGCCCGCCCGCAGCCGCGCTTCGGCCCGCCTGCCGAGCACGTCGGCCAGCTCGTCGAGCGCGCCCAGCTCCTCCAGCAGCCCGAGCGCGTCCTCCCACAGCCGGAACGCCCGCGCCCACTCGCCGCGCCAGCTCGCCACCAGCGCCAGCCAGTCGAGCGCCTGGGCCGTCCCCCAGCGTTCGCCCACCGCGCCGAAGTCGGCGAGCACCCGCTCCAGCTCCCGTTCCCCGTCGGCGGCCGAGCCGCCGAGCAGCAGCATCAGGGCGACGCTGAGCCGTCCGAGCGCCCGGCTCCACGGCTCGGAGCCGAGCACGGGCGGCTCGTGCCCGGACGACGGCCATCGCTCGGGCGGCCCGGCGAGCATGCCCCACAGGGCCACGCCGAACCGGTACCGCATCGGCCGGTCGAGCGAGGCCATGATCTCCCGTGCCCGCTCCCAGTGCGGCGATCCCGCGTCCGGTACGGCGTGCAGCACGGCCATCACGTACTCCTCGGCCAGCCCGTCGGGCGGCTCGGGTCCGGTCGCGTCGAGGAGACGTACGGTGTGGAGGGTGGCCTGGCCGCGCCGCCCGCTCAGCCACCAGTACATCGCCAGCGCCGCCACCAGCCGCCACGCCGTCGGCCGGTCGTGCTCGACGCTCCAGCGCAGTGCCGCCTGGAGGTTGGCGTTGTCGGCCGACAGCCGGGCCAGCCACGTGAGCTGCTCCTCGCGGTAGAGGTGGTCGTCGGCGCGCCGCGCGAGCTCCAGGAACCAGGCGGCGTGCGAGGCACGGAGCCGCTCCTCCTCGCCCGCCTCCGCCAGGCGTTCCAGGCAGAACAGCCGGATGGTGTCGAGCATCTGGTAGCGCTCGCCGTCGGTCTCCACCAGCGACTTGTCCACCAGGCCGACCAGCGACTCGGCGCTGCCTGGGCCGCAGACCCGTTCGACCGCCTCCAGGCTCGCGCCCCCGGTGAACACCGCGAACCCCCTGGCCAGCGCCTGCTCCGCCGCGTCCAGCAGGTCCCAGCTCCACTCCACGACGGCGTGCAGCGTCCGGTGCCGGGCGGCGGCCGTACGGTCGCCGCGCGACAGCAGCCGGAACCTGCCGTGCTCGGCCAGCCGGGCGGCGATCTCCGCCACCCCGAACGTCCGCACCCGCGCGGCGGCCAGCTCGATGGCCAGCGGCAGGCCGTCGAGCGACGCGCAGATGCGCAGCACCGCGTCGAGGTTGCGCGGGCCGAGCGCGAAGCCCGGCCGCACGGCGGACGCCCGGTCCGCGAACAGCCCTTTGACTTATACACCTCTGACGCTGCCGACGATCGCATAAGTGTAGATC
>NZ_SMKQ01000468.1 GCF_004348995.1 Nonomuraea terrae
CAGGGTGGAGCCGTCCCGGCAGCGGGCCACGGCGGGCAGGTTCCGGCCGGACTTGCAGCGCACCAGCAGGTCGGCGCCGGTGGCGGCCAGCTGGTTGAGCAGGTCGGTGGCGGCGAAGTTCCGGTCGCCCAGCAGGAGCATCCCGGTCTGTAGATGCGCGGCCAGGCGGCGGGCGTAGTCCAGCTCACCGGTCGTGGCGGGTCCGAACACGGCCCCGATGACCGACCGGGTGCCGCAGGCCACCAGTGCGGCCAGCCGTAGTTGCGGGTATCCCGAGATGCCGTTGCCGAGTCGCTGGCGGGTGAAGACCGTAAGGTTGGCGGCACTGTCCGGGATCGGCAGCAGGGTGCCAT
>NZ_SMKQ01000469.1 GCF_004348995.1 Nonomuraea terrae
AGCGGGCCACGGCGGGCAGGTTCCGGCCGGACTTGCAGCGCACCAGCAGGTCGGCGCCGGTGGCGGCCAGCTGGTTGAGCAGGTCGGTGGCGGCGAAGTTCCGGTCGGCCAGCAGGAGCATCCCGGTCTGTAGATGCGCGGCCAGGCGGCGGGCGTAGTCCAGCTCACCGGTCGTGGCGGGTCCGAACACGGCCCCGATGACCGATCGGGTGCCGCAGGCCACCAGTGCGGCCAGCCGTAGTTGCGGGTATCCCGAGATGCCGTTGCCGAGTCGCTGGCGGGTGAAGACCGTAAGGTTGGCGGCACTGTCCGGGATCGGCAGCAGGGTGCCAT
>NZ_SMKQ01000065.1 GCF_004348995.1 Nonomuraea terrae
GGGCCAGTACGGGGTTCGGACCCGTTTCGATGAGGTGGAGGAGGGACCAGCCGAAGCGCGCGGCCGGCGCCTTCGTCTCCTCCCCCGGTCACCGGCGGGGAGATCGCCCTGAGCCGGGTGTCGCACGAGGCGATCTCGGCTTCTTCGGCGTCCTCGGCGGGGAGCGGTCCTTCGGCGACGAACGCCCGCACTTGTGGTCTCATACCGTCCGTGATCGCCGGGCTGTCAAAGTCCGAAGCGGCATGACGACCACGGCGTGCCGTCCGGCCGATCCCGGCACGATGGGCGGATCGTCGCCGAGTTCGTCAGTGGCGGCGCGTACGTTCGGAGCGAACCGGAGGTGGTGAGCATGACCACGACCGACGAGCGAGCCGCCGTCCTCGCCCTCACCAGGGCCACCCGCGACCGGCCCTGGTTCCACACCGCGCGGGTCGTCCTCGACGCCGGCGGCGCTCTTGCGCTGCTGCGGGGCGGCGGCACGAGCCGCGACGCCGCCGACCGGGCGCACGCCGCCGCACTCGCCGCCCGAATCCAGCCGGCCGATCTCGCCTGGGGGCGTGAGCTCATCGCCGCCATGCTCGCCGCCGGCGTGCGGCTCGTCACCGTGCTCGACGACGCCTACCCCGGCAACCTGGCCTGGGCTTACGACCGCCGGCCGTTCCTGTGGTTCCGTGGCGAGCTGCGGCGCGAGGACCAACGGGCGGTCGCCGTGGTCGGCGAGCGCGACGTGGCGGGGGCGGCCGAGGCCGCGCGGGCGCTGGCCGAGGCGGGGCTGACGGTCGTGGCGCCGCTGCGCACCCGCCTCGACGCCGCCGTCCACGAGGCCGCGCTCGCCGCGGGCGGCCGTACGCTCGCGGTGCTCGACGGCGGCATCGCCGAGCCGTCCACGGCAGGAGCGCACGGCGCTCTGGCCGCGCTGATCGCCGACATGGGCGCGGTGATATCGCCGTTCTGGCCCGACGCCGTCCCTGCCTCCCGCACAGTGACCCGCGGGCCGGCCGACACCCCGGGCGGGCCGGCCGACCCGCTCCGCGTTCTCGGCGACGCCTCGGGCGGGCCCGCCGCCGTACACGCGGTGACCTGCGGGTTGGCCGACTCGCTCTACGTTGCCGACGGTGACCCTGACGGGGTCGCCGCGGCTCACGTGGCGCGGGCGCTGGCGACCGGCAAGCAGGTGTTCACGCCCGGGCGGGTGCCGGAGTGGGCCGCGGCGATGGGGGCGCGGGGAGGCATGACTGCCGTCGAGGACACTGACGACCTGGCCAAGCGGGCGGTCACTCTCGTAGATGTGCCTCCTCCTGCTCACAACCGCTGATCATGGGTGACGCCGAGGCGCTCACCCGAGAGTTCCTGCCGCTGTACGTCCGGGTGCCGGCGGCGCGGCCGGGCATGTGCACGATCTGCCGCACCGGCGCGGCCGACCCGCCGCACGAGACCTGCGCCGGCTGCCGGCGCGCCGCGCACGGCCTGTACGCCTCCACCGAGCACGTCGTGCCGATCTCGCTGACGGCACGCGACACCCAGCTGTACGACGTCCTCGTCCGCGAGCGCGATCCGTCCGGCGCCGGTGGCCGGCGCAGCCGGGCGGGGTTCCTGGCCGCCACAGTCGCGCGCTTCCTCCGCGCGCACGCCGCCTGCCTCGAAGAGCGCGCCGGCGGCCCGTTCACCGTGGTCGCCACGATCCCCGACACCCGCGCCGAGCGGCCGATCGAGGCGTTCGACCTGATGCAGCGGGTGGTTGGCCAGGTGGGCGCGCTCGTCCCCCGGTACCGGCCGCTGCTGCTGGAGCCCGTCGCCCGTGCCGCCTTCCGGGTGCGCGGCCGGGTGGACGACGAGCGGGTGCTGCTGGTGGACGACCTGTTCGGATCGGGGGTGCGCGTGCGGGGCGCCGCGTCGGCGTTGTACGGCAGAGGCGCGGCGACGGTGGTTGCGCTGGTGGTCGCCCGTTTCGTCGACATCAACGACCCGCACGGCGCCCGGATCTGGCGGGAGGCGCACGACCGGCCGTTCGGCTTCGACCGCTGCTGCCTGTGTGATCCTGGAGATTGACGCGCCCCGGCCGCCGGGGGCGTGCGGCCGAGGCGCGACGTTTTGGCGCTCCAGGTGGCCCCCACTGGAGCGATGCCCAGATTAGAGGCTTTCGTCCGGTTTGTATAGATTTTTGGTGACATTTCGCCGGGAGCTGCGACACGCCGGGTAGTTGACCGGGCCTGAGGGGGTTTCTCATGCCTGCACAGAGCCGGATCCGGCGCACGCTCGCGGCGCTGCTGCCGTTCCCACTGGCCGTGACGCTGTCCCCGACACCACCGTCCCCGGCACAGGCGCAATCACAGGCGCAATCACAGGCACAATCACAGGCACAGGTGCAGTCGCCGGCGCCGCCCCCGAGCCCATCGGGGCAACCCCGCACCCCGGTCGTGCTCTTTCCGGCCTTCCACCTGACCAAGCTGCGGGTGACCGTACGCGACCAGACGGCGTTCCCGAGGTGCCCGCGGTCGGGCACCTTCGAGGACTGGTACCGCAACGACCGGCCGAGCGCCGTCTTCAGCCAGGTCTGCCAGGACCGGCTCATGACGCTGCGCTACGACGCCGGATCGTCGCTGCCCATGCGGGGCCGCTTCTCCGAGCAGGAAGGCGTCGACGTCCGGATCATGGCGTACGGTCGCACCGCGAGCGCGCCGTTCTACGAGCCGATGTACCGCCGGCTGGAGGCCGCCGGATACCTCCGCGACAAGGACATCCGGGTCGCCGGCTACGACTCCAGGCTCACCCCCGACATGGGCGGGTTCCTGCGGCGCACCCGCAAGCTCATCGAGGACACCTACCGCGAGAACGGCGACCGCCCGGTGCATCTGGTCGGCCACTCCAACGGCCCGCTGTACGCGCAGTACCTGCTCACCCATTCCAAGCCGGCGTGGCGCGAGAAGTACATCCACGGCTTCACCCCGATCGCCGGCAACTTCCCCGGCCAGGGCCTGCTCTACCCGGTGCTGTTCACCGGCCTGAACATCCAGGACTTCGGCTACCCCACGACGAGGCGGAACGCCGTCAGCAGCGCGCGGATGTACCAGAGCGCGCCCTCGACGTACATGAGCGCCGCCGACCCGGCGATCTTCGGCGACCGCGAGGTGGTCGTCCGCGACGCCTCGGCGGGCCGCGCCTACACCCCGCGCGACCACCGCCGCCTGCTCGCCGACGCGAACCTGCCGGCCGCCCGGCAGATCGCCGCCCACTACGTCGGCTTCGTGAAGTTCGCCGGCAAGGAGGCGTTCCCGGGCGTGGACGTGTACGCCGAGAAGGGCTCCGGCCTGCCGACGCCCGTCGGGGCGCGGCTGCGCGACCTGACCACCGGCCAGGTCGTCGGCAAGGGCGCGTTCGTCACCCGCGACGGCGACGGCAACCAGGAGGACGTCACCAACGACGCCGTCCAGGTCTGGCGCGCGATGCCCTGCCACCGCTTCTCGCTCACCGACAACCCGGGCGTCGACCACTTCTCGCTTCCCTCCGACCGTGCGGTCCTCGACCGCCTGGTCACCCATCTGTCCCGGCCGCGCAGCCAGTGCCCGTGACGCGAACCAATTGATCACCATCGGGAGTCCGCCTACGCTGATCACGCATCGTCGCCTGATCAGGACGGGGTCCCGCGATGACCGTCAAGCTGCTTCTCGTGTCGGTGACCACGGCGGTCGCCATCGCGCCGGCCGGTACGACCGCCCGGCTGGCCGCCTGTCCCCTGGTCTTCGGGCACGGCGGCTATCCCACCGGCGCGAACCCCTGGACCAGGGACCAGATCCGCCAGCCCAACCATCCGCGCGGCGTGAACGACCAGCAGGCGTGGGGCGCCGACGGGGTGGAGGGCGACGTCCAGCTGACCAGGGAGGGCACCAAGGCGGTGATGTGGCACAACACCACGACCAACGGCCTGACGGGGGTGAACCGCGCGATCACCGACCTGTGGTGGGCCGCCGGGTCCGACAACCTGCGGGACCGGAGCGTCGCGCGGGGCCCGTACCAGGGTGAAGGGGTCTACACGCTGCGGCAGTGGCTCGACCACGTGCGCTCGCGCGGGCTGGTCGCCCTGCTGGAGATCAAGCCGGAGGCCAAGAACGTCCTGTCGGACTCGGCGCACGCGGCGAGCGGCTGGCGGGAGATCTCCGACCCGATCAAGGAACGCCAGGGCGCGCAGCGGATCCTGCTCTACTCCAAGGACACGTGGATCCAGGGCGAGCTCGCCAAGCGCCACCCGGGGCTGCTGAAGGGATCGGCCGCCCGCTGGACCGACAGCGTGGCCTGGGAGGAGCCGCCTCCGTCGTGGACCGGCAACACGGCCCAGTGGCAGTCCGTGCTCGGCCAGACCCCGGCGAGCGTCATGACGAACTACACGAAGGACTACCGCGCCTGGCTGTCCGGCAGGTGCGCGTAGGGGTCGCCTCCCCGTACGCGCCAGGTAGTCTCATCAAGTAAGACGTCCGGTCATATTGAACGGGGAGGCGACGTGCCCAAGGCGTCCAAGCGTGAGGACCTGCTCGCGTCCGCGCTGGAGGTGTTCCACACCCGCGGGTTCCACGGGACCGGCATCCAGGAGATCGCCGACGCGGCCGGGGCCCCGAAAGGCTCCTTCTACAACCATTTCGCCAGCAAGGAGGAGGCCGCCGTCGAGGCGCTGCGGCGCTACGGCGCCGGGCGGCGCTTCGACATCCTCGGCGACACCTCCCTGCCGCCGCTCGACCGGATCCGCCGGCACTTCGAGTTCCTGCGCGACGAGAACGTCGAGCGCGGATTCACGCGCGGCTGCCTGGTGGGCAACTTCGCCACCGGCGTGGCCGACCACAGCGAGGCGATCCGCGCCGCGGTGCTCGAAGGGCTCCGCACCTGGTCGGAGGCGATCGCCGCGGCGCTGGCGGAGGCCCGCCGCGACGGCTCCGTACGCCCCGGCCTCGACCCGGACGAGACCGCCCGGTTCCTGCTGAACGCGTGGGAGGGCACCCTGATCGAGGCGCGCGCCGGCAGGTCGCAGGCCGCCTTCGACACGTTCTTCACCATGGCCTTCGACGTGGTGCTGCGCTGACGCCCGTCACGTCCCCGGCCTTCAACGTCCGGCCCGGCATCGTGCCGATGATCGAGCGCATGCTGTCGGGGCAGGCCCGCTTCCGGGCGGCCCTGGAGACAGCCTGACTCCAGGGGTGCTAAAGTATCGGGGCAATTTGTGACCTGAGTTCCAGGGAGACCAGACGTGGCAGGTGACGACGACATCTCCGGGTGATACCGGAGCCTGACCGGCCGTCGGCGAGCGCATCGGAGCGCCGCCGCCCGAGGCCGTGTCGTCGTCGTTCTCATGCCTGTCCACCCGCCGGGCGCCCGCGGCGCGCCCGCGCTTTTCCGTACGAGGTCTCTCCCATGTCCGACGCGTCCATCGTCTGCTCCGCCCTGTCCTTCTCCTGGCCCGACGACACCCCCGTCTTCGGCGACCTGTCCTTCACCGCCGGCCCCGGCCGTACCGGGCTCGTCGCCCCCAACGGCACGGGCAAGAGCACGCTGCTCCGGCTGATCGCCGGCGAGCTCACCCCCACCGGCGGGAGCGTCACCGTCGGCGGCGTGCTCGGCTACCTGCCGCAGACCCTGCCGCTCACCGGCGATCTGACCGTGGCCGAGGTGCTCGGGATCGCCCCCGTGATCGCCGCGCTGGACGCCATCGAGTCCGGCGACGCGAGCGAGGAGCACTTCGCCGTGATCGGCAACGACTGGGACATCGAGGAGCGCACCAAGGCCCAGCTCGACCGGCTCGGTCTCGGCGACGTGGCGTTCGAGCGCCGCCTCGGCACGCTGAGCGGCGGCCAGGTCGTCTCACTCGGGCTGGCCGCGCAGCTGCTCAAGCGGCCCGACGTGCTGCTGCTCGACGAGCCCACCAACAACCTCGACCTCGACGCGCGCCGCAGACTCTACGCCGTGCTCGGCGACTGGAACGGCTGCCTGCTGCTGGTCAGCCACGACCGGGAGCTGCTCGACCGCATGGACCGCATCGCCGAGCTGCACCAGGGCGAGCTGCGCTGGTACGGCGGCAACTTCACCGCGTACGAGGAGGCCGTGCGCGCCGAGCAGGAGGCCGCCGAGCGCAACGTGCGCAGCGCCGAGCAGGAGCTCAAGCGCGAGAAGCGGGAGATGCAGCAGGCCCGCGAGCGCGCCGAGCGCCGGGCCGGCAACGCGGCCCGCAACCTCAAGAACGCCGGGCTGGCCCGGATCGTCGCCGGGGGCCTGAAGCGCAGCGCCCAGGAGTCGGCGGGCCGGGCCGGGCAGATGCACGCCTCCCGGGTGGGCGACGCGCAGGCGCGCCTCGACGAGGCCGGGCGCGCGCTGCGCGACGACCAGAAGCTCGTGCTGGAGCTGCCCGGCACCGGCGTCCCGGCCGGGCGCACGCTCTTCGACGGCGAGGGCCTGCGGGCGCGCGGCCTGTTCGCCGAGCCGGGCCTCGACCTGACGATCCGCGGCCCCGAGCGGATCGCGCTGACCGGGCCCAACGGCGCCGGCAAGTCCACCCTGCTGCGCCTGGTCAGCGGCGACCTGGAGCCGGAGGGCGGCCTGGTCAGGCGGGCCGAGGGCCGCGTGGCGTACCTGTCGCAACGGCTCGACCTGCTCGACCCCGACCGCACGGTGGCGGAGAACTTCGCCGCGTTCGCCCCCGGGATGCTCCAGGCCGACCGGATGAACCTGCTCGCCCGTTTCCTGTTCCGCGGCTCGCGCGCCCACCTGCCGGTGGGGGTGCTGTCCGGCGGCGAGCTGCTGCGGGCCACGCTCGCCTGCGTCCTGTGCGCCGAGCCCGCCCCGCAGCTCCTGCTGCTGGACGAGCCCACGAACAATCTCGACCTGGTCAGCGTCGGCCAGTTGGAGAGCGCGCTCGGCGCGTACCGGGGGGCGTTCGTGGTGGTCAGCCACGACGAGCGGTTCCTGACCGAGATCGGGGTGGAGCGCCGGCTGCGGCTGGCGGAAGGCCGCCTGGTGCCCTGACCGCTCAGGGGCGGCGGGCCGCGGCCACGAACATCGGCAGGGCCAGGAACGCGCGGCCGGTGCGGGCGCGTTCGCGCTGCTCGGCGGTCCACGCGGCCTCCTGCTCGGGGGAGATCGCGCCGGCCGCGCGGGCGCCGGCCGCGAGGCCGGTGAGCATGGGCAGCACCACCCCGCCGGTGAGCACTCCGGTGTGCGCCTCCACCGTGACGTTCGTGAACCCCGTGTCGAGCAGCAGGTTGCGGAAGCGGCGGGCGGCCCACGGGTTGGTGACGGCGTCCGCGCGGGCGTGCACGATCGCCCGGGTGAGCGCCGGGTCGGCGGAGTCGACGATGAAACCGTCCCAGTCCTGGCCGAGCAGGACGATCCGGCCGTCGGGGGCGAGCACTCGCCGGGCCTCCTCCAGGGGCTCGGCGGGGTCGGGCAGTTCATGGAACACCTTGTCGGCGCGGTAGCCGGCGACCTCCCCGTCGGCGAGCGGCAGGGCGCGGGCGTCGCCGATCCGCAGGTCGCTCTCCGGGCCGCGGCTCCGGGCGAGGGCGATCATCTCGGCGCTGACGTCCACGCCGATCGCGCGGGCGCCGCGTGCGGCCAGCTCGCCGACCGCGCGGCCCGCGCCGCAGCCGACGTCCACGACGGCCGCGCCGTCCGGAAGGGCGAGCAGGTCGTACGAACGGGCGCGCAGCGCGGTGGCCTCGGGCGTGGCGTCGACGTCGTCGAGCAGCCGGGCAAGTGATTCTTTCGCGGACATACGAGCCAGCATGCGACCTCATGTCGACATGAGGTCAAGCCGTCAGACCCGGAACCGCATCCGGCACACCACCGCGTCGGCGCCCCGGCGCAGCGCCCTGGCCAGCACGGCGCCGCGGTGGTTCTGCAACATCCGCTGCCAGGCGTGCTCCGGCTCGACCTCCGCGATGAGCACGAACACGTGCGGTTCCGGCACCCCGCGCAGGTAGGTGAGCAGCGGCCGGTCCAGCCGCCGGTGGGCGTCGAAGAGCCGTACGAGCTCCACGCCGGGATCCCAGCGGTCCCAGTCCTCGGCGAACGCGCGCGCCTGCCGTTCGTCGCCCGCGTGGGTCACGTTGACGGCCACCACCCGGTCCCCCAGCGACAGCGCGGCGGACAGGGCCTCGCGGGTCAGCCGGGTGACCGTCTGCACGGGCACCACCACCAGGGAGCGGCGCGGCTTGGGCGGCATGGGTGTCCTGCCGATCTCGAGCCGCCGGCCGATGCGCGCGTACTGGCGGTTGACCCACTCCATGGCCGCCACCAGCAGCGGCAGAGCCACCGCGATCAGCCAGCCGCCCTCGCCGAACTTCGTCACCGTCACCACGATCGCGGCCATGAACGTGAGCAGCGCGCCGATGCCGTTCAGCACCGCCCGCCACCGCCAGCCGGCGGGCCGGTCCGTCAGCCAGTGCCGGACCATGCCCGCCTGCGACAGGGTGAAGCCGACGAACACCCCGATCGCGAAGAGCGGCACCAGCAGGTTCATCTCGCCCCTCGACACGACGAGCAGCAGGCCGCTGGTGACGGCGAGGAACGCGATGCCGTAGCGATGCACCTGCCGGTCGGCGCGCAGCGCGAACAGGTGCGGCAGGTTGTTGTCGCGGGCCAGCAGCCGGGCCAGCACCGGCAGGCCGCCGAAGGAGGTGTTGGCGGCCAGCCCCAGCAGCACCACGGTGGCGAACTGGACCAGGTAGAACAGCGGCCCGTCGCCCAGCGAGGCCAGCGTGACCTGGGCGAGCACGGTCACCCCGTCGGCCGGGGCGATGGCGAACTTCTCGATCAGCGCGGCGATGCCCAGCAGCATGACGGCCAGCAGCGCGCCCAGCGCCACCTCGGCCCGCTGCGCCCGCCGGACGCGGGGCCGTTTGAACGACGGCACCGCGTTGGCGATCGCCTCCACGCCGGTCAGCGCGGCGCAGCCGTTCGCGAAGGCCTTGAGCAGCAGCAGGACGCCGACCGTCTGCAGACCTGCCACCTGGTGGCCGACGCTGACGGCGGGTTCGGAGCGGAACAGCCCGGCCACGACGACGAGCAGGATCGCGGCCACGTAGACGACGGTGGGCCCGATGAACGCGCGGGCGCTGTGCGCGATGCCCTTGAGGTTGACGCCCGTCACGAGCGCCAGCACGCCCAGGCAGAGCCACACGGTGTACGGCAGCAGCTCCGGGAAGGCGGAGGTGAGCGCCGCGACCCCGGCGGCCACGGAGACGGCGACGTTGAGGACGTAGTCGATGACGAGCGAGGCGCCCGCGACCAGCCCCGCCCGCCTGCCCAGGTGCTTCGTGGCCACGCCGTACGCGCCGCCGCCTTCGGGGAAGGCGGCGACGACCTGCCGGTACGACACGGTCAGCACCACGAGCAGGCCGGCGATGGCCAGGGTGACCGGGATGGTGAAGCCGAGCCCGGCGCCGCCGGCGAGGGCCAGCACGAGCACGATCGCCTCGGGTCCGTACGCCACGGAGGCCATGGCGTCCAGCGAGAGCGCGGCGAGCCCGCCCGCGACCGAGAGCCTGTGGCGTTCGCCGGTATCAGGGGGTTCCTCGGCCGCGGCGGGGGTTTTCACGATGGTCATGTCCGCATACTCCTGAAGAGAATTTCCGCCCTCATCGTGACGTGCCACAACCACCGAAAACTGGCTTTATATGAATCCCTGACGGATAAAGCGGAAATTACTACGCGAAATATACGGCTCCGCGATTCCATCAACGTTTTTCCTGGTCAAGGCCGGAAACGGTAACCCATGCCCGGTTCGGTGATCAAGTGGACGGGGTGGGCGGGGTCGCGTTCGAGTTTGCGGCGCAGCTGCGCCATGTACTGGCGCAGGTAATGGGTCTCCTTGACGAACTTGGCGCCCCACACCTCGGTGAGGATCTGACGCTGGCTGATCAGCTTGCCGGGGTGGCGCAGCAGCAGCTCCAGGATGTGCCACTCGGTCGGCGTCAGTCGTACGTCGCCGCTGATCGTCTTGTCGGTCAGGTCGACGACATGGTCCCCGATCTTGATGTTCGCCAGCTCGGCCTCGTGGATGGACACGCGCCGCGTCACGGCCCGCACCCTGGCCAGCAGCTCGTCGATGCCGAACGGCTTGGTGACGTAGTCGTCGGCGCCGGCGTCCAGGGCCTCGATCTTGTCCTGGTTCCCGGCCCGGCCGGACAGCACGATGATCGGGACGCTGGTCCAGCCGCGCAGGCCGTGGATGACGTCCACCCCGTCCAGGTCGGGCAGCCCCAGATCGAGGATGACCAGGTCGGGTGTGTGGTCGACGGCGGCACGCAGCGCCGCGGCGCCGTCGGCGGCCACGGTCACCTCGTAGTGGCGTGCGGCCAGGTTGATGCGAAGTGCGCGCAGGATCTGGGGTTCGTCGTCCACGACGAGGATGCGGGTCACCGCGTCACCCCGCGCGGGGCGGTGGGCAGTGTCAGGATCATGGTGAGACCTCCCCCTGGTGTGTCTTCCGGGACGAGCGTGCCGCCCATGGCTTCGGTGAGCCCGCGCGAGAGCGCGAGCCCCAGGCCGACTCCCGAGTGGTTGTCGCGGTCGCCGAGCCGCTGGAACGGCTGGAAGACCCGGTCGTGGGCCTCGGGCGGGATGCCGGGGCCGCGGTCGACGACGCGGATCTCCACTTGTTCGCCGTGGCGGCTGGCGGTGAGGAGCACCGGCCGGTCGGGCGGGCTGTAGCGGACGGCGTTCGCCATGAGGTTGACCAGGACGCGTTCGAGCAGGGCCGGGTCGGCGGCGATCTCGGGGAGTTCGACGGAGATGTCGCCCTCGACGCGGTCGCGCAGCGGCCCGAGGTCGTCCACGGCGCGCGGGACGATCTCCTCCAGGGCGATCGGCTGCGGGGTCACGCCGAGCACGCCGGCCTGCAGGCGGCTCATGTCGAGCAGGTTCGCCACCAACCGGTCCAGCTTGTCCAGCGACTCCGCCGCGGTGTCCAGCAGCTCGGCGCGGTCATGGTCGCTCCAGTCGACGCCGGTGGCGGCCAGGCTCTCGACGGCGGCCTTGGCGGAGGCGAGCGGCGTGCGCAGGTCGTGGCTGACGGCGGCGAGCAGCGCGGTACGCATCTTGTCGGCCTCCGCGAGCGGCTGGGCGCGGGCCGCCTCCTGCTGCAGGCGTTCCTGGCGCAGGGCGACGGCGGCCTCGGCGGCGAACGCCTCCAGCACCGCGCGGTCGGCGGCGTCCAGCAGCCGGCCGCGGGCGGCGAGCACGAGGGTGTCGTCGATCTGCACGTCGGTGTCGGACTGGGCCGGGCACGTGGACGGCGTGCCGCCGGAGGTGGCGACGATGCGCCAGGCGTCGGGATCCGACTGGTCGTCGGCGGCGCGGGCGGCCTCGGGCCGGCGTTCGAGCAGGGTGACCGAGGTCAGCCCGAACGTCTCGCGCGTCCGTTCCAGCAGGGACGCCAGGGCGGCCTCGCCGCGCAGCACGTGCCCGGCCAGTGTGGACAGCAGCTCGGCGTCGGCTCCGGCGCGGGCGGCCTCCCGGGTGCGGCGGGCGGCGATGTCCACGATCGTGCTCACCGCGGCGGCGACGAGGACGAACACGATCAGCGCGAACAGGTTCTCCGGATCGTTGATCGTGAACCGGCCGACCGGCGGGGTGAAGAACCAGTTCAGCAACATCGACCCGCCGATGGCGGCGGTGATCGCCGGCCACATCCCGCCCGCCAGCGCGACGCCGACCGTCAGGCAGAGGAAGAACAGGATCTCGCTCGGCAGCGACACCACCTCGCGGAACTGCGCCAGCACGGCGGTCAGCAGCGGCATCCCGGCCACCGCCAGCACCCAGCCGGCCACCCGGCGCTTGCGGGTCAGCGCGGCGCGGGTACGGGCCGGGCGCCGCCGTCCCATCCTGACCTCCTCGTGGGTGATCATGTGGACGTCGATCGAGCCGGAACGGGCGATGGTCTCGACTCCGACGCCGCGCGAGAAGAGCTGCGCGAACCGGCCCCGCCGCGACGCGCCGAGCACCAGCTGGGTGGCGTTCACGCCGCGGGCGAAGTCGAGCAGTGCGCGCGGGATGTCGTCGCCGACGACCTGGTGGTAGGTGCCCCCCAGGCTCTCCACCAGCGCACGCTGACGGGCCAGGCCGGCGGGGTCGGCTCCGGCCAGGCCGTCGGCGCTGGTCACGTGGACGGCCAGCAGGTCGGCGCCCTTGGTGCGGGCCGCGATCCGCGCCGCCCGGCGGACGAGCGTGTCGCCTTCGGGGCCGCCGGTGAGGGCGACGACGACGCGTTCACGGGTCTCCCAGGTCGTCGCGATGCCGTGCTCGGCGCGGTAGCGGTCGAGCTGCTCGTCCACTTTCCCGGCCACCCAGAGCAGGGCGAGCTCGCGCAGAGCGGTGAGGTTGCCGACGCGGAAGTAGTTCGCCAGCGCCGCGTCCACCTTCTCCGGCGCGTAGACGTTGCCGTGCGCGAGGCGGCGGCGCAGCGCCTCCGGCGACATGTCCACCAGCTCCACCTGGTCGGCCCGCCGCACCACCTCGTCCGGCACCGTCTCGCGCTGGGGCACGCCGGTGATCTCCTGCACGACGTCGTTGACCGACTCCAGGTGCTGGATGTTGACGGTGGAGACCACGTCGATGCCCGCGTCGAGGATGTCGTCGATGTCCTGCCAGCGCTTGACGTGCTCGGAGCCGGGCACGTTGGTGTGGGCCAGCTCGTCGATCAGCGCCACCGCGGGCCGGCGCCCGATGACCGCCTCGACGTCGAGCTCGGTGAACGTGACCCCGCGGTGCACGAGCGTCTTGCGCGGAATGATCTCCATGCCCTCCAGCAGGGCTTCCGTGCGCGGGCGGCCGTGCGTCTCGACGAGGCCCACGACCACGTCCCGGCCGCGGCCACAGGCGCGGCGGGCCTCGTCCAGCATCGCGTACGTCTTGCCCACGCCGGGTGCAGCGCCGAGGTACACCCGTAGCCGTCCCCGCACCTCAGGCCCCGTCCAGCCGTACGACGGTCAGGGCGGCGAAGACGTCGGCCATCTCCACTCCTCGATTCGGTCGGCCCCCCGGGACGAGCGGCACCAGACCCAGGAAAACGCCGAAATACTGGCCATTTTCCGTTCTTGACGCCATTCCTACGGCCGGGCGCCGATTCTTGACGCGATCCGTACGCCGTCAGCCGACGTGGACGTGCGGCCGGCGTTCGAGGTCGGGCTCCGCCTGGCGCAGCACCTCCCGGGTCAGCGGCGGCACGTCGCCGCCGCCGAAGACCAGGTAGCGCAGCATCGCGACGACCGGGTTGCCCTCGGTCCAGTGGAAGTAGATGTGCGGCACCGAGCCGGTGCGGTCGCGCAGGAAGAGCAGCAGAGCGGCCAGCGAGTTCGGCACGGCGGAGCTCTCGATGGTCAGGATCCGGTGGCCGAAGCGCTCCTCCGCCTTGACGTGCAGCTCCGTCTCGAACTCCGAGGCGTCCGGCACCGACACCTCGACGAACAGCACGGGCTCCGTGGTGCGCAGCCGGTGGTTGATCCACTGCTCGCGCAGCTTGTCGGTGTACTCGGCCTGGTCGCGCTGGTGGGGCTCGTTGGCGATCAGGTGGATCTCGCCGCACGTGTCGTTGACGAACCGCTCGGCGAGCGGGTCGAGCGTCACGTCGGTGACCCGCAGCTCCGTCGAGCGGGTGGCGCGCGACAGCAACGAGGTGACGACGATCGCCACGATGAAGAACGAGGCGATCTTCACGCCGTCCGGCCGCTCGATCACGTTGTCCACCAGCGTGTACGCCAGCACCGCCGAGATCAGCGCGAACCCGGCCGCCGCCCGGTTCTGCCCCTTCTTCCTGGCCGACAGCGTCACCGCGACCGCGGCCGAGAGCATGAGGACGAGCACGCCGGTGGCGTACGCGCCGCCCTGGGCGTCCACGTCGGCGCCGAAGATGACCGTGATGGCGAACGCGATCGCCGAGAACACCAGCACCAGCGGCCGTACGGCGCCCGTCCACTCCGGCGCCATGCCGTACCGGGGCAGGTAGCGGGGCACCAGGTTGATCAGCCCGGCCATCGCCGAGGCGCCGGCGAACCAGAGGATCGCGATCGTCGAGACGTCGTAGACGGTGCCGAACCAGTCCCCCAGGTAGCCGTGCGCCAGATACGCCAGCGCCCGCCCGCTCGCCTTCCCGCCCTCCTCGAACTCCGCGTGCGGGATGAGCACGGTCGTGACGAGGCTGGAGAAGATCAGGAACACGCTCATGATGACCGCGGCGACGGTCAGCAGCCGTTTGGTGCCCTCGATCCGCCGCCGTATGTCGCCCTTGACCACCGGCATCACCGCGACACCGGTCTCGAACCCGGACATGCCGAGCGCCAGCTTCGGCATGACGAGCAGCGACAGGCCGACCATGGCGAGCGGGCTGCTGAAGTCGGCCCCCAGCCCGTGCCGCCAGTCCACGACGACCCGCGGGGCCTGGAGCACGTGGACGAAGGCGGTCGCGACGACGACCGCGTTCAGGCCGAGGTAGACGAAGACGAGCAGGACGGCGATGCCGATCGCCTCGGTGAAGCCCATCAGGAACACCCCGCCGAGCGCCGCCAGCAGCACCAGCGTGACGAGCACCCGCTGCCCGGACAGGAATCCGGGCACGAACGGGTTCTCCAGGATGTGCGCGGTCGCGTCCGCCGCCGACAGCGTCATCGTGATGACGAAGTCGGTGGCCGCGAACCCGAGCAGCGCCAGCACGAAGAACTTGCCCCACCACTGGGGGGCGAGCTTCTCCAGCATCGCGATCGACCCCTGCCCGTACGGGCTCTCGGCGGCGATGCGGCGATAAACCGGTAGCGCGCCGAGCAGGGTGAGCGCGACCAGGAAGAGCGTGGCCAGCGGCGCGAGCAGGCCGGCGGCCAGCGCCGCGATGCCGGGCTGGTAGCCGAGCGTGGAGAAGTAGTCCACGCCGGTCAGGCACATCACCCGCCACCACGGGTGCTTGACGTGGGGACCGTGCTCGATCTGCCTACGGTCGGTCTGCAGACCCTGCAGCAGCCACGACCGCAGCGTCCCCTCCGTAGCGGCCGGCCGTTTCGCCAGCACCATCCCGGTCACCCGTCCCCGTCAAGAGCCCGTAAATACGCATCGCACCTTACTGACCGATATACGACGTTCGCGGCGGTGGGGGCGTCAAGAAAGCGTAGTGAGGCGTATGTACGGATTCAGGCGGCCGGGGACGCGGGTCACGCCACCTGCGTCACCGGCCGGGACGTCGTGCCCGCGGGATCGATGATCGTGACGGGGACGTCGAGGTCGGCGACCATCGTCCGCAGGGCAGGGGCGGTGAGCAGCACCCACCGCTGGTCCGGCCCGAGCACCTTGGCGAGCTTGAGCGGCGAGGAGAAGGCCACGGCCGCCCGCTTGCCCGACGCGGTGCGGAACAACCGGAGCGCCAGGGCGCATCCGCCGCCGCGGACGGGGACGAACAATCGAGGCTCGGACATCTGCTTCCTTCCTCCGAAAGGGGTACAAAGCAGACGCTAGACCCGTCTCCGCCGGCTGCCGGGGCATCACTACGCGATCAGGACGCACGCCCCGGAAATCCTGACGCCGCGTTGACGACGTCACCGGGCCCGCGCCCGCGCGCGGGCCCGGTGACCGGCTCAGCGCTTCATGAGCGCGAACACGCCCCAACCGAGCAGTCGTCACGCGAGCGGGCGTGACAGGCTTCGACGGCCTCCTGGCTGGGCGTCCGGCCGTACCACAACCGATTTCCGCGCCCGGAGCGTGCACCACCACAGAAATCGTCAGGATATCCTGACGACTATGACGTTGAAGTCGCCTGACCTCCCCGACCACGAGGGCTTCGTGGCGCCGGTGCTCCCCGGTGGCGAGCTCGCCCCCTCCTCCAGCTCCTTCACCAGGGATTTCGTCGGCTACCAGGCCACGTGCTCCTGCGGCTGGACCGACGGGCGGCGGTACCCGGCCACGCCCGAAGGGACGAAGGAGGCGGAGTACCGGTGGTGGAGCCGGCACGCCGGCCCCCTGTCCATGGCGGCGCCGCCGAGCTGGCTCGTCATCAAGTCGGACCTGCTCTGCCAGCAGATCGTGGGCCTCACCGCCGACCGTCCCCTAGCCGCCCTCACCCTGCTGTCGCAGGTGGAGAGCTGGCAGCGCACCCTGCTCGACCAGGCCGTCGCCGCCGCCCGGCAGAACGGCTCCTCCTGGGCCGAGGTGGGCGAGGCGATGGGCATCTCCAAGCAGTCCGCCCACGAACGGTTCAGGGACCACGCCGATTCGCCCTGACGCCAGCCGTGAGGTAGGGACTTTGGCCCCTACCTGCGAGGACTTCCGCCGCGAGAGGCTCGCTGCCATGACGTACGACATCGACGCGCGCCCCCGCGCGCTCACGGAACTCTCCAGGGAGGAATCCCTGCGGCTGCTCGGCAACGCGGGGCTGGGGCGGATCGTGTTCATCAGCCGCGCCATGCCGGCGATCCGCCTCGTCAGCCATGTCATGCACGACGGCCACATCGTGGCCCGCACCGGGTACGCGCCCGAGATCGAGGCCGTCCTGCGGCCGCGTGGGACGTCCATGGTCGTCTACCAGGCCGACATGGTGGATCCGGCCACCCATCTCGGCTGGAACGTCATGGTGACCGGCACGGCCGCGCTCGTGCCCGACGACGGCGCGTTCGCCGGCCGGCAGAGCTGGACGGGTGACAAGACGGCCCTCGTCCTGCGCATCCGGCCGGAGCTCGTCACCGGGTTCGAGGTCACCGGGTTCGAGGTCACCGGGTTCGAGGTCACCGGGTTCGAGGTCACCGGCGACCCGTCCCCCCGCTGACCCGGCCGGCCGCGGCTGCCGTACGATCGCCTGCGGCTTCCGGGCGGCGGAGGGCCGGCGCGGACGGGAGGGGAAGGCGTGACGGGCGGGCGGGCCTTCTGGCCGCTGCTGGCGATCCACGCGGTCCTGGTGCAGGCGGTCAGTTACGGCATGCGGCCGTCACTGTCGTACGCGGTGCTGGACCTCGGGTACGGGCCCGGGTGGGTGGCCGTGGTGGCGGCGATGTTCGCGGTCCCGCCGCTGGTGCTCGCGGTGGTGACCGGGCGGCTGGTCGACCGGCTCGGCGAACGACCCGGTCTGGTGATCGGCGGGGTCGCGCTGACGGCGTCGGCGGTGGTCGCCTGTCTCGGCTCGCGGAGCCTGGCCATGCTGGTCACGGCGACCGCGCTGCTCGGTGTCGGCATCGTCTTCTCGATGGTGGCCGAGCAGTCGGCGGTGGCCGGGCGGGCGCGCCCCGGCGGCCTGGACGCGGCCTTCGGCGGCTACACGTTCATCACCTCGCTCGGGCAGGGGGTGGGGCCGCTGCTCCTGCTGGTCCCGCCCGCGTCGGGGAGTCAGGCGCCGCCGCTGGTGCCGATCGCCGCCGTGTGCGGGGTGGCGAGCCTGGTGATCCTCGCGGTCTCGTTCGGGTTCGGCAGCCGCCACCGCGCGGCGCGGGCGCCGGACGCCCGCCGGTGGCCGGCGCGGCGGCTGCTCGCCATCCCCGGGATGTACCGGGCGATGCTGGTCGGGGCGCTGATCCTGGCGTCCATCGACGTGACGCTGGCGTACCTGCCGGTGCTGGCGCACGAGCGCGGGATCGCGCCCGGCTGGGTGACGGCGATGCTCGCGGCTCGGGCGGCCACGCAGATGTTGTCGCGCGTCAACCTGGCCCGTCTCGTACGGATGCTCGGCCGCAGGCGGCTCACCGTGGTCGCCTGCGTGGTGTCCGGGCTCGCGCTGCTCGGCCTGACGCCGCCGTCGCCCGTCGCCGTGCTCATCGTCCTGACCTCCGTGTACGGGTTCGCCGCCGGCGTCTGCCAGCCGATCACGATGGGCTGGGTCGCCGCACTGGCGCCCCTGGGCACCCGGGGGACGGTCCTGTCGCTGCGGATAGCGGGCAACCGGCTCGGCCAGTCCCTGATCCCGATCCTGTCGGGAGCCGCCGCCACGGTCGGCGGCGCCTCCGGCGTCCTGGCTCTGACCGGAGCCACCCTCGGCATCGCCGCCTGGTCGGCCACCGCCATCCCCGACAAGGACTGACCCGGCCTTCGCCCCGAGCGGTACGGGGGCACCGGCCACGCGGTCCACACGGTCGGCACCGCTTGCACCACGCCTACGGGACCGCCGAAGCGCCCGCCCCCTCGATGCGGGGGCGGGCGTGTGCGGTGCGGGTCACTTCAGGACCGGGTTGCGCCGCACGATCGCGAGCCTGCCCAGCCCGAGCGTGGCGCCCGCGTCGGCCAGGGCCAGGCCGACGATCACGACCGCGTAGACGAGGTGGTCGTCCATGAACGGGTTGCTGTCCAGCGGCAGCTGGGCCGCCCACATCAGCACCATCATCGCCGGACCCGCCACGGCGGCGATCCGCAGGCCGACGCCCAGCATCAGCGCCAGACCGACGCCCAGCAGGCCCGCCATGAACAACCAGTCCACCCACACCTGACCGGCCAGCGCCCCGAACAGCCCACCCAGCGCGTTCTCCTGCGTGCCCTTCAGGAAACCGGACGTCGGGCTGCCACCCGCGACCCAGGCCCGCTCGGCCGGGGTCGCGAAGCCCCACCCGAACGTCTTGTCGAGGAACGCCCACAGGAAGACCCACCCGAGCGAGATCCTGGCGACCGCCCACACGGGGTCGACCGGGCGGCGCAGGGGGGCGGGGGTGCCGGTCTGGATGACGGGCCTGGTCACGGTGGCGGCCATGACCGCCTCCTTTCGGTGCGTGATTCGCCGTCCTTGTCGCACTCCCAGCACACCGTCCCGGGCCTCGCCGGAGCAGTGCCGTACGGCCCCGGAACACCGGGACCTTCGTCACCGCGCACGCTCTCGAAGGACTCTGTCTTCCGCCCGTGCCCATGGGTAGCTTCACCCTCATGACCAGGGAGGACACGCTCATGTCAGACACCGGCGACTTCGGACGACGCATCCACCATCACCGCGACCGGCTCGGCCTCACCCGCGAGCAGGTGGCCGACCGCGCGGACATGTCGGCCGGCTACATCCAGTACCTGGAGGACCATCCGGCCGTTCCCGACTCCGGCACGGTGCGCCGGTTGGCCGCCGCGCTGGAGACCACCGCGCGCGACCTGCTGGGCAGTGGCCGTGACCGCCCGCCCGGGCCGGGGCCGGCCATGGCGGACCCGGTCCTGGAGACCCTCGACGCCGAGGAATGCCTGCGGCTGATCGCGCCGGGCGGCGTCGGCAGGGTGGCGTTCAACGGCTCGCACGGGCCCACGGTGCTGCCGGTGAACTACCGGCTGCACGAGGGCGCGATCGTCTTCCGCACCGCGTACGGCGGGACGATCGACCAGGATCTGCGCACCGGGGTGAAGGGCGTCGAGCTGCTGATCGGCTTCGAGGTGGACCGGCTGGACGAGGCCATGCGGCAGGGCTGGAGCGTTCTCGTCCAGGGGCCGGCGCAGCACGTGCCGCCTGAGGACGTCGAACGGCTCGCCGACGTGCACGTGAGCCCGTGGGCGGGCGGCGAACGCGCCCTGTACATCCGCATCGTCCCGCAGCAGATCACCGGCCGCCGCATCCACAGCGCTTGACGTCACACTTCGCCCGTCCCGGCTGGAAGGTCCGGCGACCGGAGTGTGACGTCAGGTCGCGACCGGCTCCGCGACGGGCGAGGAGGGCTCGGTGCGCGGGGCAGCGAGGTCGTGGGCCGAGCGGGCCAGCCAGATCATCACCAGGGCGCCGGCGACCACGGAGACGTCGGCGTACAGTTCACCCATCACCAGCCTGCCCACCGGTACGAGCACGAACGGCGCCACCAGGCCGGCGATGCCGTAGCGGACGGTGGCGGTGTGCCAGCGGTCGTCGCGCCGCTGCGCCCGCAGCACCAGCACCGTCCAGAGCAGGCCCGCCACGCCGCAGACCAGCGGCACCCAGTCGGGCAACCGCTCATCGAGGGCGACGAGCACGTCGGCGACGCCCAGGCCGCCGAACCCGAGGACGCCCAGGGCCAGCACGTGGTCGTAGTGCCCGAAGCGCCAGACGGGCTGGATCAGCAGCACGACCGCCCACATCGGCAGGGCGCTGAGCAGCGTCATCCACCAGGGCCAGACCGGCATCAGCGGGAAGAGCAGCATGGACGCCGCCGCGACGTACAGGGCGACGCGCAAGCGCCGCGTGCCGCGGTCCTGCTCCGGCGCCGGCCCCGCCAGCGGCCCGCGCAGGCTCTGCCACAACGCCCAGGCCCACGGCAGGCCGGCGGCGACCAGCCGCAGCACGTTCGGCCACGTCACGGGGGCGCTCTCGTCCGCCTCCGTGAACAGGGTCAGCCGCCACAGCGGGCCGAGGTCGCCGGCCATCACTGCGACCAGCGCGGCGACCGCCAGCGCGGCGAGGTAGAAACCTGTGACGACCAGGGCGAGGACACCCAGACGATGACGACGGAGCACGTGGCACTCCTGGGGCGGAGGATCGGAAGTGCCTCACCCTAGCGCGAAGTCGATCAAGCACGAACCCGGCGCCCGGCGGCTATCAGCATGGAACGTTCCGCGGGGATGCGGCGGCCGGACACCTGCTCGGCGGCGACCACGATGAAGTGGTCGCGGCTGCCCGGCGCCCAGGTCGTCAGCGGCAGGGCGGCCAGCCGGTCGATCTCCGCCGGATCGGTCACCTCGCACGCCTGCCCCACCGCCGTGACGGACCAGCCGGTACGCAGCTCGGTGTCGAACTCGTCGGCCTCGAACGCCACCACGGCGTGCCGGGTCGCGGCGGCCAGCTTCGACCCGGTCGCGGTGCGGATCACGATGGTCTGGCCGTCGAGGTGGAAGTTCACCGGCTGCACGGCGGGCAGGGCGCGATCGGTGAACACGATGCGCCCGATCGGCGCTGCGGCCAGCAGGGCGAAGCACTCTTCACGGGAGAGCACCTGGAGTCCGGACGAATCGAGCTTCATGGCTCTCAGCGTCCCCGGCCGGACACCCGGGGCGGCAGAGGCGAACGTCCCGTCTCCCCCGCCGTTCGTCCCGCGACCTCGAACCGGCCCCACAGCACACCAATCATGCTCCGACGCTATCCACGCCGTGGCCGGGCCGGTAGGGACCAAAGTCCCGACCGGTCGGCCCTGACCCGGGGCGGCGGCCGGTGGTGTGCTGGACCCGTGGAGGTGGATGTCGTGAACACCGCAGAGGCCGTCCGCGCGGCGCTGTTCAAGCCCCGCGCGGCGCCCACGTTCGGCGCCACGGGCGCGGTCCGCCGCCCGCTGCCGGAGATCCTCGAGTAAGCACAGTAGGGACTTTCGGCCCTGCCGCGGTCCCGGGGCGCCGGGACATCCTGGGGGGCATGTCCGATCTTCGTCCTTGGGACGCCGCGATGACCGGCACCGGTGGACCCTTCGCCGGCGGCCCGGACGTGCGCGTCGCGGCGCTCTCGACGGACGGCGCCCAGCCGTACCGTTTCCACCGGGTGGACGAGGCGACCCTGGAGCTGCACGCCGGCGCCGACGTGCAGGGGCGCGGGCTCGGCATCAGCTGCGGGGCGGCGCTGTTCAACGTGCGGCTGGCGATCCGGATGACGGGGCACGAGCCGCGGGTCGTGCCCTTCCCGGATCCCGCCGAACGACCCGGCCTGGTGGCCACCGTCGAGGCGACGCCCGGCCTGCCGCCGGGCCCGCAGGAGCGGCTGCTGCACCACATGATCCCGCCGCGTCGCCGGTTGCCCGTGCACGGTCCGCTGCCCGCGGACGTCCTGGCCGATCTGGTCGCCGCGGCCGACGAGGAGGGCGCCACCTTCGTCCCGGTGACGGAACGGATGGCGTGCCGTGTGCCGGCGTTGGCGGTCCTCGACCTGCCGGCGGAGAACGACGGCGAGGGCTCGCACCTCGCCGCCCTGTTCACGCGAGGTGACGGCCCGCGGGACTGGCTGCTGGCCGGGCAGGCGCTGCAGCGGGTGTTGCTCACCGCCACCGCGCACGGCCTGGCCGCCGCGCCGTTCAGGTGCGCGGACCTGCGCCTCGGCCGGGAGGGGCCGTTCGGACACGTGCAGACGCTGCTCAGCCTCGGCGGCCCGTGAAACGCGGCGGGGCCGCCACCGGTGCGGTGGCGGCCCCTGGGTGGTGCGCGGTCAGCGCTGCTCGACGATCTGGAACTCCAGGACGTCGGTGAACGTGCGTCCGTACGAGTCGGTCGCGGTGACCACGGCGCGGTGCTCACCCGCGGCGAGGTCGGCGGGCAGCTCGTAGCGCCACAGGTGCATCGAGCGGTCGGCGACGCTGCCGCCGTTGACCAGTTGCTGCGCGGCGGCGTGCGGGTCGGACCACTCGGCGCCGATCAGCTGGTCCTCGCCGCGCATCTCCTGGGTGCGGGTGGCCCGCTGCGCCCGGCCGCGGTCGAGCTTGACCGTGACCGTGGAGCCGGTCGAGCCCATCCAGAAGTTGGTGGTGAGCCACGTGCGGCCGGTCAGGTCCTCGCGGTCCAGCACCAGTTGGTCGCCCAGCTGCGGCTCCGGGCCCTCCTGGTCGTCGTTCCAGGACTGCCGCGCGGCGTACCACTCGCGGTACGTCGGGCTGTTGAGGCCCAGCTGCGTCTGCACGTCGTCGTCCTGGCCGGTCACGGTGAACCGCTCCCTGAACGAGTTGCCCCTCACGTCGAGGGTCAGCACGCCGGGCATGCCTCCGTCGCGCCCGACCGCGACGGGGTAGCCCTCGTCGGTGATCGCGCCGGAGTACCAGTCGCCGGAGATAGCGCCGGCGGTGATGTGCGGGAACGGCAGCCCTTCGACGCCGAAGAGGTCCTTCCAGCCCTTGGCGAGGTCGCCGGTCTTCATGTTCTCGATGGAGTGGCTGTGCCCGGAGACCGCGACGGCCTTGCGGCCCTGCAGCAGCTCGTGCACCTTGCGGACCTGGTCCACCTGGTGGATGGGGCTGCCCTCGTCGGCCCAGTTGAGCAGGGAGATGTGGCTGGCGAGCACGACGAGCTTGTCCCGGCCGACCTTGGCGAGGTCGCGCTCCAGCCAGGCGAGCTGGTCGTCGCTGATCCTGCCGTTGTACGCCGGCCGGGTCGACGGGTTGTCGCACTGCGGCCGCAGGCCGTCGGCGTTGTCGACCTCGGGGGTGCACGGGTAGCGGACCGTGTTCAGCGCGATGACGTGCACGTCGCCCACGTCGTAGGAGTAGTACGCGGGGGCGAGCTGCGCGCGGAAGGTGTCGAAGGAGTGCTCGGCGGTCTCGGAGTCGAAGTCGAGGTCGTGGTTGCCGGGCAGGAACCGGGCCGGCCCGTTGGTGAGCTTCGTCAGCTCCCTGACGTCGGGGTAGAGCGACAGGTCGTCGCCGACGACGTCACCGATGAACAGGGTGCCGCAGCCCTGGTAGTCGTCGCGCCGCGACAGGTCGGCGATCGCGCCCTGGCGGGCGTAGCCGACCTCTTCCTTGTCGTACGGCTGCAGGTCACCGGCGATCATGCAGTGCTGCTCGCGCGACTGGGTGTCCCTGCTTTCCGCGAGGGGGAAGTTCACCGCGTCCGGGAGGGGCCCGGTGGGGGCGATGCCGCCGTAGCGCAGCTCCGGCGAGCCTTCCGGCAGGTGGTTGTAGTGGAACTGCGCGACGTTGGACTCGTCCACCGGCACCTGGTAGCCGGACGGCTGAGTGATGAACACCGTCATGTTGTCGTAGGCGGGGAGCCGGTAGCGTCCGCGGGCGTCGGTGGTCACGACGTCGCGACCGTTCGACACCACGACGCCGCGTAAGCCGCGCTCGTGACGGTCGTGGACGCTGTCGCGGTCACGGTCGACGAAGACGGTGCCGGTCAGGACGGAGGGATCGGCCGGGCCGTCCGGGGTGCGGACGACTTCGACGTGGCCGCGGTAGGCGGAGTCGTTCCAGGCGCCCGGCCGCGTGGCGGCGGCGGCGCCGGACGCTGGGACGACCGCCGCGAGCGAACCGGCGACCAGAGTGGTGAGGGCCAGGGCGACGTGGAGCTTGGTGCGTTCTCGGGACGAGGACATCAAATGCTCTCCGTGAGTCGTTCGGACGTCTGCCGTCTTGGCACAGCGAAAACGATCTTTACCGAGAGATCTGAACAGAGCGCTTTACCCGGGGCGAACAGTCGCAGTATGACCGGCGGCCCACAGGTGACCTCGGCAGCGACGCCGGCCATACCGAGCCGGTCTGAGGGTTGCCGCGACTCATGGTCTTTCACCGCGCGGTGATCGGGAGTATGAACGAAGCAGCAGCCGCCTGATCGCGTCTCCCGGGAGGTGACGGCAGATGCGCCGTCGGAGCCTGGTCCTGTCCGTGCTGGCGTTGAGCGCCGTGCTGTTCGGCTCCACCACCGCGGGCGCGGTGGACGCCGGCCCGGTGCGGGGCGACCGGCCGCTGCCCGGCTACACGGTCGACAACCCGCCGCTGGAGCCCGCGCTCGTGGGCGGGCGGTCGAGCCGGGTGCTGCAGGGGGTGCACGAGCACGCCGCGTACGTCATCGAGGTGCCGCCGCGCTGGAACGGCGACCTGCTGATGTGGGCGCACGGGTTCCGCGGCGCGACCCGGGTGCTCACCGTGGACCCGCCCGGGTACGGGCTGCGCCGGCGGCTGCTGGACCAGGGCTACGCGTGGGCCGCGTCGTCCTACTACGCCAACGACTACGACGTGCGGGCCGGCGTGCTGAGCACCCGTGACCTCGCCGACCACTTCAGGCGGGTGGTGGGCAAGCCGCAGCGGACGTACCTGGCGGGGGTGTCGATGGGCGGGCACGTCGCGGTCCGCTCGATCGAGCAGTATCCCGGCCGGTACGACGCCGCCCTGCCGATGTGCGGGGTGCTCGGCGACCATGAGCTGTTCGACTTCTTCCTCGACTTCCACCTCGCCGCCCAGGACCTGGCCGACGTGCCCGCCTACCCGTTCCCCGCCGACTACGCGACCGGCGCGGTGCCGCGGATCCAGCAGCGGCTCGGGCTGAGCGGCACGGGCACGGGCACGGGCAACGAGCTCGGCGCGCAGTTCCGCGACATCGTCGTCAACCTGAGCGGCGGCGAGCGGCCCGGGGCGCAGGCGGCGTTCGCGTACTGGAAGGACTACCTGTTCGGGCTCGCCGGGCCGGACGGCGGGGGCACACTGGCGCAGCAGCCGGGCAGGGTGGCCACGAACGCGGACACGGACTACGAGCCCGACTCCCCCGTCGACGTCGACGCGAGCGTGCGCCGGGTGCCGCCCGTGGATCCGGTGGCGCGCAGGACGCAGCGGCTGACCGAGGTGCCCGCCGTCACCGGCCGGATCAACGTGCCGGTGCTGTCGCTGCACAACCTGGGCGACGCCTTCGTGCCGTTCTCCATGGAGCAGCACTACCGCGCGGACGTGGCCCGGCACGGGCGCGGCGAGCTGCTGGTGCAGCGGGCGATCCGGACGGTCGGCCACTGCGAGTTCAGCGACGCCGAGGTGGCCGCCGCCTGGGACGACCTGGTGCGGTGGGAGCGCGGCGGCCGGCGGCCGGCCGGTGACGACGTGCGCGATCCGGCCACGGTGGCGGACCCGCGCTACGGGTGCCGGTTCACCGACCGGAACGCCTACCCCGAGGGCACCCGCCGGATGTTCGCCGCCTGCCCGTAGGTCACAGGCGGAACAGGCCGGCGCAGGCGGAGGCGGCGGCGTCGGGGTCGCCCACGACGACGGCCCGCGCGAGCAGCGCCAGGCGGTCGGCCGCGACCTGCGTCTCGTCGAAGGGCGCGGCCTCGGCCAGCACGTCGTCGAGCTCGGCCAGCAGGCACGGCCCGGACAGCCGGCGTACGCAGGGCCAGGTCTCGCGGAAGCGGACCGGGGAGCCGTCCGCGTCGAGCAGGGCCAGCCGCAGGCTGCGGTCGGGGTGGGCGGCCGCGCTGCGGGCGAGCCCGGCCATGACGGCCTCGCGGGCGCGGGCGAGCTCGGCGGGGTCGCGCTCGGCCCATAACGCGGCGAGGTCCGGCTTCTCCTCCTCCAGCGTCGGGGCGAGCACCACGGCGCCGTTGCCGTGCTGCACCTCGACCTTGCCCTGGACCTCCAGCGCCACGAGGGCGCGGCTGAGTGAGGCGCGGCTGACGCCGAGCTCGGCGGCCAGGAGACGTTCGGGCGGCAGGCGGTCGCCGGGGGACAGCCCCTGAGCCTCGATGAAGCGGGCGATGTGGTCGGCCAGCTGCACGTACAGGCGCGGCCGTTCCAGGCGCTCAGGAACCGCGGCGGCCTGCGGGCGCTTCTTGGTCACGGCGCACAGTCTATTGACATTCCCTACAAGTGGAGCAGAGGCTAGGCCAATCCGGAAATATGCGTGTAACCGGGCATCCCTTCACCCCCTAGGAGCTGCCATGTCAGCGGAAGTCATCGCGCTGATCGTGCTCGTGCTGGTGTTCCTGATAGCGACCATCCGGTCCATCAACATGGGCGCGCTCGCGCTTGTCGCCGCCTTCGTCGTGGGCACCACCGTGTTCGGAGTGGCTGTCGACGACGTGCTCGACGGCTTCCCGGCCAACCTGTTCGTCATCCTGGTCGGCGTCACGTACCTGTTCGCGCTGGCCAAGACCAACGGCACCGTGGACTGGATCGTGCACCGGGCCGTGGTCGCGGTACGCGGCCGGGTCGCCCTGATGCCGTGGGTGATGTTCGCGGTCTGTGCGGCGATCACCGCGATCGGCGCGGCCAGCCCGGCCGCGGTGGCCATCGTGGCGCCGGTGGCGATGGGCTTCGCGGCCCGCTACCGGATCAACCCCGTGATGATGGGCATGATGGTGGTGCAGGGAGCGACGGGGGGCAGCTTCTCCCCGATCGGCATCTTCGGGGCGATCACCAACGGCGTCGTCGACCAGAGCAACCTGGCCGGCAGCCCGGCCGCGCTGTTCGGCGGCGCGCTCGGCTCGTGCGCCCTCATCAGCCTGATCAGCTTCGTCTCTCTGGGCGGCCGGGAGCTGCTGCGACGCGACCGCGAGTCGGCCAGGGGCGCGGTCGCGAGCCTGGCGACCGCACCCTCCGCGACCGCGGCACCCGCCGCCGCCGGCAGCGGGCCCGGCGGTGCGGCGGGCACCGGCGGCCTGCTGGACGACACCGCGCTGCACCTCGACGCGCAGCGGTCGCTCACGCTGGTCGGCCTGCTGGTGCTGGCGGTCGGCGCGCTCGTCTTCGACCTCGACATCGGCTTCCTCGCCCTGGCGGTGGCGGTCGTCCTGACGCTGATCTTCCCGTCCGCCGCCCGCGGCGCCGTCGACAAGATCAGCTGGGGTACGGTGCTCCTGGTCGGCGGCATCGTCACCTACGTGACCCTGCTGCAGAACCAGGGCACGGTGAAGTGGCTCGGCGACGGCGTGGCCCAGGTGGGCGCCCCGCTGCTGGCCGCGCTCCTGATCTGCCTGATCGGCGCGGTGGTGTCCGCCTTCGCCTCGACGACCGGCATCCTGGGCGCGCTCATCCCCCTCGCGGTGCCGTTCCTGCAGACCGGGCAGGTCGGCGCGGTGGGCCTGATCACGGCGCTGGCCATCGCCTCGTCGGTGGTCGACTGCAGCCCGTTCTCGACCAACGGCGCGCTGATCGTGGCCAACTCCGAGGTGACGATCCGCGACGACGTGTTCAGGCGGCTGATGACCTGGGGCATGACGATCATGATCGCCGCGCCCGTCGTGTGCTGGCTCGTGCTGGTCGTGCCCGGCGGCGTGTCATGAGCGGCCCGCTGGCCGGTTACGTCGTCGTCGACCTGACCAGGGCGCTCGCCGGGCCGCACGCCGGGATGATGCTCGGCGACCTGGGCGCTCGGGTCGTCAAGGTGGAGCAGCCCGGCAAGGGCGACGACACCCGCGGATGGGGGCCGCCGTTCGCCGGGTCGGAGTCGACGTACTTCCTGTCGTGCAACCGCAACAAGCAGTCCATCGCCCTGGATCTGAAGGACGACGACGGCCGCACGGCGTTCGAGGCCCTGATCGCCAAGGCGGACGTGCTGCTGGAGAACTTCCGCGCCGGGGTGCTCGACCGGCTCGGGTACTCCACGGCCCGGCTGATGGAGCTCAACCCTCGGCTGGTGGTGCTGTCCATCACGGGGTTCGGGCACGACGGGCCGGAGGGCGGCCGGGCCGGATACGACCAGATCGCCCAGGGTGAGGCCGGGCTGATGTCGCTGACCGGGTCGGGGCCGGAGGACCCGCAGCGGGTCGGGGTGCCGATCGGCGACCTGCTGGCCGGCATGTACGGCGCGTTCGGCGTGGTGTCGGCGCTGCTGGAGCGCGAGCGGACCGGCCGCGGGCAGGTCGTCCGCACCTCGTTGCTGGCCTCCATCGTCGGGGTGCACGCCTTCCAGGGCACGCGCTGGACGGTGGCCGGCGAGGTCGGCCTGGCGCAGGGCAACCACCACCCGTCCATCGCGCCGTACGGGCTGTTCCGCTGCGAGGACGGGCACGTGCAGATCGCGGTCGGCAGCGAGAGCCTGTGGCAGCGGTTCTGCGCCGGGTTCGGGCTGGACCCGCGGGAGCCCGGTTTCGCGGCGAACGCCGACCGGGTCGCGGCCGGTCCCCGGCTGGTGGAGCGGATCGAGGCCGTCTTCGCCGGTTTCGGCGCCGAGGAGCTGCTGGAGCGGCTGGCGGATCTGGGTGTGCCCGCCGGGCGGGTACGAAACCTGCAGGAGGTGTACGCCTGGCCGCAGGCCCGTGCGCAGGGACTGCTCATCGACGTCGAGCACGAAAGCCTCGGCCGGATCACGCTGCCCGGGCCGCCGCTGCGGTTCTTCGACGCGACCGGGCCGGACGGCGAGGTGGAGACCACCCGCGGCGACCACGCCGCACCTCCCGTGCTGAACGCCGACGAAGAGGAGATCCGCACGTGGCTGGCAGGCTGAGCGCACGCGACCTGATCGAACTCGTGCTGGACGACGGCTCGTACCGCAGCTGGGACGAGCCGCTCGGCCCGGCGAGCGACCCCGACGTGGCCGCCGCCCGGCAGCGCACCGGCCTGGACGAGGCGGTGATCACCGGGGAGGGGCTGCTGCGCGGCCGCCGGGTCGCCGTCGTCGCGTGCGAGTTCGGTTTCCTGGCCGGCTCGATCGGGGTGGACGCCGCCGAACGCCTGGTGAGCGCCGTGGAACGCGCGACCTCGGAACGCCTGCCGCTGCTCGCCGCGCCCGCCTCGGGCGGGACCAGGATGCAGGAGGGCACCGTGGCGTTCCTGCAGATGGTGAAGATCACGGCCGCGGTCGCCCGGCACAAGGCCGCCGGGCTGCCGTACCTGGTCTACCTGCGCCATCCGACCTTCGGCGGCGTGCTGGCCTCGTGGGCCTCGCTCGGTCAGATGACGGCCGCGGAGCCGCGCGCGATGATCGGCTTCCTCGGCCCGCGCGTCTACGAGGCCCTGTACGGCCGGCCGTTCCCCGAGGGCGTGCAGGTCGCCGAGACGCTGCGGCGCCAGGGGCTGATCGACGGAGTGCTGCCGCCCGAGGACCTGGCCGAGGTCGCCGACCGGGCGCTGCGCGTCATGCTGGCGCCGCCGCCGGCCGCTCCCGCGGCCGCGCCGCCGCAGGAGCGGCTGCCGGACGTCCCCGCCTGGGAGTCGATCACCCTCTCACGGCGACCCGACCGGCCCGGCGTGCGGCAGTTGCTGCGCCACGCCGCGTCCGACGTCGTACGGCTGAACGGCACCGGCGCCGGGGAGGCCGACCCTGCGCTGCTGCTGGCGCTGGCCCGCTTCGGCGGCGTGTCATGCGTGCTGCTCGGCCAGGACCGCCGCAACCAGACGGACACCGGGCCGCTGGGGCCTGCGGCGCTGCGCGCGGCCCGGCGCGGCATGCGGCTGGCTCGCGAGCTGCGGCTGCCGCTCGTCACCGTCGTCGACACCCCCGGCGCGGCCCTGTCGCCGGAGGCGGAGAAGGGCGGGCTGGCCGGCGAGATCGCCCGCTGCCTGGCCGAGCTGGTCACCCTGGAGACGCCGACGCTCTCCCTGCTGCTCGGCCAGGGCAGCGGGGGCGGCGCGCTCGCGCTCGTCCCGTGCGACCGGGTGCTCGTCGCCCAGCACGGGTGGTTGTCGCCGCTGCCTCCGGAGGGGGCCAGCGCGATCGTGCACCGGGACGTCGAGCACGCCGCGCAGGTGGCGGAGGCGCAGGGGGTGCGCTCCGCCGACCTGCTCGCCGCCGGCATCGCCGACCGGATCGTCCCCGAGCACCCGGACGCCGCCGCGGAGCCGAAGGCGTTCTGCGTGCGTGCCGGGCGCGAGGTGGAACGCGAACTCGCCGCCCTGCTGCACGCCCCCCGCGCCGGGCTGCTCGACCGGCGGCTGCACCGCTACCGGATCCTCGGCCGTCACCTCCCGGCCGACGACGCCGTGGCCTGACCCGGCCCAGTCCGAGTTGTGCCCGACCGTCCGCTCCCCTCGAAGACGGCGGTGTCGGCAGCGGCGAGCATGCGGGCGTTCAGGTGCGGGATGACGCTCTGCTCGCACGGGTGGGTGATGTTCAGCCCGACGTAGCCGAAGCGGCGGGCGGCGCCGTTGTCCTCCGCGGATATCGCGCACCGATTCTGCGGAATTCGCACGAAGCCCATCACTTACCCGCGGAATCCGGGATGGACGGCGGATGACACGGACGGCCGCTCGACGGCTCCCGTCCCGGTGGCACGCCTTTCGCACGGTACGCGGGACCGGCGTTCACCTCTCCCCCCTCGCAAGGCGGGCGGTGAATTCCGCTCTTGATGGGATACCTGGGGACCCATAGCCTTTCGCTGACCGTTCCCGACTTCACGGGTAAGGAGCGCCATGAGTTACACCCCGGCCCCAGAACCACGGCAGGAGCGGAATCCGGACGAACAGCTCTCCGCCCGGACGGTCGCGCGGCGGGGGTGACGTCGCCCGCCGGCCGCCACGGCGGCGCGAACAGGAGCCCCGCGGGCCCGAACCGGCCGTGGCACGGTCGTTGCGAGCACGTGACGCGGCGGTTTCGAACCGCGCAAAAAAGCGCGCGAATAGCGCAGCAACCGTAAATATTCGATCTTATGGGCACATGGCGCGTTCCACGGGGAAAGAACCCCTACCGGAACTGCGAAAAGTCCCATCGAGGCCGCCGCGCAGCAGCTCGCCCCAGGGATTTCGGTCATCCCATGACTGCCGCAAACCATGGCACAGAACCCCCAGCCCTGTCCATAGGGACACCAGATCAGGTGGATCTTTCCGGAATTCGGTATTACGGATCGGACAGCCGTCGATACCAACTCCGTAACATCGCAGATCAGGCTATTTAATCGAAACATTGATCAATGATCATATTTCGCACTAACTAGCAGCGCCGACGCTAGTTCGGACAAAGGAGACCTGTCGTGTCCCATAGGCGGAGACTTGGGAGATTACTCGCGGCGGTAACAGGAGGCGCGCTTCTGCTGTCTGCCTGCGCACAGGACGGCGGCGGGGCGAGCGACCCCTCGGGCTCCGCCTCTCCTGGCGCCACCACGGCGCAGACGATCACCTACGCCGGCGAGCAGGAGTTCAACTCCTACAACAGCATCACGGTGAACAACCTCGTCAACAGCACGGCCATGCAGCGGGTGCTGCTCGGCTTCTGGTACTACGGCGAGAAGGGCGCCATCACGCCGGACAAGGACTTCGGCACCTACGCCAAGACGTCCGACTCCCCGCTGACCGTCGACTACGAGTTCAACGCCAAGGCGGTCTGGTCGGACGGCACCCCGATCGACTGCGACGACGCCCTGCTGTTCTGGGCCGCCAAGTCGGGCAAGATCAAGGGCTTCCAGGTCGACGGCACCACCGGTGTCGAGCTGGTCAAGGCCCCCGACTGCAACGCGGGTGACAAGAAGTTCACCTTCGAGTACTCCGAGCCGTTCGCCGACTGGGACAGCAACGGGCCCGGCGCCGCCGACGTGCTGCCCGCCCACGTGGCCTACAAGGCCGCCGGCATGAGTGAGGCCGACTTCATCGCCGCGGTCAAGGCGGAGGACGCCGACAAGCTGGCGGAGGTCGCCAAGTTCTTCAACGAGGGCTGGGTCATCGACGGCGGCATCTCCGACATGTCGCTCTTCCCGGCCTCGGGACCGTACAAGATCTCGGCGATGGCGCCCGGCCAGTCGCTGACGCTCGCCGCCAACGACAAGTGGTGGGGCACCCCGGCCGCGACGCCGACCATCGTCATGCGGGTCGTCTCGCAGGAGGAGCAGGCCCAGGCGCTGCAGAACCGCGAGGTCAACCTCATCGAGCCGCAGCCCAACCCCGACCTGCTCGCCCAACTGGAAGGCATGCAGGGCGTCACCGTGAAGACCGGCGACGCCTACACCTACGAGCACCTGGACTTCAACTTCGACTCCAGCGACTTCAAGGACAGGAAGCTGCGCGAGGCGTTCGCCAAGTGCGTCCCCCGTCAGCTCATCGTGGACAACCTGATCAAGCCGCTGGCGCCCGAGGCGCAGGTGCTGCAGGTCCGCAACGCCCTGCCGTTCGAGCCCGACTACACCACCATCGCCCAGGGCAGCGGCAGCGAGAAGTACGCCCAGCCGGACATCGCCGGTGCCAAGGCGCTGCTGGAGGAGGCCGGCAAGGTCGGCATGGAGGTCCGGCTCGGCCACAACGAGCCCAACCCGCGCCGCACCCAGCAGACGCAGCTGATCGCCGACTCCTGCGGCCAGGCCGGCTTCAAGATCGTCGACGCCGGTGACGAGAAGTTCTTCGAGTCCGGTGGCCCCCTCTACACCAACGCCTACGACGTGGCGCTGTTCGCCTGGACCGGCTCCGCCGAGGTCTCCGGGTGGGCCTCGACCTTCACCACGGCCAAGGAGTGCACCGAGGCCGGCAAGGAGAACAACAACGGCTGCTACTCCAACAAGGAGGTCGACGACCTCATCGAGCAGCTCAACGCCGAGGTCGACAAGACCAAGCACGCGCCGCTGATCGCCCAGATCGAGAAGATCCTCTGGGACGACCTGGCCACGATCCCGCTGTTCGCCCACCCGAACCTGCTGGCCTGGGACGAGGAGCTGCAGAACATCGTGCCCAACCCGGCCCAGTCGTCGGTGACCTGGAACATGGACAAGTGGACCCTGGCGCCATAGCCGTCCGATAACTCGAACCATCAGCAATGGGCCGAGGAGCCACCGCTCCTCGGCCCATGCGCAAAGGACTCCTTCGCTATGAACCTAGGGAGTACTGAGTGATCGCCTTCATCGCCCGAAGACTGGTCACCTCCTTCTTCGTCCTGCTGGCCGCCACCATGGTCATCTTCGGGCTGACGTCGATCGCCGGCGACCCGCTGGCCGACCTCAGAGAGCTTCCCGGCCCGGACCGGGAACGCCGCATGGCCGACCGCATCGAACGGATGAACCTCGACAGCCCCGTCTGGGTCAGGTACCTGAGCTGGCTCGGCAACCTGTTCCGCGGCAGCCTCGGCGTCAACCGCGACGGCCAGGACGTGGGCGTCCTGCTCCGCGAGGCGTTGTCGGCGACGCTCCAGCTCGTCGTGGCCGCCACCGTGCTCGCGGTCGTCATCGGCGTGATCGTGGGCATCATCTCGGCGCTGCGGCAGTACAGCACCTTCGACTACGGCGTCACCCTGGCCGCCTTCGTCTGCTTCTCGCTGCCGCTGTTCTGGGTGGCGGTCATGCTCAAGCAGTACATCGCCATCGAGTTCAACGACTGGCTGCGCGATCCCGTCATCCCGCCTCTGATCATCGGCGTGCTGGCCGTGGCCGCCGGGCTGATCTGGGCCGCGATCGCGATCGGCGACCGGCGCACCAAGCTCACCGCGTTCGGCGCGGGGGCCGCCGTCACCGTCGTGACGCTCACGCTGCTGTCGGCGACCCGCTGGTTCGCCGACCCCGGCATCGGCGTCGTCGGCCTGGCGGTGCTCGCGGGCGGCACGGCGATCGGGCTGACCGTGCTGATCTCCGGCCTGCAGTATCGAGGCCCCCTGTACGCGGCACTGGCCGCCGCGGGGATCGGCGTGCTGTTGTCGGAGATCCTCGATCCGGTGCTGGCCGACCCCAGCTGGACGGAGATGTTCGGCCTCGCCCTCGTGACGGCGGCCGTCTGCGCCGGCCTCGGGTACGGGCTCGGCGGCCTGCTCCGCCGCCAGGCCATCACCGGCGCCGTGGCGACCGGCCTGGTCACCGGCGGCCTGATCTTCCTGGACCGCATGCTGCAGTCCTTCGCCGCCTACAGCGACCGGGTCCGCGGCCGCCCGATCTCCACGATCGGCTCGCGCACGCCGAACTTCACCGGTGACTTCTGGGAGACCAACCTGGACGCGGCCGGCCACCTGCTGCTGCCGACCATGGCGCTGATCCTGATCTCGCTGGCCACCTACACCCGCTACAGCCGCTCCAGCATGCTCGAGGTGATGAACCTCGACTACGTGCGCACCGCGCGGGCCAAGGGCCTGCCGGAACGCACGGTGATCACCAAGCACGCCTTCCGCAACGGGATGATCCCGATCACCACGCTGATGGCCGTCGACTTCGCCTCCGTGATCGGCGGCGCCATCGTGACCGAGAACGTCTTCGGCTGGCAGGGCATGGGCAACCTCTTCATCGAGGGGCTCCAGCAGGTGGACCCCGCCCCCGTCATGGCGTTCTTCATCGTCTCGGGGACGGCGATCGTCGTCTTCAACATGCTGGCCGACATCGTCTACGCCTATCTCGACCCGCGGATCAGGCTGTCTTGAAGGAGAACCACCCATGACGATCAGCGCCCCGGCCTCAGGGGCCGCGCAGGGCATGACCGTCGTCGCACGCACCCAGGGCCAGATGGTCCGCCGGCGCTTCTTCCGGCACCGCGCGGCGCTCGTCGGCATGCTGGCCTTCGGCGGCGTCGTCCTGCTGGCATTCACCTCCATCGGGATCGGGCCCATCCCCGGCTGGTGGGACAAGTCGTACCTCACGACCGGATCGCTGGTGAACCAGGGACGGCCGACGCTCAGCGTGGTGCCGCAGTTCCTCGGCGGGGAGGGCATCCGCTTCGGCGAGCATCCGTTCGGGCAGGACAACATCGGCATCGACTACTTCGCGCTGACCATGCGCGGCGCCCAGCAGTCGATCACCGTGGCGTTCATCGTCGCCATCGTGGCCACGACCGTCGGGACGCTCGCCGGCGCCTTCGCCGGATATTTCAGGAAACTGACGGAGTCGGTCATCATGCGGCTGACCGACGTGATGATCACCATCCCGATCCTCATCATCGCCGCCATCGTCGGGCGCACGTTCGGTGACTCCGGCATCGTGATCCTGGCCGTCTGCATCGGTCTGGTGACCTGGCCGACGCTGGGCCGGCTGGTGCGCGGCGAGTTCCTGTCGCTGCGCGAGAAGGAGTTCGTGGAGGCGGCGCGGGCGGTGGGCAGCTCCGCGGGCCGGATCATCTTCCGGCACGTCCTGCCGAACACGATCGGCGTCATCATCGTCAGCGCCACCCTGGCCGTGGCCAACGCGGTGCTGCTGGAGTCGGCGCTGTCGTTCCTCGGCGTCGGCGTGCAGCCGCCGGACGTCTCCCTCGGCCAGCTGATCGACACCTACCGCAGCGCCATGACCACGCGGCCGTGGCTGTTCTGGTGGCCGGGCGTCTTCATCATCGCGATCGCGCTGTCCATCAACTTCATCGGCGACGGCCTGCGCGACGCCTTCGACCCACGACAGACCCGGGTGCGTGCCTGATGCGGAATTCCCCCAACGAGATCCTCCACGTGGAGGACCTGACCGTCGAGTTCCCCACCGACGACGGCGTCGTCCACGCGGTGCGCGGGGTGTCGTACACGCTGCACGAGGGCGAGGTGCTCGGCATCGTCGGCGAGTCGGGCTCCGGCAAGTCGGTCACCTCGCTCGCCGTCATGGGGCTGCTCCCCCGCGGCGCCCGCGTCCGAGGCAAGATCGTCTACCGCGGCGAGGACGTGCTGAAGCTGTCCGCCCGCAGGCGGCGGGCGCTGCGCGGCGGAAAGATCGGCATGATCTTCCAGGACCCGATGACGGCGCTGAACCCCGTGCACACGATCGGCGACCAGCTCGCCGAGGCGGTGCTGGCGCACGGCCTGGTGCCGTACAAGCAGGCGCTGGCCCGCGCCAAGGAGATGCTCGACCTGGTCGGCATCCCGCAGGCCGAGGCGCGGCTGCGCAGCTACCCGCACGAGTTCTCCGGCGGCATGCGGCAGCGCGCGATGATCGCCATGGCGGTCATCAACAGCCCCGACGTCATCATCGCCGACGAGCCGACCACCGCTCTCGACGTGACCGTGCAGGCGCAGATCCTGGAGAAGCTCCTGGAGGTCAAGGACGCCGTCAACGCCGCGATCGTGCTGATCACGCACGACCTCGGCGTGGTCGCGGGCACCGCGCACCGGGTGCTGGTCATGTACGCCGGCAAGCCGGTCGAGATCGGCGACACCGACACGGTCTTCTACCGGCCTCGGATGCCGTACACGGCCGGGCTGCTCGGCTCGATGCCGTCGCTGGAGACCTCGGGCGGGCGGCTGCGCCCGATCGGCGGCGCCCCGCCGTCCCTGATCAACCTGCCGTCCGGCTGCCCGTTCTCGCCGCGCTGCCCGCTGGCCGACGACACCTGCACGGCCGAGGAGCCCGGCCTGGCGGAGGCCGGTGAGGGTGGCCACCTGGCCGCCTGTCACCACTGGCGCGAGGTCGCCGCGGCGCCCGATCCCACCGCACTGTTCCGTACCGAGAGCGAGGCCGTCTGATGACCGCGCAGGAGCACCTGCTGGAGGTCAAGGACCTGGTGATGAACTTCCCCGTCCGCGGCGCCGGGCTGCTGCGCAAGGTCGTCGGCAGCATCCAGGCGGTCAGCGGGGTGTCCATGCACGTCGACCCGGGCGAGACGCTCGGAGTGGTGGGCGAGTCGGGTTGCGGCAAGTCCACCACCGGCCGGGCCATCCTCCAGCTGCACCGGCCCACGTCGGGCTCGGTCGTGTTCGAGGGTGACGAGCTGACCACGATGGCGCCCCGGCGGCTGCGCGCCGTACGGCGGGACATGCAGATCGTCTTCCAGGACCCGTACGCCTCGCTCAACCCGAAGCTGCCGGTCAACGACATCATCGCCGAGCCGCTGAAGGTGCACGGCAAGTGGAAGGGCGGCGGCACGGACCGGGTGGCCGAGCTGCTGGAGCTGGTCGGGCTCAACCCCGAGCACGGCAACCGGTACCCGCACGAGTTCTCCGGCGGCCAGCGGCAGCGCGTCGGCATCGCCCGCGCGCTGGCTCTGGAGCCCAAGCTGCTCGTCCTCGACGAGCCGGTCTCGGCGCTGGACGTGTCGGTGCAGGCCGGGGTGGTCAACCTGCTGGAGGACCTGCAGGACACGTTCGGGCTGTCGTACATCTTCATCTCGCACGACCTGTCGGTGGTCCGGCACATCTCCGACCGGGTCGCGGTGATGTACCTGGGCAAGATCGTGGAAACCGGTTCGCGCGACGACGTGTACGACCGGCCCGTCCACCCCTACACCCAGGCGCTGCTGTCGGCGGCGCCGACGGCGAATCCGCGCGAGGAACGCCGCCGCCAGCGCATCATCCTCACCGGCGAGGTGCCGACCCCGCTGGACCCGCCGAGCGGCTGCCGGTTCCGCACCCGCTGCTGGAAGGCCCAGGAGATCTGCGCCACGGAGGAGCCGGCGCTGGTCGACCGCGGCGACGGCCACCCGTCCGCCTGCCACTTCCCGGAGGTCAACACCGCGGTCGTCTGAGCCCTGCGGCGCCCTGGCGCCCATCGATCACTCCGGCCTGGCGGAGTGATCGATATACCCGCGGGCGCCGCCGCCGTAGAAGGTGGCGGGATCGGGCTCGGCGATCGGCGCGTGCTCCCGCCAACGGCGCACCAGGTCGGGGTCGGCGATGAACGCGCGGCCGGCGGAGACGAGGTCGGCCAGGCCGCTCGCCACGCGGCGGCGGGCGGTCCGCTCGTCGGTCATGGCGTGCCAGCCGTCGTTGACGATGACGGGGCCGCCGAAGCGCGTGCGCAGCTCCGCGAGCATCGGGCCGGCGGGGTCGCCGATGGTGTGCAGGTAGGCCAGGCCCAGCGGCGCGATGCCGTCGAGGAGCGCCCCGTACATGGCGGCGGTCTCCGCCGGGTCGTCCTCGACCGCCCCGTGCAGGTTCGCCGCCGGTGAGACGCGGATGCCGACCCTTTCGCCGCCGATGGCGGCGGCGATGGCCTCGGTCGCCTCGACGACGAACCGGGCGCGGGCGACGGCCGAGCCGCCGTAGGCGTCGGTGCGCCGGTTGGAGGAGGGTGCGAGGAACTGGTGGGGCAGGTAGCCGTCTCCACTCCGTCCAGCCCGGCTCCGACAGCCGCGCGCGCCGCTCTGGCGAACTCCTCGATCACGGACGGCAGCTCGGCCGTCTCCAGGGCACGCGGCACCGGGTGCGGCTGGAGCCCCCACGCGGTGAAGATCGCGCCGGGTGCGGCGAGAGCGCTGGGGGCGACGGTCTCGTGGCCGTTCTTGTTGTCGGGGTGGGCGACCCGTCCCACGTGCATGAGCTGGGCAACGATGAGGCCGCCTTCGGCGTGCACGGCGTCGGCGACGTTCCGCCACCCTTCGATCTGCTCGGGCGTGTGCAGGCCAGGGGTGTTCAGGTAGCCCTGTCCGGCGGCGCTGGGCTGGACGCCCTCGGTGATGATCAGGCCGGCGGTGGCCCGCTGCCAGTAGTAGGTCGCGGTGATGTCCGGGGGCACGCCGTCGGCGCTCGCGCGGTTGCGCGTCATGGGAGCCATGACGATCCGGTTGGGGAGCGTCCACTTGCCGACGGTGATCGGGTCGAACAGGTCTGGCATGAAGGTCTCTCCTGTCAGGTACGTGAACGGTCGCCGCGACCCCTTGCATGGCAGAAGACCGGTGTCACCTGGGGAGATGCCGCTCGGCCGGACCCGAGACTGGCCCAAGGTCCGGCCGGGCCGCAATTTCAGTTGCCGTTTCGGCAAACGTGCCCAGCTGTGGGAGGGACGCGAGCGTCACCAGGAGCGGGCGGCCCGCAGGAGCACGTCGCGGACGAGGGTGACGGGGCGGCGGGCCGGGGCGCCGGCGCGCTGGGCGAGGAAGCCGGTGTTGATCGGCGGGTCCTCCGGGTCGAGGAGCGTCACGAGGGCGCCTACCGCGAGCAGCTCGATGGCGCGTAGCGCGCGCTGGACAGGGGAGGCGGCACGCCCCTCGCCGTCAGGCAGAGTGTGCGGCTCAAGGTTCTGCTTCGTCACCATGGCAAGGGGCCTGGTCAGCCGGTCAGGCCGAAGAGCCGCTCCACGGCGGAGAGATTCGACTTGAACGACGCTCGCCAGGTGACGGCGTCGCTTCGACGGGACCGCGTACCCCTGCGGACATTCGGCATATTGGGGATCTTTACCTCGCACTGGTCTGACCAGTAGCCTCAGTGCACTCAGCCGACTGACCCTCCTACCTCCACCCCAGCTCGGGGCGCGGCCGTGCCCCGGCACCCCCACCGGAATGAGGGATCCATGAAGTCACGCCTCGTCCCCTTGCTCGCCGCCGCGCTGGCACTGGCCGGCGTGTCCGCGCCCGCGCACGCCGCCGACACCCCCGGTCTGCCCGGCAGGAACAACGCGATCACCGACGTGCCGGGCGTCCAGGTCGGGCAGGTGCAGTCCACTCGCGCTCCGTACCTGACCGGCACCACCGTCGTCTACACCCCGCGGATGTCCGTGACCGGCGTCGACCAGCGCGGCGGCGCGCCCGCCACGAAGGAGACGGACCTGCTCGACCCGCTCAACTCCAACCCCGGCGTGAACGCGGTGATGCTCGGCGGCAGCAGCATGTACGGCCTGTCCGCCGCCGACGGCGTGATCCGCTGGCTGGAGGAGCGCGGGGAGGGCGTCCCGGTCGGGTCCGGGGTCGCGCCGATCGTCCCCGCCGCCGACATCTACGACCTCGGCCGGGGCGGCGACTTCAAGGCCCGTACATCGCCTGCCTGGGGTTACCTGGCCGCCGAGGCCGCCAAGGAGGGGCCGGTACGGCAGGGCGTCGTCGGCGGGGGCGCGGGCGCCCGCGCCGGCGGCATGAAGGGCGGTGTCGGCACCGCCAGCGTCGTGCTCGACGACGGCGTGGTGGTCGGGGCGATCGTGGTGGTGAACGCGGCCGGTTCGCCGGTGGACCCTCGGGACTGCTCGCTGTTCGCCGCCCGGTACGAGCTGGCCGGTGAGTTCCGGGGGCTGCAGACGCCGAAGGCGAAGGAGTGCCGGGCCGAGGCCGGGACGGACGCCCTGCCGATGAACACCACGATCGCCGTGGTGGCCACGAACGCCCCGCTGGAGAAGGCGGCGGCGGCTCGGATGGCGGGCAACTCCCACGACGGGCTGGCCCGCGCGATCAGCCCGATCCACACGCTGGGCGACGGTGACACGATCTTCGCCATGTCGACCGGCACCGGCACCCCGTTGCGGGTGAACAACCCCGCCGATTCCCGCCGGCTCAACCAGGTCTTCAACGCCGCCACCGACACGCTCGCCCGCGCCGTCGGCCACGCGATGCTGAACGCCCGTACCGTCGGCACCGCCACGAGCTACTGCGACCGCTACCCGTCGGCCTGCGCCAAGCTCACTCCGCTGCCGGAGGACAAGCTGGGCGAGGCGCCGGAGGTGACCCAGGCGTCGGTGGACGCCGCCGAGCAGAACCTCGACTCGGCCCCGCCCATCCCGAACGCCTCAGGCCAGGACGCGTCTCCGTCCCCGAC
>NZ_SMKQ01000066.1 GCF_004348995.1 Nonomuraea terrae
CCCCTCCCTGGCCGAGGACACCGGCCAGAAAGGGACTCGCAGGCCATGCGCCGAGTCGTGTCTGTCATCTCCGCCACCCTCACCGCCTTCGCCCTCGCCGCGATCACCACCGCCAGTCCGGCCTCCGCCACCCCGCCCGGCATCCCCTCGGCGAGCACCGCCGCCTCCCGACTGGCCGCCCTGACCGTCGCCGCCGAGTCGCACGCCTCCACCTACAACCGCGACCTGTTCCCGCACTGGATCACCATCTCCGGCGCCTGCGACACCCGCGAGCAGGTGCTCAAGCGCGACGGCAGCAACGTCGTGACCAGCTCCTCCTGCGCCGCCACCGCCGGCCGCTGGCACTCCCCGTACGACGGCGCCACCTGGACCGCCGCCTCCGACGTCGACATCGACCACATGGTCCAGCGTGGACAGCGCCGAGAAGTCGGCGCTGAACAGCATGCTCGGCTCCTGCTGATCGCCCACCCCGACTGAGCCGCCCTGCCCGTCACCGCACCGGCAGGACGGCGCTTTCACGCGTCGGAACCCGGCTGAGCTGAAGGAGACTCATGCCGAACATCAGCGCGCCCAGCGGAACGTGCAGGGCCGTCAGGTGCGCGATGCCCAGGGCTATCTGCGCCAGCGTGAGCCCCAGGAACACGGCCGCGTACAGGATGGGCCTGGGCGAGCCGCCGCCCGGCCGCCACACCAGGATCGCGGTGACGAGGTGCACCACCGCCACGGTGAACACCCCGTACGCCGATACGCTGTGCAATGTCCGTCCGGCGGGCGAGGTCAGCAACAGACCGGCGGTGATCGGCGCGGCGAAGAGGGACACGGTTTGCAAGGCGATCGCGACACGCAAGAACATGGGTGGGCTCCTCTACGGTGCTGGATGGTGTCTCAGTAGTCCGACGACACGACCGCCGTGAATGTCAGGCGACGGCTCACACTTCGGTGCGCTGTCACGTCGTTCTGGTGAGGGCGATGCGACAGAGGGAGTCGTCGGCACCATGACCGAGCCAGAACACAGCGGGCCCGATCCGATCACGGGCGAAGGACGTCGGCTGATCGGTCTCGCGTACCGGCTGCTGGGTTCCCTCGCCGACGCGGAGGATGTCGTGCAGGAGACGTACGCCCGCTGGTACGCCATGTCGCGTCGGCAGCAGGAGGCCATCGAGTCCCCCGGCGCCTGGCTGACGAAGGTCGCCGGCCGCATCTGCCTCGACGTGCTGGGCTCGGCCCGGGCCCGGCGGGAGCGCTACGTGGGCGAATGGCTCCCGGAGCCGCTCCCCGAGGACCGTACGGAGTGGATCAACGGGCGGTCGGGCGGCGCCGTCGACCCGGCCGACCGGGTCACCCTCGACGAGTCGATCAGCATGGCCTTCCTCGTGGTGCTGGAGTCGATGACCCCGGCCGAGCGCGTCGCCCTCATCCTCCACGACGTCTTCCGCTACTCCTTCGCGGAAGTGGCCGAGATCGTCGGCCGTACGCCGGCGGCGTGCCGCCAGCTGGCCTGGTCGGCCCGCCGCCGCGTCCGCGAGTCGCAGGCTCCCCCGGCCCCGGCGGCCCGGCGCTCCGGCATCGTCAGGGAGTTCAAGCAGGCCTGGGAGGCCAAGGACATCGACGCCCTCATCGGCCTGCTCGACCCCGACGCCACGGCGATCGCCGACGGCGGCGGTGTCGTCAACGCCGTACTCCGCGCCGTCGAAGGCGCCGAGCGGATCGCACGCTACGCCGTGGACATCGCCGGCTGGGTGCCCGACCTGACGCTCCTGGAACGCACTGTCAACGGTCAGCCCGGTCTGGTCGCCCGGCGAGACGGCGTCACCGTGATGGTGGTGGCGTTCGACGTCGCAACCGACCGGATCAAGCACATCTGGGCAGTACGCAACCCCGAGAAACTCCGGCCCTGGACGGTGGGCCCGGCGCGTCACCTGACATTCCCCGCGGTCGTGTCATCGGACTCCTGAGACACCGGCTCAGGCGCGGGACGCTCCGACGACCACGCAGGCCATGACGACCGGTTCCGTGCCGCGGTTGTGCCAGCGATGGCGGGTGCCGTTCCGGACGATGACGTCCCCGGGATACAGCGTCTTCTCCGCCCCGTCGTCGAGTTCCAGGGTGAGCTCGCCCGGGATCACCAGTTCCATGTCGACGGTGTCGGTACGGTGCATGCCCGGGTCGTCCGGCTCGAGCCAGCCGGTGATGCCGGGCAGTTTCTCCTCCATCTCGCGCAGCCCGGCCTCGACGTCGACCTCTCCGGACGCGCTGTGATCGCCGGGCGGCAGCGTCATGATGAAAACCGGTAACCGCCCCTGGGCGGGAAGAACGTGGTCTTGGGGCCGTTGACGCCCTCATCGGGAAACGTCGGCGGAGCGTCCGCCCGCCATGACTCGTGATAGCTCGAGGTGAACAACTGGACGGTGGTCGCCTCGACCTGGGCGTCCGAGACGAACACCGCATGCCCTTCGTGGTCGTGGCCCGTGACGACACGCCTTATGCCCGTGATCGGCCTCCGCGTTTCGCCGGTCGTTCGGTCAGAAGTCGTCCGTGAGGTGCGTTATTGCGGCTTCGCGGAAGGCGGCGGCCGAACCCGGCTCAGCCGCAGTTGCCCCAGGACTTCCAGCGCGATTTGCCTTCGGCGGCATTGCGGCCGTCATCCCGAATCCTCCCCATGTAGCTGACACACCGGCCCTTGCCGTAGGTCTTCACCGGTCCCAGGTAGTGCTTGACGCTCCGGCCCTCGTTCTCGCCGCTCGCGCGTGAGTTGGCCCCCCGCGTCTGCGTCGTGATCGTGGCCATGACGAAGGTGCGGGTGCCGACGTTCGAGGTCTTGATCGTGGTGACGCAGTTATAGCCGGTCCTGCGGTTGTACAGCAGGTAGACGTAACCGAGGACACGTTTGGAGGAGGTCTTCACGGCCTGCTTGCTGTGGGCGACCCGGGCGAAGCCGGAACCGCACACCCGCTCCGGGGTGACGGCGGAGGCGGCCGCGTACGCGGGATTGACCATGAGCCCTCCGACCGACAGTGCCGCGCCAAGGAGGATCGTCGTCGACTTGCGCATGCAGCCACCCTTCTCAACCGTCTCCCGCCATCCGGGGGGACCAACGGTTGATCATCCTGCCGGATGATTCCGCACCAAATGACCGAATGGTCAAATTGGTCCGCCTGCGCCCTGCCGATCAGGCGGGACAAGACGGCGTTGTCCAGGTGCCCGGGAGCGAGTGACGGCCGGGTCAGCGCTCGCGGTAGAAGATCATGCCGCCGTGGTGCAGCGTGTCGGCGTCGACGAAGACGCCGTCGGCGGTGAAGCCGGTGTCGTCGACGTAGTCGATCTTGTTGCCGGTGACGGTGTACCGGCCGGTGTAGGCGCTCTTGCGGGTGCCGCGCGCCTCGTCGTAGCGGCCGTCAGAGGTCAGTTCCTGGCGGATGTGGCCGTCGGCGGTGACCCACATGCCCACATACGGGTGGGCGGTTTGACTGGTGGGCGTCATGGAGGGCTCCTGAACGATGATGGCGGTACGGGGTGGGGCCGCGTCCCGCTGTGCGGAACACGCGGCGAGGGCGAGGGCTGAGGCGGCGGCCAGCGTGACCGAAAGGCTGCCCTTCATGCCTGCCGTTCTTTCGCGGGGCGGGCGGCCGGGAGCCGGTAGCTGCCCAGCACGGCCAGGGCGTCGGCCGAAGGGCTGCCCGGTTCGGCCTGGTAGACGAGCAGTTGCTGGCCCGGGCTGGAGTTGACGGTCAGCGACTGGTAGCTCAGTTCCAGGTCACCGACGAGATGGTGGTGGAATCGCTTGATCTCCGCGGTCTTGCCGCGCACGTCGTGGCGAGCCCACAGGCGGGCGAAGTCCGCGCTCTTCAGCGACAGCTCGCCGACCAGGGTGCGCAGGGCCGGATCGTCCAGATCGTCGCCGGCGGTGGCGCGCAGCGCGGCGACGCAGTTCTCGGCGGTGAGCTCCCAGTCGCGGTAGAAGGTCCGGGCCGCGGGGAGGAGGAACACCGAAGTGACCACGTTCGTCTCCTCGCCCATCCAGTCGAACAACGCCTCGCCCAGCGGGTTGGCGGCCAGCTGGTTGAGGTAGCGGTCGAAGATGAGCGCCGGGGTGGTGTGCCAGCCGTCCATGAGGCGGATCAGAGCGGCGTCGGCGTACTCCGTGCGCTTGGCCCGTCTGCGCGGCGGCGCCGGGCCGGCCAGCGTGCGGAGGTGGTCGGCGGCGTCCGCGCTCAGGCCGAGCGCCCGGGCGAGCGCTTCGACGACCTGCGGCGAGGGGTGCTTGTCACGGCCTTGCTCCAGCCGGATGTAGTAGTCGGTCGACACGCCGGCCAGCATCGCCACCTCTTCGCGGCGCAGCCCAGGTGTGCGGCGCTGACCTACGGGCAGCCCGTGGTCCACGGGGTCGGCTGCGGCGCGGCGTGCGCGCAGAAATTGCCCGAGCCTGTTGGCGGTCATGAGAAGTCCTTCCGGTGATGCGCCGTTTCGACAGGACCTGATGACTTCACCGTACGAACGGCCGGCACACGCCGGGTAGCCCTGGCACTCCCACCCTCTCCCCGGCGCTCGGCGGCGAGAACGAGCGACCTACACCAACGGCGCCGAGCTGGCCGTCGACGGCGGCGGCTCACAGCTCTGACCCCCGCGCGGTCACTTCCTCGGTACGCCCGGCGCGGACGCCGTGGTCGTCGACCCTCGTCCCGGCGAGAGCGGGCCAGCGCTCCGCGCCGAGCGCCCAGGAGGCGAGGATCCGCAGGCCAACTCAGTTGCCCGGAAGCCGCCGAGCGCCTGACGGGGCAGGCGGCCCTTCAGCCGTCGAACCTGCGGCGCGACGCCTCGATGTGACCCAGGTACTGCTGGGTCCAGCCGCACATCAGGTCGACGGTCGCGCGCAGGGCGCGTCCGGGCCCGGTCAGCGTGTACTCGACCCGCGGCGGGACCGTGGGGTGCACCTCCCGCTCGACCAGGCCGTTGCGTTCCATCATCCGGAGATTCTGGGTGAGCATCTTGTGGCTGATGCCCTCAAGCCCGTTACGCAACTCGCTGAACCGCAGGGTGCGGTCACCCAGCGTCTCGATGATCAGGAGTGCCCACTTGTTGGCGACGTCCGAGAAGATCTCGCGCGCCAGGGAGTCCGCGCGGGAGATGTCGGCGTCCTCCGCCGAGCCGCTGAACTGGGTGGTCACCATGAGGTTCCTCCGTCACCGAAAAGTGCGTTCTTCCACGTCAGCGTTGACTCTCCTACGGTTTCCCAGTAACCGCAAGAAACCGCTGCCGAAGGCACCCGGCCCAGCGGTCACGGCATCGAGGAGACGCCCATGGCCATCACCCTGATCAACCCCGACGGCCTCCCCCAGGTGGATGCCTACCGGCAGGTCGCCGTCGCGACCGGCACGAGGCACGTCTTCCTCGCCGGCCAGGTCGCCTGGGACGCCGACGGCGTCACCGTCGGCGCCGGCGACCTCGCCGCCCAGGTCGAGCAGTGCTACCTCAACGTCGCCACCGCCCTGGCGGGGGCCGGAGCCACCTTCGACGACGTCGTACGTCTGACCGTCTACGTCGTCGACTGGACCCCCGACAAAATGGCCACGTTCCTCGACGGCGTGGCCCGCGCGGCGGACCGCCTGGGCACCACGCCGGTGCCGCCCGCGACACTGATCGGCGTCGTCGCGCTGCACACCCCCGAGCACCTGGTCGAGGTGGAGGCCACCGCCGTCGTCGACTGACCGAGCACACGACCCCGCACCTCCCGGCGCCCCGAGCATCGCCGTCGCGCCAGCCCCCGGAGCCCGGCCGACAGTGCGGCCCGCCGCTCGGAATCGGTACCGGTTAAATTCGGTTGACTGGTAGCACGCAGGCAGCTATGTTCGTGCTTGACAAGGGAAATCCACGATGGTCGGCGTGATCGAGCTACTCCTATAACGCATGACGATGGTGGCCCGACCGAGGAGGCAGCGTGCGAGATCGGTTCGGAAGCAAGACGGCGATCCTCACTCTGATCGCCCTGACCCTGGCCGTGTTCCTCTACGTGACCACCGAGGCGCTGCCGATCGGCCTGCTCCCCCTGATCGCGACGGATCTCGGGACCAGCGCGTCAGCGGTCGGGCTGCTGGTCACCGGGTACGGCCTGATCATCGTGGTGGTGTCCCTGCCACTCACGCGGCTGACTCGCCGGCTGCCTCGACGGCGGCTGCTGTGCGTCCTGTTAGCCGTATTCGTGGTGGCGACCCTGGTGTCAGCCGTGGCGTGGGACTACTGGCTGCTCATGGGTGCCCGGATGGTGACGGCGCTGAGCCAGGCGCTGTTCTGGGCCGTCGTGACGCCGGCCGCCGCCGGCCTGTTCCGGGCCGAGGTGCGCGGCCGGGCCCTGTCGATCCTGTACGCCGGCGCCTCCACCGCCGCGCTGGCCGGCATCCCGGCCGGCACGTGGCTCGGCCAGCTGACCGACTGGCGGGTGGCGTTCCTGGCGCTCAGCGGCCTGGGCCTGCTCGTACTCGTCACGGTGGCCGCCGTGCTGCCCAACACGCCGCCCGGGCAGGGGGCGGCCGACCGGGGCAGCGCACCCGATCGCGGCCGGTATCTGTCGATCGTGGCCACCACGGCGACAGCGATCACCGGTGCGTTCACGGCGTTCACCTACATCAGCCCGTTCCTGACCGGCGTGACCGGCTTCGCCGAGTCGTCGATCGGCCCGCTCCTGCTGGCGCGCGGGATCGCGGGCCTGGCCGGCGTGGTCGCGGTCGGCTGTCTCATCGACCGCCACGGCTGGCTCACCATGACGGGGCTCATCGGCCTGCAGGCGCTGGCGCTCGCCGGGCAGTACGCGTTCGGCTCCTCCCAGGTCGCGACCATCATCATGATCTCCCTGTCCGGCTTCACGCTGGCGGGCCTGACCGCCGCACTGGGCTCGCGGGTGCTCGTGTACGCGCCGGGCGAGTCCGTCATGGCGAGCGCCGGCACCTCCACGGCGTTCAACACGGGCATCACCGCGGGCGCGCTCTTCGGCAGCGTGCTGCTGCCCGGTCCGGGCGTGCACAGCACGGCACTCGTCGGGGCGCTGCTCAGTTCGGTGGCCTTCGCCATCGCGCTGGCCGAGCCACTCTTCTCCAGCCGGCGGAACGCCGCGCCGGCGACCACCGCCGAGCCCCTGACCGAGGACACCCGGGTCACGTGATCCGATGCCCAGCTCGGCAACCCCCATCAACGCTTTAGGTGGTAGCGTTCCTGGTATGCCACTCGACGTGTGCCGGCTGCCGCTGGTCGGCGGGCACCCCGCACTCGACCTGGTCAACACCCTCGAACGCGGGGCACCGATCGACGGCGACCCGCCCCACGACTTCCTGTCCGACACCTCCGCCCTACTGCGCTGGACGCCGAGGGTAGGCCTGATCAACGACGCGGAGGCCGACCGGGTGGGTCAGGCTTGGCGCGACGATCCCGCAGCGGCACACGCCGGACTCGCCGCCGTGCGAGACATCCGGGAGCAGCTGCATCTCGTCATGCTCGCAGCGATCCACCCCGCCGACGGCGGAGCGACGGATGACCCGGGCTCCCCCACCGAGGGCGACCCGATCGCCGCCGGCGCCGCGCTGGTCGGGCTGCACGAACGGTGGTCCGGGGCGGCCGCCCGAGCAACGCTGGTGCTCGACAGGGGTGACCCTCCACAGATCCGGCTCACCTACGGCACCGTACCGGCCCTGCTGATCCCCGACCGGGCCGCCGAAGCCGCCCTCGACGTGCTGCGGACGGCCGACCTGACCCGGGTACGCCGCTGCCCCGTGGCCGAAGGCGGCTGCGGGTGGCTGTTCCTCGACCAGAGCCGCAACGGTTCCCGCCGCTGGTGCCGCATGGCAGACTGCGGCACCACGGCCAAGGCCCGCCGTCTCACCGAACGCCGCCGCGCCGCGCGCACCGCCCCGTCAGCGCGTGCCGGCTCACCGGACAGCGGCCTGTGAGTCGGCCGCGGGTCTTCCGGTAGGCGTCCTTGAGGCAGATCTTCCCGTCGCTGAAACGCCACAGGTCGATGCCGTGCTCGCAGTACGGCGAGCCGTCATCGGCCACGAGGTGGTACGTCCAGGTGCACACGGCCCATGCGCCGTTCACGAGCGGCTCGCCCTGCTCGATGACCGCGCCGGCATCGTGCTCGAACATGGCACGGAAGCCGTCGGCCAGCTCGGCATGGCCGCGGAAGGTGCGGCCCGGCTCGGGGCCGACGGACGCGGCGTAGACCGCGTCCTCGGTCATCAGCTCCAGCAGACCGCCGACGTCGCGCCTGGCCCAGGCGTCGGCGAAACGTTCCAGGCATTCACGCGGGCTCTTCTCAGACATCGTCGTCGTACTCCTGTGCGAGGTAGGCGTCCAGGTCCGGGCCGCCGGGGTTGGCGAGGACGTGCGTGATCCAGGCGCGCCGCTCGAAATCGGTGACGCTCAGCTCCCACACGCATCCGGCCGCCTCGCTCGGGTGCGGCGCGAGGTGCTCAGGCCGGTCGGCCGGCGCGGACAGGATGCGCTGGTGGACCTCGTTCCTCTCGGCCCACCAGCAGGCCAGCGCATAGCAGAGCCGGGGCGCGTCATGGGCGATGACGAACCCGACGCCGTACCGGTCGGGCGCGACGGCAGGCGCGGGGAGCACCCCCCGGGCGGCACGGCCCGCTGCACGGGGCCGGCTCGTTCCTGGATCGCTCACGATGTCCGGAACTCGACCGGTCGTCAGGGGATGCTGTGGGGGACGGTGACGACCAGGTGCCAATCGTCGTAGTAGGGGCTGCCGTCCATCCAAGCGATCACTGGTCGGCCACGTCCGTCGAGTGTCATGGCCAGGCCGAAGCCCGGGGAGTTGCGCATCTTCGCCACCGGCGTGTGCGTGCAGCGCGTCCCCGTGCAGGCGGCGACGACGAGTTGTTCGCGGTCCAGGTCCTGGTAGGCCACCAGCGCGCGCTCGGAAGCATCCAGCACGAGGGCCGGTGCCAGGTGGTCCTGGCCGGGCGCGGACAGCACGGCCGTGTCGGCCTGGGAGCACGCCTGGTTACGGCAGTCGAGCAATCTGATCGATCCGTCGGCCGAATCCCGGTAGGCGATCACCGGGCGGCCGTCGTACCGGATCGCCATGGTCGCGCCGGACCGATCGCGGTATTCCTCGTGGCGCCAGGTCTCACCGCCCTTGACCGGCTGCTCCACACGCATCCTGGCGCACTCGTGATCCTCACAGGTGATGACGGAGATGGCCCCCGTGTCCTCGTCGAAGCGCAGGACCACGGGATCGGCCACGGGGGCCACGCCGATCACGAGTCCGCGATCCTGATAGGACGAGGTGCTGAAGGGCAGCTTGGCGACGTCCTTCGTGCGCGGGCTGGTACAGGCCGGATCGTCGCACCTGGTGACGGAGAGCATCTCGCCGTCCTGCCCCGGCAGCGGGCGCACCTGGGCGAGCATCAGGCCGCCGTAGGGATGTTGCGTCATCGCCACGATCCTGTCCTCGGTCTGCGCCCACGTCGCGACGACGAGCCGCCCGCCGACCAGCCGGGCGGCGGGCGCCCTTGGCGTCTCAGCGGCGCCGACCGGCTCGGCCCAGGCGTAACGGGTGCCTGCGCAGGTGCTGTCGGTGCAGGTCAGCAGCTTGGCCTGCGCGAAGGAGTCCATCAGCATGACCATCCGCCCGCCCTCGCCCGCGTGAATGGCCTGCAGGTCCCACCCGCTGACGGTCGGCTTCGGACGACCGTCCGGCTGCGGTTCCGATGCCCCTTCGCGGCTCCAGGAGGCGGTGACGACCGTCTGGGTGACCTCCAGCCAGCCGAACGGATTGACCAGCATCGTGCCGCCGTACAGCAGGCCAGGCAACAGCAGCGCTCCCACTACCCGCACCGGCCTGAGCGGGCTCGCCCCGCACTCGGGCAGGCGCTCGACGATCTGCCCGAACTCCGTGACCAGGCGCCGGATCGCCAGGCGGTGCAGGAGCAGGCGGGCGATCACCGTCCCTTGGAACGCCGGGGTGGCCAGGCCCAGGACGGAGGTCGCTACACCGTGCGCGAGGGGGTTTCCCGACGCGCCCCACAGCACCGCTTGCTGGGCCGCCGCGGGAAGGATCAGCACGCCGAAGGCCAGCGTGAACGCGCCCGACCAGAGGCCGCCGTTCGTCGGCCCTACCGCGCGCAGCAGCCGGTAAGCACGATGGAGCGCGCTCCCCGCAGATGCTCCCTCCAGGACCACGATCGCCACGGCCAGCAGGCACGGCATCGCGAGCAGCGCCAGGGGCACCATCACGAGGAACGCCCCCAGCAGGTGTTCGATCCACAGCAGCATGCCGAGACCGGCCGCCGCAATCACCACGAACACGAGCGCGCCCAGCAGTGTGAGCGACAACAGCGGCGACCACCGCCGCATCGTGGCCCGCATCGCCGCGGACGTGGTGACGGGCCTGCCGGTCAGCAGCCCGGCGGCGAGCACCACGGTCGCGGGCACGACCACGGCCTGCCCGGCCAGCGAGGCGAGCAACGCCACCAGCGTCCACACCAGCAGGGGCCACCCCGGCTCGCCGAGCAGCTGGAACTCACCGTTGACCTGGGCCGCCGACTCATCCGTCACCGTCGCCAGCCCGGCCAGGCTGAGCACGCCCATCGGCACGAACATCAGCAAGCTCGGCACGACGAGCCGGAACAGGTGCCGCGCCGCGCCGGCGTAGGCCCGCCAGACCACCCCTGCCCGCCGCGCGGCGGCCATGGCTTCGTCGTGGCGGGTTTCGGTCCGTAGCGCAGCCTCGGACATGAAGGCCTCCAGCGCGGGGGGATCGCCTTGTGGCCATGAGCGTAGGGTCCTGGGCCTGCGGGGAAGGGGAGGGAGGTCCAGGTCGGCATGGGATCGAACCCGCGGTGGAGCTCGCTGCGTACTCGTCGGCCGAGCGAGGGGGTTGGCACCGGCGAGTGGCTGCCGCCATCGTGGGCCGCTGCGGCTGATGCCGAGCAGCCGCGCCACGGCTCAGGGGTCGCCCACGCGGAGGGCGGCGTCGAGGTTGCGGCGGCGGCTCATGGCGGTGTGCGCGTACGCCCCGAGCACGGCGCACAGCCCCAGCCCGGCCGCCAGCGCCACGGGCGTGAGCAGGCCAGGCGGGTGATCGGCGACGGGCAGGTCACCGGCGAACGCGGACATGTCCACGCCCGGCCCGAGCGCGGCCGGCAGGGCCAGACCCAGAGCCAGGCCCACCGGCGCCGTGACGAGGACGACGGGCAGCGACTCCAGCAGGGTCAGCCGCCGGGCCTGCTGGTCGGACAGCCCGAGCGTACGCAGGAGCGACACCTCCCTGGCCCGCCCGGCCGCGCCGACGGCCAGCGACAGGACGATCGCGACCAGCGCGTACGCCCCCAGCGCCACCGTCACCACGACCATCGTCGTGCGGACCGTCCCGGTGAGCGGGTCGGCCTGGATGGCCGCCAGCGCCGCCTCCTGCGTCTCGACGGCGCCCGACGGGACCAGCCGCGCCAGCTCGACGGGCGAGATGTCGCCCTTGATCAGCAACGTGTCAGCCGCCGGCCAGGGCAGCACCTCCCGCGACACGAGGACGAACTGCCCGCTGGAGTAGAAACCGGGCACCGAGTCGATCACGCCCTGGGCGGTCAACCGCACCGGCGACAGCCACATGATCTCGAAGGCGCCCCGGCCGCCCACGGCGGGCGAGAGCAGCGCGGAGGTGTCCCCGGACAGCGCGGGCAGGCTGATGGGCGCATCCTCGTTGACCCGCCGCCACTGCTCCAGGTCCACGGCGACGGCGTACGGCCGCTCCCCGGTGGCCCCGATCTGCACCCGGCCCGTCAGCGCGAGCGCCACCTGCTCGACCCCGGGGGCCCGGCGTACCCGCTCGATGGCGTCGGGCGGGATGTTCGCGACCGACGTCAGCTTGATCGGCGCGCCCACCTTCTGCCAGGACGCGAGCCGCTGCGTGGTGGTGATCCCGTCGTGGACCACCGCGGCGAACACCGACAGGCTCAGTGCGGGCAGCAGGATCAGCACCGGCAGCGCGCCCGTGGACCGCTCTCTGGCCGCCCTGGTCAGGCCCAGGAACGGCAGGGCCGCCCGCCCCCGCGCGGTCAGCCGGACGAGCAGCCGCAGCGGGTACGGGTAGCACCGCAGGGTGATCAGCGCGGCCGCGAGCGTCAGCGCGACCGGGATCAGCAGCAGGAACGGATCCTGCTGCGCGGTGCCGGACGGCCCCCTGGCCGTCAGCAGGTACGCCCCCGCAAGCGCGAGCACGACGACCAGCGCCTCCACTGTCACCCGCCGCGCGGACGGCCGGGCGATGACCAGGTCCGCACGGCGCTCGCGCAGCGGCGTGCGATGCGCGAGCGTCAGGCGTGCCATGGCGAAGGCCACGGCGGTGACGAGCACGAGCGCCGGTCCGAGGTGCACGATCGGCAGCACGGGCCCCGGCAGGAAGAACGACAGGGCGTACCCGGCCAGGGCCGCGGGCCCCACCGTGAGCGCGGTCAGTCCGGCCCCGGCCGCCGCCACCTGCCACAGCGAGGCGCCGCGCGCCCGCGCCAGGGCCATCGTGCGCTCCATCCGGTCCGTCAGCAGCCGCACGCCCAGCGCGATCACGCCGAGCGCGACCGCCAGCAGGCCGCCGAGCACCAGGTACATGACGGTCCGCGCGGCGGACAACGCGACCAGGAATGCGGCGAACAGCTGGGGCAGCCCGGTGACCAGGCGGTAGCTGGTGCTGCCCGTCCCCCGGATGTCCACCTGCCGCCGGAACTCGGCGACCGCGGCTTCGACGCCCAGCACGTCCAGGGCGCTCGCGGCCCGCCCGTCGAGGGGGAGGACCCAGCGGTAGGCCAGGGTACCGGCCTTGTTGGTCAGCGCGCTCAGCCCGTCGTCCGACATCAGCGTCGTCGTGTGGAACTCCTCCGGCCCGTCCACCGGCACGACCCTGGTGACGTGCAGGACATCGGCGTCGTGGCTCCAGGAGCGGTCGGCCGGGTTCCTGGCCCTGAAGACGCCGACGATCTTCGCGGCGGTGTGCACGCTCTCGCCGAGCATCTTGGTCTGGCCGACGCGCAGCCCCATCCGGGCCACGGCCTCCTCCACGACGCCCACCTCGATGACCGGGATCGTCGTACCCAGGTACCGCATGGTGGACGGCTTGCCGGGCGCGCGGCCCTGCACCCAGTCCACGCGCCGGCCGGCGTCGGACAGCCAGCCGAGGTTGACGAAGGTGCGGGTCAAGCTCGTCTCGTTGACGGGCGTGCGGGAGGTCTTGGCGCTGATGTGGCCGCCGGACCCGATCAGGGGCCGCAGCGCCGCCGGGAGGAGCCGGCGCCAGCCGAGGTCGCCGCCCTCGAACTCCGCGCGTGAGCGCAGCTCACCGGGGGGCAGCGCCGGAGCCCCGGTGACCGTCAGGTCGGTCCGCACCGCGGCGGCCTCGGTCAGCGACCGGCGCAGCGCCTCGTCGAACGACGCCTGCATCGTCCTGGGCAGCCCGGCGACGAGCAGGCAGGCGACCGCCGTCAGCACGACGAGCAGCGCCAACGTGCCCGCGTGCGCCCGGACGCCCAAGGGGATTCTCACCGCTCCTCCAAGGTCTGTCCCCGCCACCCGCGCCGGGCCGGTCCGGCGACGATCGCGACCAGCACCGCCGTCACCAGGGCCAGCATCGCGGCGACGGCCGCCCACGGAATGTGGAACAGCACGCCGGGCGTGACCGCCGACGCCTGCCCGGTCAGTACGACGCGCGGGACCACCAGGTTCCCGACGACCGCGGCGAGCGCGGTGCCGGCCACGAGCGACGGCCCGATGACGAACGCCTGCTCCGTGGCCAGCATCCCGAGCACCTGTCGGGAGCCGGTGCCCAGCGCCCGCAGCACGGCGAACTCGGCCCGCCGCTCCCGCGCCGCGACCACGGCGTTCATCAGGAACCCGAGCAGCGCGAACCCCAGCGCCGCGGCGAACCCCAGGGTCAGCGCCCCCTGCAGCGCGCCGGCCAGCGGATCGTCGCGCAGCTTGGCCGCCAGCTCCCGCCGGTCGACCGCGGTCACGTCCCATTGGGGGTTACGGCGGAGAATCTCCCGCGCGGGCGCGGTGTCGGCGGCGGCGAGCCACCATTCGGTGGCGGGCCGGGACGGCTGCGCCGCGGCCAGCTCGTACGCCTGCAGCGCCTCCCAGTCGGCGAGCACGGACTGCTGGTCCGGGGCGCTCGTGGGCATGCTCGTCACGATGCCGGCGACCTCGACCCGCACGACCCGGCCGGCGAGGCGGACGGGCCCGCTCTGCCCGACGTCCAGCTTGAGCGTGGCGGCCAGGCCGGAAGTGAGCACCACGGGCAGCGGCCCGGGCTCCCGCGACGGCCCGAAGGCGATCACGCCCTGCGGGTGAGCGACGGCCCCGGCCACCGGCATGTCCCGGCCGTCCGCGCTCAGCCCGGTCAGCCTCAGGCCGGCCTGCTCGCCCGCCACGAGGCCGCGTACCGACAGCGGGTAGGTGATCGTGCCGGCGCGTCCGGCCAGCGGGGCCAGGTCGAGCTCGATCCGGTTGCCACCCTCCCGCAGGTCGCCGAGCGGCAGGTCGCGCCAGACGCCCAGCGCGTCGGACAGCACCAGCCGGGCCGGCACGGCGGCGCGTGACTCGACCCGCACGGTGAGGGCGCGCGGCCGTCCGGGCAGCTCCAGGCGGCGCGCCCGATCTCCGGCGAGCGCCGCGGACAGCTGCTCCACCGTCCGCGCCGACAGGTCGGGGCGCAGGCGGAACAGCTCGTCGAGCCTGCCCGCGTCCAGGGCGAGAAGCAGCGCGCTCTCGCCGCCCACCGCGGTCGGCGCCCGGAAGGCGGGGGAGGCGGCGGTGACGCCGGGCAGCGTCGTGAACGCCGTGCCACGGCCGAGCGCCCCCAGCTCGGGCCCCTCGGACGGCCCCGACAGGCGCAGGTCGGCCGCCGCCTGGTGATCGGCCTGGTCGCGTTGCGAGGCCTGCCAGGTGGAGGTGGTGGCCATGGAGACGACGCCGATCGCGATCGCCATGGTGAGCAGCAGCGCGGGGCCGGCGTACTTGAGCGGCCGCCTGCTGACCTGCCAGGCGCCCAGCGCGGGGGCGAGGGTGGGCCGGCGCGAGGTCAGCCGCTCGGTCAGCCGCGACACGCGCGGCACCAGCCGCAGCCCCAGCAGGCCGCCCGCGAGCAGGGCCAGGGCCGGCCCGGAGATGATCAGCGGGTCGATGCCGAGCCCGCCCGCCGCCGTCGCGGTGACCGGCGCGCCGTAGCGCTGGAGCTGCCAGATCGCCAGCGCGGCCACCGCCAGCAGCGCCAGGTCCGCGCCCGACCCTTGGATCAGCCCGCGCCGGCCGCCGCGCCCGCGCGCCGACTGCTCCTCCACGTACGTGCGCCGCGCGCCCGCCACGGCCGGCAGCGCCAGCAGCACGGCCGCGGCGAGCGCCACGCCGAACGACACGAGGAACGTGCCGAGATCGGCCGCCGGCGTCAGGCGTACCCCCAAGGCCCTGATCCAGGGCAGCAAGCCGATCAACGCGAGCAGCGGCGGCCCGAGGAACGGCGCCACGATCGCGCACGGGACCGCCACCAGCAGCGCCTCACAACCCGCCAGCGCCGCCAGCCGCGCCGTGCCCGCGCCGCGCGAGCGCAGCAACGCCACCTCCATGCGGCGGTGGTCGGCCAGCAGCCGCGCGGTGAGCATCAGCGCGTACCCGGCCAGCAGCAGCAGTTGCAGCACCGGGATCAGCACCATGGAGCGAGCCACCAGAGACGCGGTGTCGAGCCGGCTGAGGAGCTCGGGCAAATCGCTGGCGATCAGGCAGTTCACGCAGCCGGCCGTCGCCAATCGCTCGCCCACCCGGCCGACGGCCTCGGCCAGCGGGCGCAGCCGCTCGGGCGTCAGCGCGCCGAGATCCGGCTCGGCCGCCCAGACGGCCCTCACGCCGGTCGCGAAGCGCGCGACGAACGTCTCCTGCGTCACCATCACAGGCCCGTACGTGGTGTACTCGCCGCGCTCCACGCCCCTGCTCAGCAGTTCCTCACCGGCCCAGCGCTCACCCACGGGGTCGTCGAGCCGGAAGACGCCGACGACGCGGACCTGGACCGCGCGCCCGTCGAGCCGCGCCTTCGTGACGAACTCCCCGCCGAGCTCGAACCCGGTTGCCGCGGCCGCCGGCTCCGAGATCGCCGCCTCGACGGCCTGCCCGCCGGTCCGCGGCCACCTGCCCGCGACCAGCCGGGCGTGCCGGTCGAGCCCGTCGTGGCTGCCGAACCGCAGCAGCTCGGGCAGCTCCTTGCCGTCCTGCCCCGGCATGACGTACGAGTCCGAGCGCAGGCTGGTGGTGACGGCCGGCGGCGCTCCGTAGGCCGCGGCGAGCTCGTCGCGCACCATCCGGCCGTACTGCGGGAAGGTCTCGGCGTCGACATGGGCGCTGATCGTGGTGGTCGTCTGGCGGTACGAGGCCGTCTCCATCGCCCTGCGCACACCCGCGCCGGCGATGGAGGAGGCGTACATCGTCAGCGCCACCAGCGTGGTCGTCGTCAGCAGGATCGAGCCGTACGCGGCCAGGAGGAGCAACGGCTCGCCGAGCGCCCGCTTGACGACCAGCGGCCCTCGCATCGTTCGTCTCCTTCCCCGATGCCTAGACCTTCGGGCCCGGCAGGACTGAGGGCAAGGGTGACGACGCACCTGATACGCGCATGTGATCCGCCGAGGGCGCCGCAACCGAGGTGTGGAGTGGTTTCAGCCGGCACCTCCGGCGCACCCGTCTACTGTGGACCGGCGTAGCCCGCGGAAGACCGGGAGCAACGCAGGGCGATCATGGCCACGTCGTCGTCGGTCCGGCGCGGCAGGAAGCTCAGCAGGTCGTCGCAGAATATGTCCAGCGGCATCGGGCCCAACGCCGAGGCTCGCTCGCGCAGCCGCTCGAAGCCGTTGTCGAGATGCTCTCCCCGACGTTCGACCAGGCCGTCGGTGTAGAGCAGCAGCGTGCTGTCCGGGGGCAACGGCTCCCGCGCCGACATGCACGGCGTGTCGTACGGGACGCCGAGCAGCGGGTTGCAGGCGGCGTCCAGGAAGCGCGTCTGGCCGCCGGCGGTGACCAGCAGCGGCGGCGGATGCCCCGCCACCGAATAGTTCAGCTCGTACCCGCCGCCCTCGCACCGCTCGGCCCGGGCCAGCACGCACGAAGCCGTCTCCTCCGCGTAGAGGGCCTTCATCGCGGCGTTCATCCGGGCCAGGACGAGGCCCGGCGGCTCCTGACGGTCCACGACCAAGCCCCGCAGCATGGTGCGGAGCTGGCCCATCACGACGGCGGCCCGCAGGTCGTGGCCCGCCACGTCACCGATCACCAGCACGGTGGCGCCATCGGGCAGCACGAACGAGTCGTACCAGTCGCCACCCACCTCGGCGGCGGTCGGGCTGGCCCGGTAGCGTGCGATGATCTGCAGGCCCGGCACGCGCGGCGGCTCCACCAGCAGGCTGTACTGCAACGCCAGCGCGATCCGGTGGGTGCGCTGAAAACGCATCGTGTTGCTCAGCCGGTCCTGCATCTCGTCGATCAACTCGCGCAGCAGAGCCAGATCGCCCTTACTGATCGGCGGCCGGTCACCGGTGGTCGAGGCGGTGAGCACCGCGGCGACCGTCCCGTCCACCACGACGGGGAGCACCGCGACGCAGTTGCCTTCAGTGGCCTCGATCCACGTCCGGGTGCCCGTGGGCAAGAGGTCCGCCGGAGGCTGCCCGCGAGGGAAGGTCTCGCAGAACAGCCGGCGGCGGCGGATCGCCCGCGCCATCCCGCCGCCCGGCGGGTGGCGTTCCCCGCTGAACGGCGGCCACCGCGGCAAGCCGGGACGCACGGCCGTGGCCACGCGTTCCAGCAGGAAGTCGCCGCCCCGCGACAGGTCCTCCGACAGGTCGATCACCCAGTAGAAGCCGCACCCGTCGGCCAGCTCGGGCACGACGACGTTCGCGAGCGCGTCCAGCAGGTCATCGACGTTCGTCACGTCTGTGGTCGCCGCTGCGGCGGAGTCGAGCAACATCCTGCGGCGCTGTCCCCGCCATTGCTCCTCGATGTCGGTGACTGTGCCCACCCACTCCACCACGTGACCGTCCTGCCGCACCGGGACGCCTCGCGCCTCGAAATGCCGAAAAGAACCGTCCTCAGTACGCACGCGGTAGACGCACTTCCAGCACTCGACCTGATCGCTGACCGCTCGCCGCCATGATGCGATGGTGGCCGGGAGATCGTCGGGGTGTATGGCCTCCAGCCAGCCGTGGCCACGGCTCTCCTCCCATGACTGGCCGGTGATCCGCTCCCAGGCGCGGTTCGGCTCGATCACCCTCCCCTGAAGATCGGCCACCCAGATGACGTCCGCGCTGACGCGTATGAGGCTCTGGTAGCGGCGCAGGACGCGGCGCCGCTCGTCGGCGACCTGTTGCAGTCGTCGCGCCGTGGTGACCTGCTCGGTCGCGTCCATGACGATGATGAGCAGCCCATGCTCGCCGTCGTCGAAGGAGACACGGGAGAGGCTGGAGGTGATGTACTCCTCTTCCCCGGTCCGGCGGCTCGGCGCGGCGAAGATCGGTGCCCCCGTGCGCTCCTTCGGTGCGCCTGTTCTGTAGACCTCGTCGAAGACGGCGAAGTCGTCCTCCTTGGAAGGCCCGGCATACGCCCGCCTGATCGGCGTCCCCATGGGGAACGTACCGACCCGCGCCCGGAGCATGGCGTTGGTGTACACCAGCCGGTGCTCAGGCCCCCTGGTCACCGCGATGGCCACCGGCACGGAGTCGAACAACTCCAATGCCGGCCCGCTGATGCCCGCGTCGCGGACGTCTTCCATGGCGTCTTCCCCCGATGACACCTCTTCACCGTGGTCGTCAGTGTCCCCTGCCCCTCACCAAAGACGGGAACCCGACAACCACGCCAAACCGGCATGAACGGCGCGGTCGGGGAGACCACCGGCCAGCTCAGCGGGTCGGGCTCGCCAAGTAACCGATCTTCCCGTCTCAGCCCATCCGCACAGGTCGATTGCCTGGAAGGCCGACACCGGCTTACCTCAGGCCACCGACGGACAACCCTCCGCGCCAGTGCCGCTGAAGCGTGAAGAAGGCGATGACGAGGGGAACGACCGACACGAGCGCGCCCATGATGATGAGGCTCCAGAGGGAGGTGCTGCCCGCGTTGTTCGCCGAGGCGATTCCCTGCCAGAGGCCGAGGCCGACGGTGACGGGGAACAGACGGTTGTCGGAAAGCATGGCGAGAGGCAGGAAGTAGTTGTTCCAGGACGCCACGGCGGACAGGAGCAGCACGGTGACCACTGCGGGCCGCATCAGCGGGAATGCGACCTGCAGGAATGTTCGCACCTCACCCGCGCCGTCGGCCCGCGCCGCGTCCAGGATCTCGTCGGGAACCGCGTCGCGCGCGTATACGTGCATCAGGTAGACACCGAACGGGTTGAGCAGTGATGGGAGGATCACCGCCCAGATCGTGTTGGTCAGGCCGAACTCGGAGAACATCATGAAGGTGGGGATCACCAGGGCCGTCGCCGGCACCATCAACGCGCCGAGGACGAGTGAGAAGCTGAAGCGCCTGGCGGCGAACCGGTATTTGGCGAATCCGTAGCCGGCCATGACGGCCAGGATCGTGGCGCCGACGCCACCCGCGAGTGCGTACAGCGTGGAGTTGAGGATCCACCTGCCGTAGATCCCGTTGTCATAGGCGAACAGTTGTTCGAGATTTCCGAGGTAGTCGATCCGCTCGGCGAACCACAGGGTGTTGCCGCCGCCGAACAGGCCGGGGGCGTCCTTGGAGCTGTTGACGATGACCCACCAGAACGGCACGAGGAAGTACACGACCAGGAAGCCGAGCAGCACCTGCAGGGGAAGGTGGCGTTGTGGCCGGCGGCGGGCACCGGCGCGGGAGCGGTCACTCATCACAGGAAGCTCCTCCGCTTGCGGGTGAAGAACAGGAAGGCGTAGACACCGACGAAGACGATCCCGCCGAGAGCGAAGGAGATCGCCGATCCATAGTTGAAGTTCGCGAGGGAAAACGCCTGCTGATATGCGTACATGTTGGGGGTGAAGTCCGGTCCGATCGTGCCGGCCGCGAGGGAACGCAGAATTTGCGGTTCGTTGAAGAACTGCAGGGTGCCGATGAGCGAGAAGACCAGGATCAGGAGCAGCGCGGAGGCGATCAGTGGGATTTTGATGCGGAGTGCGACCTGCCATGCGCCGGCGCCGTCCATGCGGGCGGCCTCGTAGAGCGTCGGGTCGATGCCCTGCAGCGCCGCGTACAGGATGATCATGTAGTAGCCGGCCCACTGCCAGGTGACGACGTTGACCAGACCGTAGAAGATCAAGTTACTGCTGAGGAAGTCGGGCGCGGTGGCGCCGAACAACCCGAAGATGTCGGTGAGCGGCCCGAAGCTCTTGCTGTACAGGAATCCCCACATGACCGCCCCGATGACCGTGGGGATCGCGTAGGGGAGGAAGATCATTAAGCGGGAGAAGCGGACGAACCGCGATGTTATGGCATCCAGAATGAGGGCCATCGCGAGCGCGACGATGATCTGCAGTGGGATGGAGACCAGCGAGAAGCGGATGACGAACCACGCCCCGGACAGGAAGCTCGGGTCGGTGAACGCCTTCACGTAATTGTCGAGAAAGACGAAGCTGGTGCCGCCGATCAATTTCTTCTGGAAAAGACTGAGGTAGAGCGCGTACGCGAGCGGCGCGATGAGAAACGCCAGAAAGACGATCCCGAATGGCCCGACGAAGAGCCAGCCCATCACATGCTCACGGAGGCGCACCTTGCCGCGAATTTTCTGCGTCCTGACTTGGGTGCGTGGCGCACTCTTCTTGATCATGAGGGTCAATCTGGACTCCGGGAGGTCGATGCTGGGGGATCGCGGGTGGGCCGGCCGGTGACAGACGGCCCACCCTTTCCGTCACTGAACGGTGAAGCCTTGTTCTTTGGCGTAGTTCGCCACGTCAGCCTGAAGCCGGTCGGCGGCCTGTGCGCCGGTGACGGAGCCTTCGATGAGGGCACTGACCTGCTTCGTCATGGCGTCGAAGTAGTACTGGCCGAACGGGCTGTAGGTGACGCCCTTGTAGGCGTTGGCCGCGGGGACGTAGACCTCCTTGTTCGCCTGCTGGCCGTCGAAGAACGCCACCTTCAGGTTGACGAACTCGGGGTCGTTGATGGCCTTGAGGTTCAGCGGGAAGATGACCTGATTGGTCCAGCCGTGGGTGAGTGACTCCTCGTCGGCGTAGAGGCCGTACGCCACCTTCGCCGCGAGTTCGGGGTTCTTCGCCTGGCTCGTCACGGAGAAGGCAGACCCGCCCCAGTTCACCTGCACCGGGTTACCGGGATCCCACTGCGGGAGCGGCGCCACCGCGAACTTGCCGGTGTCCTCGCCCTTGCCGACGCCGGCACCGGTGAGGTAGCCGGGTGCCCAGGCCGCCGAGATGTACGTCGCGTACTTGCCGTTGATCACGCCGGAGATGTACTCCGGGGTGAACTGGTCCTGCGTCCCGACCAGCCCGTTCTTCGCGAGGCGCCCCCAGTAGTCGAGCACCTCCTTGGAGGCCTGGTCGTTCAGCTTGACGCCGATGGAGCCCTGCTGCGCCGGGTCGTAGGTGAACGGGGCCGCGCCCTTCTGGATCTGCAGCGCCATGGTGAGAGCCGACACGTTCGCGGCGAAGTCGCCGAACGGCGGACCACCCGCGTCCTTCATCTTCTGGGCCGCCTGCTCGTACTCGGCCCACGTCTTCGGCGGCGTGATGTCGTACTTCTCGAAGATGTCCTTCCGATAGATCATCGCCATGGGGCCACCGTCCACCGGCACGCCGTAGACCGCGTCACCGACCGAGACGTCCTTCCACGCGCCCTCGCTGTAGTCGGCCTTGACGGCGTCGAAGCCGTACTTCTTGATGTCGACGAGCGCGTTCTGGATCTGGAAGGTCGGGATCCGGTCCATCTCGATCATGATCACGTCGGGTGCGCCGGTGCCTGCCGATATGGCCGTCTGGAACTTGTCGTACTCGTCACTGCCTTGACCGACGTTGGTCCAGCAGACCTGCACCTCGTTGTTCTGCTTGTTGAAGTTGTCGACGACGAGCTGCATGTTGGGGTACCAGCCCCACATCGTCACGACCGGCAGATTCTTCTTCGAGATCGTGTTCGTGCAGTTGCTGGCGCCGCTGCCGCTCGCGGTGCTCGCGCCCCCTCCCCCGCCGGGGGAGCAGGCGACCAGCGCGGTCGCGGCGGCGAGCATGGCCGCCGCGGCAAGGAGTCTCTTCTTCATTGGCATATTTCCCTTTGGGATCGCAGCGCACGAAAGTCCATGCGCCGCCGCTGGAATGGAGTGATCGGCCGGGACGGGACGCAGGTGACGCGACCCGCGCCCCGTCCTTCGCGCTGACCTCCATGTGAGCGTTAACATTGGCGGTGCCCGGCGACACCCACCCTGGTAGGAGGCCGGGCGGGTCTGCCTAGCGCTTGAACAGGCGTGGTGCCAGGTCGATGAGGTTCTTCTGCCACACGTCCCAGCCGTGCGGCCCCGGGGTGACCCCGTCGAACTCGTACCGGATACCGAGGTTGTCCATGGTGGTCAGGGACGTCATGAACGACGGGTACACGAAGTCCGTCTGGTCGCCGACGTACAGGCGCAACAGCTTGGTCCCGTTGTTGACCGCCTCCGCGTCGACGTCGGCGCCGCTGCCGAAACCGGCCGAGAACGCCGCGACGTAGGCGAACTGCCCCGGGTGCGCCTTGAGCACCCCGAACGTCTGCCCACCTCCCATCGAGAGGCCGGCGAGGGCCTGCCGCGACGGGTCGCTGGAGATGTTGTAGCGGGCGCGGGCCGCCGGCACGATGTTCTCCAGCAGTTCCTTGTTGAAGTCGGACACGTTGCCATTGCCCATCACGACCACCATCGGCGCCAGATCCCCGTCGAGGAACTGATGGTCAAGGATCTGCTTGGCGCGTCCCATCTCGACCCAGTCCGTGTAGCTCTGGCCACCACCGTGCTGAAGGTAGAAGACGGCATACGGCTCCGCGCGGTCCGGGTCGTATCCCGGCGGCGTCCAGACCAACGCGGTCCGGTCCTGGTTCGCCACGGTGCTCCGGTACGTCATGCTCTCGACCTCTCCGCCCTGACCGGCGGGAACGTCCGAGAGCAGGCGCGCCTTCTCCCCTGGGACGAGGAAGGTGCTCCAGGCCGGCTCGGAGGTCACCTTCGTCGGGTTCGACACGTCCTTGACCGGGACCCGATCCACGATCAGCCGGTAATAGTAGAACCACGGGTCGAGCGGACCCACGGTCGCCCGCCACCGGTCGCCCGCACGAGACAGCGGGATGCGCAGCCAACTCCCGTTGGGAGCCCAGTTCGCCCACACCGTGACGTGCCGGGCTTCCTTGAAGTCCGTTGTGGTCTCGAAGGTGACGAAGCCGTCCTCGGTCACGAACGGCGTCGGAGTGGTGCCTGCCGCCGGCGGGGTGAACTCGCCCTCCAGCTGCCCATGACCGGCGCTCGGACCGTGATCCGATACCTTGCGGAACAGTCGCGGCACGAAATCAATCAGGTTCTCCTGCCAGGCGTTCCAGTTCGCCCCGGCGTCGGGGTTGACCCCATCGAACTCGTACGTGATGCGGGCACTGTCCAGCGCCTTCGTCAGGCGGTTGGTCGCGTTGTACGCGGGGTCCGTCACGTTCCCCGTGTACAGACGCACCAGCTTGACGTGGCGGTTGATCGCGTTCGCGTCCGCCCTGCTGACGCCGTCCGCCAGGAGACCGGAGAACGAGCCGGCGTGGGCGTACTGACCCGGGTGGGTCAGAGCGGCGCGCAGCGCCTGCGTCCCGCCCTCGGCCACACCGGCGATCGCCTGATGCGCCGGGTCGCGATGGACACGGTAGCGGTCGGCGACCGCGTCCCGGAGATCCTTGTCGTCGCCCGGCCCGCTGCCGTCGCTGATCACGACCACCATCGGCTCCATGGCCTTGCGGACCGTGAGGTTGTCGAAGATCTGCTTAGCCCGGCCGAGGTCGAGCCAGTCGGTGGCGCTCACACCGTCGCCAGACCGCAGGAACAGCACTGGATAGGCATGACGGCCTCTGGCCGCGTATCCCGGCGGCGTCCACACCAGAGCCGACCGCTCCTGCTGCTCGGCCCGGTAGACCAGGGTCTCGACCTTGCCGCCCCGCCCCTCGGTCACGTCCTCCAGCAGGCTCACCGAGTCGCCCGGCACGAAGAAGGTGCTCCATAGAGGCTTGGACGCCACGCCGGTGCTGTTCGTCGGATCCTTGAGACCCTTGGTGTCATCGCCCGTGACCTGGTAGGAGTACAGCCCGGGCTTGAGCGGGCCGAGGACCCCCGACCAGACGTCACCCCGGCGGGTCAGGCCGAACTCCGCCCAGGCGGAAGAGGGGCCGAAGTTCCCTTCGATGACGACCTGCGACACCGCGCCCACACCGGCCTCGATGGAGGCTGCCGGAACGCTGAAGGACGCGTAGCCGTCCTCGGAGACGTTCAGCCACGGCGTGTCCGCCGCCGCCGGCCTTGGCACGAGCAACACTGCCGCGACCGCCATGACCCCGGCGGCGATCGCCGCTGCGAGCCGGCGCCCGCCAGGGCCTGACCTGCCGTGATAAAGTAAAAAAGGCATGCGCAAACTCCCTAAAGGCTGGCCACGGTTGATGCCCGACTGGCCGGCCTGATTCCATGCGGTGGATGATTGTGGTTGGTGTTCGCACCTCCTTCCGTCGTGGGGTCAGCTTGCCCATCTGACGTTCGTTGCCCCGGACGTCAGATGCGATGAGGCGCCGTCTCTCTGGGTGGCGTCACGGTCGCATAGGGTTCCTCGGCGCCGCGCTGGAGCCGCGAACCACCAGGCGGGTCGGGAGCATGATCTGACTCGGCCCCTCCCAGTCGCCGCACACCAGCGACTTCAGCATGCGCGCGGCCTCGTACCCGAGCCAGTACATCGACTGGTCCACCGTGGTCAGCCCAGGCTCGGCCAGCGCGGACTCCGGTATGTTGTCGAAGCCGACCACCGACAGGTCGCCGGGAACGCTGAGCCCCAAGTCCTTCGCGACCTCCAGAGTCTTCAGCGCCATTCCATCGCTCGCCGCGAAGATCGCCGTTGGGCGGTCGGCCCTGTCCAGCAGCGCACGCGCGAGCGGTGCCGCGGACTCGGGATTGAAGTCTCCTCGTGCGATCAACTCCTGATCGACGGGAACACCGGCTTCGCCCAGCGCCTTCCAGTACCCCTCCTCGCGCGACCATGCCGCCTCGAGGCTGGACCGGCCCGCGATGAATCCGATACGCCGATGTCCCAGGCCAAGGAGGTGCTCGACCACTGTGGTGGCACCCGTGAGGTTGTCCGCCGTCACCGACGGCACCGTCGAGCCCTTCGCCGGATCGATCACCACCACCGGAGTGCCACATCGCACCTCGCCCGAGGGGGTGACGACGATGCACCCGTCCGTGAGCGTGCCCGCCAAGCGGGCCAGATGCCGCTGCTCCCAGCCCTCGGAATACGTCCCGTAAAGATCGCTGTTGGCGTAGATGATCAAGTCGAAGCCCGACTGGCTCAGCGCATCCATCACCCCTTTGAGCACCTCAGCCGTATAGGACTGGAAACTGTGGGTGACCAGGCCCAGAACATTGGTGCGGCTGCGCCGCAGGCTCGTCGCCACCAGACTCGACTCGTAGCCGAGCTGCTCGATGGCCGAACGGACCTGCGCGATGGTGCTCGCACTGACGCCGTAACGCCCGTTGACCACCCGCGACACGGTCGCGGTGGAAACGCCCGCTAATCGTGCGACATCACTCATCGACACCGGCGCACCGCCGTTGGCCATGCCGCCCTCACCAATTGCAATCGTTATCGGTTACGTTTGCAGCGCAAAGGTAAGCGATCGGGATGGGAGAAACAAGACCTTTTCGGCCGACCGTTCATCGGGTAGAAACGTTGGCCGGATCCCGCGGTCGGGGCCGGTATCGCGGCGCCATGACGACGAGAAGGCTGCCGGACGGACGTCAGCCGAGGCGTGGTCGCATCGGGTCCGCGGCATGTCGTCGAACCCGGTGACCGACAGCTCGCCCGGGACGGAGATGCCTTCGCGACGGCGCTAGCGTTGCAGGCGCACGGGGGCGCTGGGTGCGTTGCGCCGGACGAGCCAAGCCTCGGTGATGTGCGTGAACATCGCTTCGCTGGCGCCATCGGGGTCACGGGCGGCGATGCGTTCATAGATCCGGCGATGGCCCTGGTTGGACGCCACGCACAGGGCTCGTTCCGGCTTGCCCATGTATCGAGCGGTGTTGATCACTTGACTCTCCAGCGCCCGCACCACGCCCCGGGCGATGCGGTTACCGGATGCCTGCATGATCGTGTCGTGGAATGCGCGGTCGTGGTCGGCATACGTGACGTGGTCGCCCACGAGCTCGTCCATCCGGTCCACCAGACCACGCAGCCGCTCAATGGTCTCCTCGCCCGCCACCCGAGCGGCGAGATAGGCCATGTCGGACTCGAGCAGGCGGCGTGTGACGACGAGGTCGTCGAGGATCCCCAGGCTCTCGTCCATGTCGATGGTCGCCGCGAGGACGAGCTCGTCCAGCATGTCCCACATCGTGGGCGGGGTCACCATGGTCCCCGCGCCCTGGCGGACCTGGACGAGCCCTTTTTCCTGGAGGATCTTCACAGCCTCCCGGACGACCGTCCGGCTCACCGAGAAGGTCTCGCACAGCACGGGCTCGGGGGGAAGGGGCGTGCCCGACGGGTGCACCCCGCGGACGATGCGCTCGACGAGCTCCGCCGTCACCGCCTTGCCCAGGCTGGCCGGTCGTCGGACCCATGCGGGCGGGGGCACGGGGACGCTGCCGGGCGATTCCTGCGATGCCGTCATATCTTCCTCCGGTGACCTGCTAGGCCACCGGCAGTATACGTCATGCGTATTGACAGCATACATCATACGAATTATGTTCCCGGGACGACGGCCGGGAACGCCGGCCGCGCTCTGGAGAGTGAAGAGCTATGAAGCAGCGAACACTCTGGTCAGTCGTCCTTGCCACGGGATTGGCCGTGACCGGCTGCGGAAGCGCCGCACCGACGCAGTCCTCCCCCGGGGAGCCCAGAAGCAAGATCGTGGTCTGGGACTGGAAATCCGGCGAACCCGGCGTGACCTCCTACATAGAGAAGGCGAAGGCCGACTTTGCCACGAAGCATCCCGATGTCACCGTCGAGTTCGTGGCCCAGCCGTTCGACCAGTACTACACCCTGCTAGGCGCGGCCACCCAGTCGGGCAAGGGCCCCGACGTCATGTTGTTCAACGGCGGCGGGCAGATCCGCGACCGGGTCGACGGGCTCCTGCCACTGGACCAGTACGTGGCCGAGGACAAGCAGCGGCTGGCGGGCTGGGACGCCTTCAGCAAGGACGGCACGATCTATGCCGCCCCGGTGACCTTGCAGGGCCATCCGATCTACTACAACAAGTCGCTCTATCAGAAGGCCGGACTGGATCCGGCGAACCCGCCGAAGACGTGGGACGAGTTCGTCAGCGACTGCGCCGCCATCAACAAGGCGGCCGGCGCCAAGTGTTTCGCCCTCGGCAACAAGGAAGGGTTCGGGATCCAGTTCTTCATGTCGGGCCTCGGGCCGGGCATCCTGACGCCCAAGGAGTACGACGACTGGATCGCCGGAAAACGCGACTGGACCTCTCCGCATGTGAAGGAGATCTTCAGCCTGTGGAAGAAGGTCAACGACGACGGCCTGAACAACGACGGCGCCAACTCCACCGCGCTGTTCAACGACGCCTTCGCGCTCTTCAACACCGGCAAGTCCGCCACCGTCATCGGGCTGATGTCGGATGTCGGACACTGGAAGGACTTCGGCGAATTCCTGGGCGCCGACCAGGTCGGCGTCATGACCGCACCAGTGGTCACCAGCGGGGCCACGTCCGTCCTTCCCTACGACGGCGGCATCGGCTACGGGGTCGCCAAATCCACCAAGGATCCCGAACTGGCCGCCGACCTGGTGCGATCACTGACCTCGACCGGCGCGCTGACCGCGTTCTACACCGGCGCGGGCGCGATCACCTCCGACACCACGATCGACGTGTCGCAGGGCGCTCCCGCCGTGGCCGCGATCGTGCCCCAGATCAAGGACGGCAAGCCCGCCCTGCATGTCGCGTTGTCCTCCACGACTCTGGACCTGATGGGGAGGCTGTCCCAGCAGCTCCTGAGCGGGTCGGTGAGCGTCGACGAAGCGGTGAGGCAACTGGCCGCTTCGGACAAGGTGAGCTGATCGCGTGCCGATCGGAGGCTCGTCACCGGTGGTCCGCTCGGCCGCAGCGGAGCGGACCACCGGAGCACGGTTCGAGCGGCCAGGCCGCCACGGCGGCACCGGGGGGATCCCCCGCGGGGCGCGGGCCGAGCGTCTTGCGCCCTTCGTCCTGGTTGCTCCGGCCGTACTGATCATCGTGGCGCTGCGGTTGTGGCCGCTGCTGCTGGGCGTCAACTTCTCCTTCACGGGCGACGGCGAGCGTAACGGGACCTCTGTCGGCTTCGACAACTACGCGCAACTGCTCGACGACCCGTTGTTCCGCACCGCGCTGCGCAACGTCGGGCTGCTGGTGGTCCTGCTTCCCGTTGCGGTGGCGATCCCCGGCCTGCTGGCGACGTTCATCTACTTGCGGGTGCCCGGGCATCGGCTCTTCCGCGGCGTCTACTTCTTCCCGGCCGTGCTCTCACCGGTGATCGTCGGCGCGATCTTCAACCTGATGCTCGGCTTCGACGGCCCGTTGAACGCCGCCCTGGGAGCGATCGGTCTCGGCCCCATCGACTGGCTCGGCGACCCGGGCGTCGCCATGTTCACGGTCATCGGCGTGCACGTCTGGGCGACGTTCGGGATGGCCCTGGTGGTGTTCCTCGCCGGATTCTCCACCTTGGACGCCGCGCTCCTGGACGCCGCCCGGATGGACGGCGCGTCACTGCCCCGGATCATCTGGCATGTCATCATCCCGGGCCTGTCCCGCACCATCCAGTTCGTCTTCGTAACGACCATGATCGGAATGCTGACGTCCATGTTCGGCCTGCTGTACGTCATGACCAGCGGCGGCCCGGAAGGTTCGACGTACCTGCCGGAGTTCTACGTCTGGATCCAGCAGGGACGGATGAACCGCCCGGCACTCGCCTCGGCCGCATCGACGGTGTTGTTCCTCATCATGCTCGTGGTCGGAATCCTGCAGGTGAGTGTGCTCCGCCGCGCGGGGAGGGAAGACTGATGCCCGGCAAGCGCCTGGGCAGGTGGATGGTCGCCGTCCCGATGGCGCTCCTCGCGCTGGCGACCGTCTATCCCCTCGTGTTCACCACCAACGTCGCCATGAAGACGCGGCGGGAGTACATCCTTGACCGGTTCTCCCCCACGACCTCCCTGCACCTGGAGAACATCGCCGCGGCGTGGAACAGCGTCGGCATGGCGCGCTACTTCGCCAACTCGCTCATCGTGGTGACGGCCTCGGTGATCCTGCTGCTGCTCTTCGGGTCGATGGCCGGCTTCGCGTTGAGTCAGTTGCGGTTCCGCGGCTCCTCGGCGCTGTTCCTGGGCTGTCTGGCGGCGCTGTTCGTCCCGTTCCAGGTGATCATGGTGCCGTTGGCCCGGGTCATGGCGGACAGCGGTCTCATCGACACCTACCCGGGACTGATCCTGGCCTACGTCGCGCAATTTCTCCCGTTCACCATCTTCCTGATGACGAGCCACTACAGGACCATCCCCGTGGAGATCATCCACGCAGCGAGGATCGACGGCAACTCCACCTACGGCGTCTACCGGCGGATCATGATCCCGCTCGGTGCTCCGGCCCTGTTGTCGGTCGGCATCCTCGATGCCTTGTTCTGCTGGAACGACGTGCTCATCGCCCTGCTGATGATGCCGTCGCCAGAGCATCGCACCCTCATGGTCGGGGTCACCTCGCTGCGCGGACAGTACTCGGACAACATCCCCCAGTTCGCCTCAGGAGTTCTGATCGCCGCGATACCCGTCCTGTTGCTCTATCTCTTCCTTCAGCGTCAGATCGCCGACGGTGTCACCGCCGGCTCCACGAAGGGCTGACATGCGCGTTTCGGGGTATCGCACGTTGACGACGATGCACGAATGGGGCCGCCCCGTGGGTGACGCCAACGGCGTCTACGCCGACGGGAACGTGCCGGTGCCGATCATCATGGTGGACACCGACGAGGGGATCACCGGCATCGGCCTCGGGCCGCACACGCACCTCGACACCATTTTCGCCGCCATCGAAGGCGAAGATCCGCGCGGCGTCACGGCGCTCTACGACCGCATGTTGCGGCAAACCTTCAAGGCCGGCCACGCGGGCGCCGTGTTCGGGACCATCGGCGCGCTCGACACTGCCTTGTGGGACATCAAGGCGCAGGCAGCCGGCGAACCACTCTGGCGCCTGCTGGGCGGTCGCGACAGGCGGGTCCCCGCCTACGCCTCCGGCCTGGACATCGGCCTGACCGACGAGGAACTCGTCGCCCTCTACCAGGTCTACGCCCGGCACGGACTGCGGGCAGCCAAACTCAAGGGGGGCCTCGACATCGAACGCGATCGGCACCGCCTGGCGCTGGTACAGGAGGTGCTGACCGAGGCCGCGCACGGATCGCGGCCGGGCCTGATTCTCGATGTGAACGAAACCTGGACCCGCAAACAGGCGGTCCGGCACGTCTGCGAGCTCGAACGCACCCTGGACCTGGTCTGGATCGAAGAGCCGGTCCGGCGATGGGACGCCGAAGGTCTGGCCATCGTCGGCCGCGGAGTCCGCGCCTCGGTCGCCACGGGCGAGAATCTCACCGGGCTGGAGCAGTACCGACCACTGCTGGCGGCGGGGGCCGTTGACATCGTCCAGACGGCCGCAGTCTGGGGGATCACCCATTTCCTGCGAGTATCCGCTCTGGCGCACGCCCATGAACTGCCGGTCAGTCCGATCGGCACCACCCCGATCGCCTTGCTGCACGCCGCGACCTCGGTACCGAACCACATGATCAGCGAACTGCAGGACCTGCGGCCCCCACTCGGGGTGTCCCTCGACCTGACCGTCGAGGACGGCGGGTTCGTCCTCGGGGACTCCGCGGGCCTGGGCGTCACGATCGACGAGGACGCCATCACCTCGCTCACGCACCGGTCGGCCGACGTCATGACGGCCGGCACCCCCAACGTCCGGCCTGAGCACGCCGGACGGCGACTGCTGGCGGTGGCCGATCATCGCGCCGCGTCGCAGCGTCGGCTCACCCCCTAGCCCTGGAACCCACGACCGGACGGCGGGGCGAACTCGCACCGTTCGACGCCGCTCGTCCATGCCACATAGGTGCCGGAAGAAAGGGAACACCAGTGCGTCCAACATTCGTTCTGCGCGGGCGAACGCCGACTGCGGCGTCCGCCGCCTTACTGATCGCTGCCGGACTCAGCATCGGTCCTGTCGCCGCCCGGGCGGAGGCCACGGCCCCGGCGAACCGGACGATCGTGGTCGCGCCCGCCGGGACCGAGAACGCCGACGACAAGGGCCCAGGCAGCGTCGGGCGGCCGCTGGCGACGCTGGAGGAGGCACAACGGCGGGCGCGCGAGGCGGCGGCCGAGGGCAAGCACGATGTCACCGTCGAACTCCTCGACGGCATCTACCGGCTGACCGCGCCACTGCGGTTCGACGCCGCCGACTCCGGCCGGAACGGGCACATGGTGACCTGGAAGGCCGGGCGTGGAGCCAAGCCCGTGCTGAGTGGCGCCAAGCCCGTCACCGGCTGGGAGCTCGACGACGCCGCGACGGGCGTCTACAAGGCCCAGGTCGGCACGGGATTCGACAGCCGGCAGCTCTACGTCGACGGGGTATTGGCGCAGCGGGCGCGCATCAAGCTGGCACGCAGCGACATCACGTTGAACGCGGCCGGCTTCACCGTCAACAACCCCGACCTCGCCTACCTGGCCACACTGCCCGATCAAAAGCGCATCGACTTCCAGGCGATGTTGTCGTTCACCAACCGCTTCGCGCCCGTGCAGAGCATCTCCGGCTCCACGGTCGTCATGCAGCAACCGGCCTGGGACAACAACACCTACGGTTATGACACCATCCAGTCGCCGCTCCGCACGCCGACCTTCTTCCTGCTGAACTCAAGGAGGTTCCTGGACGAGCCGGGTGAATGGTACCTGGACCCGAGTGCCGGAACGCTCTACTACAAGCCGCTCGCCGGGCAGGATCTCTCACGTGCGCGCGTCGAGCTGCCGCGGCTGGAGTCGCTGCTGCAGGTCGGCGGAACGTACGACGAGCCCGCCCGCAACCTGCGGTTCGAGGGCCTGACCTTCACCGGCACCACGTGGCTGCATCCCAGCACTCCCAACGGCTACGCCAACCAGCAGACCGGCGTGTTCATCAGCGGCGTCCAGCCGCACCGGCCGGCCGACGCGTTCACGTCGTGCGCGTTCGGCTGCAAGGGGTTCGAAGGATCCCGCAACAGCTGGGCGCAGACGGCCGCGGCGGTCCAAGTGTCGGCCGCGGAGAGGGTCAGCTTCGTCGGCGACACCTTCGTCAACCTCGGTTCCGTCGGGCTCGGCATCGGCAACGACGCCAACGCCCATGCCGGCGGCGTGGGACTGGGCGCGCACGAGGTCACGGTCAGGGGAAACACGTTCACCGCGAGCGCCGGCGGCGGCATCGTGGTCGGCGGCGTACGACCCGACGCGCACCATCCCTCCGACCCGCGCATGGTCAACAGGGACATCAAGCTCAGCGACAACCGCGTCTACTCGACCGCGCGCGAATACCTGGACCAGGACGCGATCTTCGCCAGTTACGTCACGCGGCTGACCATCGAGCACAACTACGTCTCGGACATGCCGTACACCGGCATCGGGGTCGGCTTCGGCTGGGGCGCCAACGACCCGGGCGGCAGCCCCGAGTACCTCAACCGCGGGCTCTACGACTTCCAGCCGATCTACGACACGCCGACGACCTCGAGCGACGTCCGCGTGGTCGGCAACCACGTGCGCAACGTCGTCCAGACGATGTTCGACGCCGGCTGCTTCTACACCCTCTCGGCGATGCCCCGCAGCACGATCGAAGAGAACTACTGCGAGAACAGCGGGCAGCTCGGCCTGTACTTCGACGAGGGCTCCCGGTACCTGTCGGCGAGCCGCAACGTGTTCGTCAACACCGCGGCACAGTGGGCGCACGCCAACAACCAGAACGGCAACCGCACCGGCGACCTCACGCTGATCGGCAACTACGCCACCAACCCGGCGATCACCGGCATCGTCGACGGCCAGCGCGGCAACATCGCACGGGACAACACCACCATCACCCCGGACAACCTCCCCGAAGAGGCCAGGCGGGTGATCGAGCAGGCTGGTCCGACCGGCCCGTACCGCGGCGCCCCCGACCCCCAGCGCCCGCCGGTCGAGTAGCGGAGCACCTTCGCCGGAAGCGGAGGACCGCCTCCGGCGAAGGTGTGTCTCACGACGGCCCTCAGGTGGGGGTCCAGCGCTGGTTGCGGCGCCCCTCGCAGTCCCACCACTGCACCGCCGCGCCGTCGGCGGTGGCGGCGACGCCGGGCACGTCCAGGCAACGCCCGGAGCCGAATCCCCTGATCTGCCCGGCGGTGGTGGAGCCGGCGTCGTGGTGGACGAGCCGCCGTCCAGGCCGAAGAAGCGTACGGCGTGCGCGGCCATCCCTGGTCGCGGCAGGTCGTGGCCAGCTCCCGTGATGGTGTACGCCTCGACCTGCCCGGAGCCGAACCGAGTCCGTCCGGATTGCGGGCTGTCGGTGGAGGTCGGGTCCGGCCCGGCCCGTGCGCGTCGGTCCACCGGTCGATCTCCTCCTGCAGCATCGTGAACGGCAGCACGGAGTCGGCGGTGCCGTGCCAGGCCATCACACGCGGGCAGGGCCCGGTGCAGCCGGGGTGAGCGTTCCTGACCAGGTCACCCCACTGCTGCGGCGTCTTGTCCCCGCACCCGGCGGGCCCGAGGCGACCGTGGGGAACCCCCGCGAACAGCGCGCCGGCCCTGGACGCGTCCGGGTACGTGGCGAGCAGGTTGTCGGTCTCCATCGCGCCGGAGGAGAGGCCGGTGGCGAACACTTGGTTGCAGCGGGTTCGGCGAAGGCACCGGCCGAGCGCGCTTACCTCGCGTTATCGGCTCTGGCCGCAGTCGACCGGCGAGAGCGTCGCCATGAAACTTTCACCTGAGCCGCCACCGGGCGAGCCAGGCCGAAACTTTCAAAGGCCAGAATTCGCAGATCATGCCAGTATCACTGACACAGCCATGAGCCTGCTTAGCCGAAAGTTTCACACCATCCTTGACAGCTTTCGGCGACCTTTCCACACTGAGTGCCCGAGGTGATCTCCCCTACCAGCTCGGCGGTGCTCAACAGAGGGCTGCCGTCCCGACGCCTGTGGTGTGTGTCCCCACTGGGACGCGGCGTCGGTCCCGCGGGTGTGTCCCGCACGAACCCTGCCCCAAGATTCGCATACGGAGGCTCCAGCATGCGTGTCAACGCGATGTCCCCACCTACCGTCAGGCGGCCGCTCGGCGCGCGCCGCCGGGCACTGGTCACCGGCGCCCTCGGCGCACTCGGCCTGATCACGGCACTGGCGACGGCGATTCCGGCCGACGCGGCGGCCGGCACGCTCGGCGCGGCCGCCGCGCAGAGCGGCCGCTACTTCGGCACCGCCATCGCCTCGGGCAAGCTCGGCGACTCCGCCTACACGACGATCGCCAATCGCGAGTTCGACATGGTGACGGCCGAGAACGAGATGAAGATCGACGCCACGGAGCCCAACCGGGGGCAGTTCAACTTCACCAGCGGGGACCGGGTCTACAACTGGGCCGTGCAGAACGGCAAGCGAGTACGCGGGCATACCCTGGCCTGGCACTCCCAGCAGCCGGGTTGGATGCAGTCGCTGTCGGGCAGTTCGCTGCGCCAGGCGATGATCGACCACATCAACGGCGTCATGGGCCACTACAAGGGCAAGATCTACGCCTGGGACGTGGTCAACGAGGCCTACGCCGACAGCGGCGGCGGACGGCGCGACTCCAACCTCCAGCGCACCGGCAACGACTGGATCGAGGTGGCCTTCAGGACCGCCCGGGCCGCCGACCCGGCCGCCAAGCTGTGCTACAACGACTACAACATCGACAACTGGACCTGGGCCAAGACGCAGGGCGTCTACAACATGGTCCGCGACTTCAAGTCGCGCGGCGTGCCGATCGACTGCGTCGGCCTGCAGTCACACTTCAACAGCAACAGCCCCTACAACAGCAACTACCGCACGACCATCCAGAGCTTCGCCGCGCTGGGGGTCGACGTGCAGATCACCGAGCTGGACATCCAGGGCGGCTCGGCCACCACGTACGCCAACGTCGTCAACGACTGCCTGGCGGTGCCGCGGTGTACCGGCATCACGGTCTGGGGTGTTCGCGACAGCGACTCCTGGCTCGGCGCCAACACCACCCCGCTGCTCTTCGACAGCAGCGGCAACAAGAAGGCCGCCTACACCGCGGTGCTCAACGCGCTCAACGGCGGCAGCACGACGCCACCCGGTGGGGGCGACGCCGGGCAGATCAGGAACACGGCCTCCGGCCGCTGCGTGGACGTGCCCAACTCCAGCACCACCGACGGCACCGCGGCGCAACTGTGGGACTGCAACGGTCAGAGCAACCAGCAGTGGACGCAGACCTCAGCAGGGGAATTGAAGGTGTACGGCAACAAGTGCCTGGACGCCGGAGGCACGGGCAACGGCGCCAGGATCCAGATCTACTCCTGCTGGGGTGGTGACAACCAGAAGTGGCGCGTCAACTCCGACGGCACCATCGTGGGCGTACAGTCCGGGCTGTGCCTTGACGCCGTCGGCGGCGGCACCGGCAACGGCACGGGGCTGCAGTTGTACAGCTGCTGGGGCGGCAGCAACCAGAAGTGGACCTACAACGCGAGCACCGCGTGACCTTCACCGGCTGGTCGCCCTGGCGCCCGGGCCTGCCGGCCCGGACCAGATCCACCTGCTGACCGCACCCCGGTGCGACCTTCCCTCGGCCCCGGTGAGACGCCGAGGGAAGGTGAGCCAGGCCCGTGCGGAGCGGCCCTCGACAACGGTCCCGAGCGGCCCAGCAGCCGTCGCACGCCCGTGATCGTCCACTGGTTGTTGGTGCTGTTGTTCGGCGTCCACATGGACACGAGGCCGTCGGCAGTGCCGGCGGCGCAGCTCTGCAGCGACATCTCGGCGATGCCGGACGCGGCGCCGAAGTCGCCGTCGATCTGGAACGCAGGCCGTATAGGTGGGAGATGTGCCACCGCCGCCGGTCTGCCACATGCCCCACAACGCGCCGTCGACGACCGGTGTCCCCCGCCACGCGTCGGTGTTGTGGTAGGTCACCCAACCACCGGCGTCGTCCTGCACGCGGCGCTCACCTGCCGAGGCGGCCCAGGCGGCGGCACTGTGAAACTTTCACAGGCGGCGAGCGGTGCGGCGCGATCTCCTTGGAGGCAAAACCCCAGGCGGGGAGACGTTCCAGCCATGTAGCCGGCACATCCCCCGCTCTGGCCGCCGCGCTCCCCTCGAGTCCTCGGTCTCGCCGCCACCGCGCAGGGCGCGCAGGGCGCACAGGGCGTGCTCGCCGACGACAACGGCGCGAACGACAACCTCTGGACGTTCCAGTGAAGCGCGTGCTCGCGGTTCTCTCGTCACTGCTTCTCGTGGGCGTGTTCCTCACGCCCCAGGCGTCGGCCGCGACGCTCGACACCAACGCGTGGTACGTGCTGGTCAACCGCAACAGCGGCAAGGCGCTGGACGTCTACGACCTGTCCACCGCCGACGGCGGCCGGATCACCCAGTGGACCCGCGACAACGGCAACCAGCAGCAGTGGCAGTTCGTCGACTCCGGCGGCGGCTACTACCGGCTGAAATCCCGCCACTCCGGCAAGGTCGTGGACGTCTCCCCCTTCTCCACCGTCAACGGTGCGAACATCGTCCAATGGGCCGACCACAACGGCACCAACCAGCAATGGAGACTCGCCGATTCCAGCCGACGGCCACGTCCGGCTCATCAACCGCAACAGCAACAAGGCCCTTGAAGTCCGGAACGCCTCCACCGCGGACGGCGCCGACATCGTCCAGCACGACGATTGGGGCGGCACCAACCAGCAATGGCAACTCGTCCCGGTCGGCACCTACACCAACCCGGTCGTCTGGCAGGACTTCGCCGACGGCGACATCATCCGGGTCGGCGATGCCTACTACTACTCGGCCTCGACGATGAACAACTCGCCGGGTGCGCCGATCCTGCGCTCCTACAACCTGGTCGACTGGGAGTACGCCGGTCACTCGATCCCGAGGCTCGACTTCAACTCGGCCGCCTACGACCTCAACGGCGGCCGGGCGTACGTGAAGGGTATCTGGGCCTAGACCCTGAACTATGCACGTCCTTCCACCTGTGGTGGAGCCTCCGAGGCGCACCTTCATGCTCTTGATCATTACACGCATGTTGCACACGCCACCCGGCCACGAGCCTCAGGTGGCGGCGTCGTTCAAATAAGCGATCCATTCGCCCTGCTTGACGACGACGGGCGGGGACGGCTGTGCGGGCCAGATCTGCAGGTAGTGATGGTTGCCGGCGATATCCGGCCGCTCCTCAAGCGTGCTACGGACGTGGTAACGCAGCCGGTGAAGGCCCGGACCAGCGGGTAGCGGAGGAAGGCGGCGCACCGCCGTATCATCCCAGTCCATGCACCATCCGATCAGGGAGACCTCGCCGGTCGCCGACAGGAAGTCGATCTCCACGATCTCCTCGTACCCGTCGAGATCGGCACCCGGGTCGTGGTCGGCAATAGTCACCGTGAAGGGAATGCCGTCGCCGTGCTGATACACGATCGACAGCTCGGCCATGGCCTTCCGCACCGTGACGAGCGCGACGGACCACACCACGTCGCCCGCGTCGTCGCCGTCCCAGTCCGTCAGCAAGACCGTGCTGCAGTCCTCGACATCCACTTCCGCCCGGACGGTCTCCGCATAGGGGCTCATAGACGGCGAGCGTAGAGCCCGCCACCGACAAACCGGCCAAGTTCAGCGCCGATCTCAAACGTACCCACTGCCTTCTCAGGGGTCGGGGTACGAGAGGTGCCCCCGCTATAGCGGGTTTCATGCGTGCTGCAACAACATCCGCGGCCGGCCGAGGATCGATTCAGGTTGATCGCGCTGATCAGGGAGAGAGCGGAGTCTGCGCCCGAATTTCGCGAGTTCCTGAAGACGTTCCCGGAGGCCGCCGGGCTGCTCGATGCAGAGGACTGACCTGGTCATGCGGCGGTGCGGCGTTCGGTCGGCGCGTTCGGTGCATGCGGTGCGGCGGGCGTGCGGCGCCCGGCCCGGTGTCCCGCCGCCGTCCGGGACCGGGCCCCAGGCCGCACGCCCGGACTGCCGGCGGGCGGAGGGCCGGGTGTACGGCGGCGCGCCGCGCCGCCGCTTGAGTACGCCGTGGAATTGGAAGAGCTTTCGGCAAATCCGCTGCACAAGGCCAAGTTCCGCAAGGCCAAGGTGAGCGACGAGATCGATCGGCGCTCGGTGGTCAGCCCCAGCAGGCGCGTGAACTGCTCGGGGGCTCACCCCGAGGTGTGGACACCGGTTGTCATGCGGCGAGCAGCACCCTATCGACGGTCTGCTGCTCGTAGTCGATCGGGCTGAGGTAGCCGATGGCGGAATGTCTCCTGCGGGTGTTGTAGCGGGTGATCCACTTGAAGACGGCCAGGCGAGCCTCACGCGCCGAGGACCAGCCCTTGGCACCCT
>NZ_SMKQ01000067.1 GCF_004348995.1 Nonomuraea terrae
CCCACCTTCAGACCCCAAGTCCGACAACCCTCCCTCACACCCCGGAAGGAGTGGACCAACTCTTCGCATCCTGGAGCGCCCACGGCGACCGCTTCGCTGCATCGCGTTCTGTGCCCGGTTACGGCGACAGCGTCGTTCCGCCGAATCCTACGGGCGTCGCCCGGGATGACTCCGGCTCTGTCGGTTTTGTAGCGGATCAGGCTGCCCACGTGGTTTCCCCGGGTTCTCAGGGCTCTGGCCTGGGTGACTCAGGCGCCGGGGGCGCGACGGCGGCCGACCACGACCGCTTCGGCCGGCCAGCTTCCGTTGACGTCGGTCCGAACGACTCAGGTGGCATGAGCTCAGCCCTGGGGCACCGCGACAGCCTGGGCTCTTTCGGTCCCGCACCCTTCGACCTGGACCATCCGGGCTACCTGCGTCCCGTCGCCATCCACAACGACGACCTCGGTCCTTTCGACACGTCGCCCCATGCATGGAGCGGCGTTGGCTCCTCGGTTTCGTCCGTCCCTCCTGACCCCGTGACCGCGTCCAGCCCCGCGGTGGTGACGCAGCCCAAGAAGAGCCCGGCAGCGGCACCACAGGCCAACAAGGGCCCGGCGGCGGCTCAGACCATGAAGGGATTCACCACTGTTCCCCCGTCCCTCCAGAGATTCCGCACCGCTCTCGCCTCCCAGGGCCCCACGCTGGACCCCGGCAGGCCGGGCCTGCGTGTGCTGCTCGCCATCGGTGTCCTCGCTGCCGCAGTGGCGGCCTTCCTGGTCTGGCAAGCCCAGCCCAGACCGCAGCCCCTTCCGCCACCCACCCCGATCGTGCCCGCGACTCCATCGCCCACAGCCAAGGTCACCGTGCACGTGGCCGGCAAGATCCGCAAACCAGGCGTCTATCTTCTCCCCTCAGGCGCCCGGGTCACGGACGCGATAGCGGCCGCCGGAGGAGTGTCCCGTGGAGCCTCCATCGGAGGGCTCAACCTGGCCCGACGCCTCATCGACGGCGAACAGATCGTCGTGGGCGCCAAACAGCAGCCGGCTGCCCCCGGCTCGCCCGTCGTAGACCCGGCAAGCACCGTACTCGACCTCAACTCCGCCACCGCCGAGCAACTGGAGCAGCTCCCCGGCGTAGGGGAGGTGCTGGCCGCCCGCATCGTCGAGTTCCGCACCAGCCGCGGCGGCTTCACCGCAGTTGACCAGCTTCGCGAAGTCAGCGGCATAGGTCCCAAAACGTTCGAAGAAATCAAGCCAAAGGTCCGGATCTGACATGCCCACCATGCATTCCGAAGAGCACCACAACCGCCGTGCGAGCCGCTCTCTCGGCACCCCAGGCCCTTCGCAGCACCAAGAGCAACACCCCAACGCCCTTGCAGGCCCTGATCTCGAGGTCCGCGACGGCGCACACCCCTGCTCGGCGACAAATCACCCGACGCGCCCGGTCGCCTGGCCATACGAGCCCGCCCTCGTCGATCCCGCACCGCCTCGCGCAGCCAAGAGCCCAGCAGGACAGTCCCGCCCAGCATCAGCAGCCGGTCTGGCGCACTCGGATGACGACCTGGGGAGGGTAGCCCGCCTGGAGGCGGATACACGCTGGAGTGATGGGGCCGGCTGGTCTCAGCCGGAGGAAAACCGTGGGTGGTCGGCATGCTCAGGACCGGCTCCCGGTTGGGCGCACATGGGCGACGAACGGGGGCGGGGAGGACTTTCAGACGGGAAGACGTCCTGGGGCCATGGGACCCGCTGGATCCTGCCGGTGGAAGTCTCGGGAAGGCCCGCACACTCAGACGCGGTCACCGCTTGGGTGCGTCCGGATGACGGTTGGTCCCGAGGTGACCAGAGCCGTGGGACGGCGCGTCTCGGCGCGGACGTCAGAGCAACGCGGCGCATGCAGGCCGTCGCGCCATCCCAGCCCGCTCTCGAGAAGAACAACCGCGAACGTGCATGGCCGCTCGCCTTCCCGGCGGTGGCGGCCTGGGGCAGCGCCATGGCATTGCTCGGCTGCTCGGCCGGCACCGGCATGATCGTCGCCGTCACCTCGGCCCTCAGTGCTGCTGCGACGGCGTGGCTCGTACGCCCCCGCGTCACCCGTATCGGCTGGCACGACATCACGACCGGATGGCGCAACATCGCCATCGCCACCCTCATCTGCACGGCGGCCGCCTCCGCGTCGGTCGCCCTGCGAGTGCACGCACTGAGCACCGGCCCGGTGCCCGAGCTGGCAGACAGCAACGCCTTCATAACCGCAGAGATCGCGCTGACAGACGACCCCGAACGGCGCCCGAACCGAGGCGGACACTTCGCCCAGGACAGCTACGTCGCCCGCGCCGCGCTGAAGGTCGTCCAGTACGGCACCAGCCGCCAAACGGTCGACGTCCCCGTAACCGTCTTCGCCATCGGGCGGGCCTGGAGCGGCTTCCTTCCCAGCCAGCACCTCCAAGTCGCCGGACGCCTCGCCCGCCCCACTGCCGGCACATCGGTGGCGGCCATCCTGTTGGTCCGAGGCCCGCCGAAGGTCCTGACGCCTCCCTCCGGCCTGCAGACGATGGCGGGCTCTCTCAGAGCAGGGCTCCGGTCCGCCGCCGACGTCCTTCCTCCCGACCAGCGTGGCCTCCTCCCCGGTTTGGTCGTGGGCGACGTCTCCCGGATGGACCCGCAGGTGACGTCCGACATGAGGGAAGCCGGCCTCAGCCACCTGAACGCCGTAAGCGGCGCAAACCTGGCAATCGTCGCAGGCGCTACTCTCGCTCTCTCCCGCGTGATCGGCCTCCCGCTGCCGGTGAGAGCCGGGTTCGCGGCTGTGGCGATGCTGGTTTTCGCCGTCGTCGCCCGTCCGTCGCCGAGCGTCCTCCGCGCCCTTCTCATGGGCCTGGCCGCCGCCGTCGCCATGGGCACGGGCCGCTCCAAGGACGGGGTGGCCGCCCTGTCGGCGACCGTACTCTTCTTGATCCTTTTCGTCCCCGAACTCGCCCGCTCGTACGGCTTCGCCCTCTCCGTCACGGCCACCGCAGGCATTCTCATCCTCGCCCCCCGCTGGCGCGACAGACTGTCCCGCTCGAAGGAGAACATCGCCCCACAGGACCCATCCGCGACCTTGCCGCACGTCGACCCGCTCACCGCGGCCGACACGGGCCCGCCACCCCCGTACGGTCAGGTCGCCCCTGGTAACGATGACCGGGTCCTGGACGAAGACAACGGTCATCTATTGGACGACGGCCGGGCAGACGGCCGGGCAGACGGTGGGGCAGACGGTGGGGCACACAGCCGGGTAGACGGCCCGGTGGACGGCCCGGTGGACGGTCGAAGGGCAGAGCGCCCGTCGCGGCAGCGCGCCTTGCTGCGGCTTCCGCCGTTGCCGCGTTGGGTCGCGGAGGCGGTCGCCGTACCCGCGGCCGCGCAGATGGCCGTGACACCCGTCCTGGTCCTCATGGCGGGACAGCTGACGCCGGTGGCCGTGGTCGCCAATCTGCTCGTCGCCCCGGCGGTGGCCCCCGCCACGCTGCTCGGCTTCGGCGCCGCCTTGGTGGCCCCCGTGTGGCCGGACGGCGCTCGGCTGCTCGTCGTCCCGGCCGGTTACGCGGTCGGGTGGATCATCACGGTCGCCCACTGGGCGGTGGACCTGCCGTTCGCCACCGTGCCATGGCCGGCCGGCCTTCCAGGTCTTGCCCTGCTCGTGCTCGCAGTGCTCGTCGCGATCCCCATCCTGCGCCGCCGCGCCTGGCGGACCGCCGCGGTGACCGTGGCCGTGGCAGCGCTGGTGGCGGTGCTGGTGATCCGGCCGATCGCCGGTCCCTGGCCGCCCAAGGGATGGCTGATGGTGATGTGCGACGTGGGTCAGGGCGACGGCCTGCTCATCGCGGCGGGTCCAGGCCGGGCCGTCGTGGTGGACACAGGGCCCGACCCGGTGATCATGGACAAGTGTCTGCGCAGGGTCGGGATCGACGATGTTCCCCTGCTCGTCCTCACCCACGCCCACGCCGACCACGTGGGCGGCATTTCGGGAGTGTTGCGAGACCGGCGCGTGGGGGCGGTTGTGGTCAGCCCCCACGGAGCCGGCTCGGAAGGCGGGGCACGCATCTCCACCATGCTGGCGGGTCGCCGCATACCAGAATGGACGGCCGCCCCGGGCACACGCTGGCGCTTCGGCCCGTCGGAGCTCACCGTCGTCGCCCCGGCTTTCGACTCTGGCACACCGTACGGCTACGGGGAGGGCAGCGAGATCAACAACGCGAGCGTGGTCCTCCACGTACGCTGGCGTTCCGGCTCCGCCCTGCTGGGCGGCGACCTGGAAACCGAGGCACAGGACGACCTCCTGCGCCGGTTCCCGGTACGCGCGGACATCCTCAAAACGCCGCACCACGGATCGAACCGGCAGTCTCCAGAGTTCCTGGGCTCCCTCGGCGCACGGGCGGCCTTGATCAGCGTGGGGGCCGGCAACGACTACGGTCACCCTGCCCCATCCACGCTCGGCCTCCTACGCCGACTCGGGCTCACCGTCTACCGCACCGACCAGTCGGGCGATCTCGCCGTAGTGGAGGGTGCAGACGGAATGGCGGTGATCCCCCGTGGCCGTGACTTCGGTTTTCGCGCAGCCGGTGACGGCCACGGTGGTGCGACAGGGGTGGGGCGCGGCCTGGCCGCCCACCTGTGGAGGCACCGCTGCACAAGGTCGAAGCACCGGTGCGCACCATCGGCCGCGATGCCACCGAGCCCGATGACCTGATGGTCATGATCATTCAAAGGGGAGGGTGCGGCCCGGCCGCCGTTCGCGTGCTGGGGCACCGTTGCACAAAAGCACAATATCGGTGTGCACGGTCGACCGCGGCGCCACCCGGCCCCAGTTCCTGGAGGTCAAGAACGGCATCGATCAGACGCTGGAGCAGCCAGACCTTACGGACGGGGAACGTCAGACACTCGAAGGAGACAGGGACGCTGTCATCGCGCTCGCCGAACGCGTCGCCAACATCCTCACCCCGGCTGGCCCCACGCCTGAGGAACTCTGTGCGCAACCGGCCTTCATCCCGCTCACGGTTCTGCGAGATCTCCTGCCTGGAGGTTCAGCATGAGCGAGCAGGTCACCCACTCGCCAGGCAGGAACCTCAGCTACGCCGCGATGTCCGGCAGTTTCGGGACCCCGACGAACCGGCGTGGGACGAGGACGTCTGTCATCCGTCGCTCGGTATGAGCATCACTCACTGGGATCAAGCACGTCGGGACCAAAACCCTGTGGGGACAAGCGACACGATCGTGAGTATGACGAGGTGTTCGGCATCGTGGCCCTCGCCCGCCCGCGGGCACGCAGTGCCGGGCTGATCGATCGTGCCCCGTGCTGGAAGAGCGCTGTCGTCCTCGTCTGCCAAGACAGCACCGCCCTCCGGGGACTGCGATGGCGGGCCGTCGGTGGTCAACTCCGCGGGAACATTTGTCCAAGACTGATGGTCGGCCGCCCGTGCATAGTCTGCGCATGAGTACGTACGACATTGAGCACTCGCATGGGATGCACGTGGTCCATGACGGCCCGCGGCAGGCACCGCCCTTGTTGCTCATCCACGGATCGGGGGCCTCGGGCGGCTTCTGGAGCCCGGTGGTCCCGGCACTGGCCGGCCACCATCACGTCATCCGGGTCGACCTCCCGGGCTGCGGCCAGTCCCCGCCCGCGCCGTCGTACGACGTGCCTGCGCAGGCGGGCCAGGTGGCGGCGCTGCTGGACGACCTCGGCCTTCGTCACGTCGCCGCGGTCGGGCACTCCAGCGGCGGCTACGTCGCCACCGCGCTTGCCGAACAACGTCCCGACCTCGTTGGTTCGCTTGCACTGATCAGCAGCGGCCCAAGTCAGGATGCGCTCCTTCGGCAACCGTTCATCCTTCGGGTCCTGCTGGCCCCGCCTTTGGGCCCGCTCCTGTGGTCGAGGCGTTCGGATGCGATGATCCGCAGGGGGATCAGCGCGACGGCCGCTCGCCCGGTGGACCTCCCGGACGACGTGGTTGCCGACGTACGGGGCATCACCTACCGCGTGATGAGGACGGTGCTGCGCCGGAACACCGCGTACATCGCCGAGCGAAGCGTGCCGGAGCGTCTCGCCGCCCTCGAGGTCCGCGTGCTGGTGATCTTCGGCGCTGCCGACTCCCGTTGGGAGCTGTCGTCGGCGCACCAGTACGACGCGGTGCCGAACGCGCGCGTCGAGCTGCTGCCCGGCGTCGGGCACCTACCCATGTTGGAAGCGCCCGAGACGACCGGCAAACTGCTGCTGGCCTTCACGGCAACGGGCCGCTGACAGCCCACCGATGATCCCTGAAGCCTAGACTGGTCACGTGTTGTCGACCGGGACGCCACTTGACCGGGCGTGGGTGGACGTCGCAGTCCCACGCCCGTCGGTTCGGCTGCCGGGGGTCAGCATGGCCGGGTTCCGCCACCGCGTCCCGGCCTTTGTGGACATCGCCATGGTCGCGTACCCGTCCGTCACCCTGCTCGTCGATCTGAGCGAGGGAGAAGGCGTCGTCTACGAAAACCATGGCCGGCACGAGCGCGGCAGTGTCGTCGTCGGGCTCCTTCCCGGCGATCTTCGGGCAACTGGCTGGGGAGTCGGCGAGTGCCTCCAGATCCGGCTGGAGCCGGTCGCGGCGGCTGCGTTGTTCGGCGCATCGACCGAGCTCAGCGGGACGGTGGTAGCCCTTGAGGATGTCTGGGGCCGCGACGCCGGGCAAGCCGAGGACAGGCTGCGCGCCGCCGCGTCGTGGGACGAACGGTTCACGATCGCGGTGGACATCCTCGGCCGGCTGCTGGGCACCTACCCACCGGTCGATCCGCAGGTCGCCTACGCCTGGCGGCGGACGCTCACCAGCCGGGGGCGGGTGCGGGTCGACGGACTGGCGGACGAGGTCGGCTGGAGCCGCAAGCGCCTGTGGTCCCGCTTCCGCTCCCAGCTCGGCATCACACCCAAACGCGCTGCCCGACTGGTGCGCTTCGACCACGCCGCCCACCTTCTCGCGGCGGGTCACGCCGCCTCCCGCGTTGCCACCGAGAGCGGCTACGTCGACCAGTCCCACCTCCACCGCGAGGTCACGACGTTTGCCGGGCTCACGCCCACGGCCCTGGCCGTCGCGCCGTGGCTCGCGGTCGACGGCGTCGCGTGGCCGGCTTCATCGCCAAGCCGGCGCGTTGCGAAGGGTGGCGAACGCGTCCCCGACCTTCGTTGAACAGCTTGCCTACACGATGCGGCTGCCACGCGTTACGCAGATGGAGGAACGCGCCGCGTCAGGGCAGTGTCGTCAAAGTCCCCGGGGAGGTTCGCCGGTCGTGGCTACATCTCGAGAACTTCCTGCCCGGCAGTTGCCGCGAGGAGTGTGATGCCGGCGACGGGGCGCGACTCATCCAGATGCTGGCCGCCATGTCGAGTATCACGGCGTCAGCACGGGCATGGCCGGAGATCATCGGTCAGCACATATCGCCGTGTTCATACTCATCGGCAGTGACGTTCTGTGCTCGCGAGTACGACGAGTTGGCTCGCCACGCAGTTGCAGCGGCCCGTCGGGAACGACGTAGCTGCCGCCGGGCAGATCTGGCATGGTCGCTGCGTACAGGGAGGTCTTCGCGCCTTCCGGCGTGGGCCTGAAGGCCACGCGCACCAGCAGGCGGGACAGCCGTCCTCTGCCGCTGTTGGCGCCCCCGGTGAGCACGTTGGTGGCGGGTGAGCCCGGGCGCGACGGCCGCGCGGCCCGCCAGCAGGGCGTCGATCCCGATCTCGCCGTGCGAACTGTCATTGATGCGGACATCGAGGATGGTGTCGGCCATGATGCGGGCCGGCATGCTGCAACTCATCGTCGTGCTCACACAGACCGGGCCCGCGAGCACAGCACGTTCAGGAGCCGGTGGTGGAGCGAGTCACCACCCGCGTGCAACGCATGGCAGGATCGCGGCCATGTCTCTCAGCGTTCCCCGCCTCCGGATCGGCTCGACCGAGATCATCGCGCTCGCCGATGGCGAGGGCCCATTCTTCTCCCCGCGCGCCGAGGCCTTCCCCGAGGCAACGGCCGCTCAGTGGGCCGAGGCCGACCGCTACGACCCGGGCGCGGTCGACGCCGAGGGCCGCTGGCGGCTCCAGTTCCGCGCGTACGCGATCCACAGCGACAAGGGCCTCACCATCGTGGACGCCGGGATCGGTCCGGCGGACGGCCCGGCCGTCTCGTGGGCGCCCGTGCCCGGTGCGCTTCCCGAGTCGCTCGCCACCGCGGGCATCGACCCGGCCGAGGTCGACACCGTGGTGCTCACGCATCTGCACACCGACCACGTCGGATGGGCGGTCGTGACCGAGGCGGCCGTCCCATCAGCGGGCGGCGCGGTGGACGTCAACGCTTCGACCGGCAGCGCGGTGGCCGGCGTCCCTGCGCCCGGCAGCGCGACCAGCGACCGCCGCCCCTACTTCCCGAACGCCGAATACCTGCTCCAGCGGGCCGAGTTCGACGCCCTCGACGCGCTCAACCCGCAGCTTCGCGAGACCCTCACCGACCCGCTCGCGGCGGCTGGTCGGCTCCGGCTCCTCGACGGGGACACGCCGCTACGCGCCGGGCGCACGGTCGCCACGCCCGGTCACACGCCCGGGCACCAGAGCGTGCTGGTCGCCGACGGGCGCGAGCTGGCGCTCGTCACCGGCGACCTCCTGGTGCACGCACTCCAGCTGCTCCACCCCGAGCTCGCCTACTCGCACGAGATCGACCCTGAGGCGGCCAGGCGCTCAAGGGAGCGCATGTTCGCCCGCGAAACCGCCACCAGGCTGCACCTGGCGACACCGCATCTGACGGAGCCGTTCATCTCGGCGTGATCGCGGCCGTCCGAGTCGTTCGGCGCGGGGCAGGCCGCGAGGGCATGCAGAACGCTCCGATTTCTCGGTGGTCTCCGTCGCGACGGAACTGAAGACCGTGAGGCGGCGGCCGCCGCCGGACTGGCCCCGGAGATCGACCTGCCGGGTCAACTGTCAGGTCGACTCCTGGACCGGATTCCTGGACGCCTTCGTGCGGCTGCGCGACCTGGATGCACTGCGCAGGTGTGCTCACCGCCGAGGAGTTCACTGTTCAGAAGCAGGAACTCCTCGCGCGCATCTGACCGGATCGGGCGGCATACTCCGACGGCAGTCACAGTGCCCCTGAGGCCGTCCCTCCAGAGGAGCTACACCCGACTCCTTCTGCCCGCAGATTCTTCGAAGGCCGATCTCACGGTCCCGTGTCGATCCCCGCGATGACCTCGGTCAGGGAACGGCCGGCCTGGTAGTACGGGTTGTCGTCGCTGAGCTGCTCGGCCGCCCCGGTCAGCCAGACGCAGCGCAGGTTCTTGTCCCAGATGGCCAACTGATCGCGAGCCGGCCTGGACCGCGCTCGCGGCGGCCGCCTCCTGGCTGGTCCACGGCGCGGTCTCGCGCAAACCGGGAAGGTGCGGCAGCAGCGCGCCGCTTCGCGATGACCGTCGCAGGCCGGGCCGTCAACATGACCGGGGCGCCGTCGTCGCCGGTCACCTCGACCACCTTCGCGGACACGATCCGGCCCTGACCACGGTGCAGAGCGATCCCGGCCGAATCGAGCCGACCGACCTGACCGTCCTCCTTCCTATGCGAGGCGAAGGAATCCCGACGGGCCGGCACCGCGGCCGCGTCGAGACCACCGGTCAGCTCCTGGCCACTGACGCGCCGCCCGCGCCGCCGCCGCGGTGCGCAGCAATGCCTTGGTCGGCATGCAGGCCCGGTAGGAGCATCACCCCACCGACGAGCTCGCCCGACGACGGCGGCGCTCCCTGCACCACTCGGTCGGCGACGTTCTCCCTGACCGGGCCGGCCCCGAGGACGACGACGTCGTAGGTGTTGCTGTCATGTCAGTTTCCCTTCGCGGCGCGGCCGAGGCGGAAGGCCGAGATGAGGAAGAAGATGCCGCCCGGGATGGCGTAGCCGGCCGCGTTGATCAGTGTCGGGTTGTCCGCGGCGGCACCAATGATGAACGACGCACCGGCGAGTACGGAGATGCCGCCGCTGAGGATCATCGGCCACTGGCCGCCCATCTTGCGGCGGGTGACACCCAGGATCAGCTGGACCAGCCCGGCCACGACCGCCCAAGCGCCCCACACGCGCAGCACCGCCGGGATACCGGACGCGCAGGCGATGGCCACGCCGATGGCGGTGATCAGGCTGACCGCGATGTTCACGTACAGCAGGGCAGGTGATCCGGTGGTGCGCGACGCGCGGGCGTCGATGATGGCGGCGGCCACGTCGAACAGCGGGTAGAGCACGAGCAGAGTGACCGCGACCGGACCCAGTCGCGAGGCGGTCGTGAACATCACGAGGGCCCAGACGATGGCGAAGGCGAACCGGATGAAGTACAGCCGCCGCAATGCGGACGCGGTCCCGGAAATCCCGGGTGAAGCAGCGATGGTGCTCATGGTGATCCTTTCAGTGGATGAGTGACGAGGAGAGCGGTTCAGCGCGTCCTGCGGTCGGCCCCCTTCTCGATCAGGTGGCTGACCAGACAGTGGGCGAGAGTTCACCTCTTCGGTGTGGGCCTTGGCCCGCTTCGCCAGGTAGCGCTTGACACCGGCCGCGATGGCCTGGTCCTGTCTGCTGACCAGGTACCAGGACGAGATGGTGTGCCGTGCCGCCGCCTCGCTCGTTCCGGCGCGGATGATCTGGCTGTTGACGCTGCGCAGCACGTCCTTGACCGCGACCGTGCCGATGGGTAGGCCACGCGGCGCAGTTGACGCGGCGATGACTGGGTGGCCGGCGTCGCGCAGCCAGGTGATCCCGTCCAGCCACCGTGCACGAGGACGACGGTCGGCTTGGGCGCGGCAGCCCGGGTCGGCTTCACGAAGGCTGGGGGGACCGAGGTCCGTGCCGCGGACGGCGAGACCGCCGCCGACAGGCCGACCGCGAGTGACCACGGCTGTACCGATGGACAGCGGGGCGGTGCGTACTTGCCTACACGAGCCACTGGTGCACAACTCCCCGCAAGACAGAACGTTCTATCGCGTCAAAGCATGGCCACTTATGGCGGAGCTGTCAAGACCGAACGTTCTACCCACTAGGATGGTGGCATGCGCAGCCAATCCGAAGGCCGGCCGTCCGAAGCGCGATCCCGGCTGCTCAACACGGCCACCCGGCTCTTCTACGCGGAGGGCATCCACGCCGTCGGCATCGATCGCATCGTCGCGGAAGCACAGGTGACGCGGGCCACCCTCTACCGGCACTTCCCGGGCAAGGAAGACCTTGTCCTCGCCTACCTGCACGAGGTCGACCGGGCCATGCGGAGCCAGGCGGACGAGGTCGTCGCCGCCGGGCTCCTGGCCGCCGACACCGTCCGAGCCCTCGGCAAGTCCATCGCCCAGGGCATCCAGTCCCCCGGCTTCCGGGGATGCGCCTTCCTCAACGCTGCCGCCGAGTTTCCCCACCCCGAGTCCCCGGTGCGCAAGACCGTGCTCGCCCACCGCCAATGGTTCCTGGAAACCGTCACGGAACTGCTGACCAAGATCCGGGAGACAGGCGCCGAGCCCGCCGCCCGCCACTTCGTGATGATGCGCGACGGCGCCATGGCCGCCGGCTGCCTGTTCGACCCGGCGCTGATCTGCGAGACCTTCCTGCGCGGAGTCGAGAGGCTCCTGCAGGTTCATGCCGCCACCGATGGCATCGGACCGGCGGGGCCTGAAGACGCCATCAACGCACCTGCACGTTGACTGGCTCTGTCGCCGGACGTGGGTACGTCAGTATCGAAAGAAGGATCCTCTCTCTGAGAGGGTCGGAGTTCGCCCTGCCGTACCCGTGCCGTTTGATCAGCTTGGCGCTCCAGGACGCCGACAGTCCGGCGGTCACCGCGTCCAGGTCGAGCGGCAGGCCGTCGGCGTACCGGGTGAGCGCGGACACACCGCTGCCACGCACTCGTGATCGCCTTTTTCCGATCGGATTCCCGGTATGGGCCGTTGGCTCTGGGGCATTCAGCGGCTGATGTCGTCCAGTTCGGTCAAGTCCTCATGAGAGAGGGAGAGTCCCGCGCCGGCGATGTTCTCGCGCAGGTGTGCCGTCGACGACGTGCCCGGGATGAGCAGGATGTTCGGTGATCGCCGCAGCAGCCAGGCCAGTGCGACGGACATCGGTGTCGCCTTCAACCGGTCGGCGACCGCCGAGAGCGCCGAGGACTGAAGCGGGGTGAAGCCCCCGAGGGGGAAGAAGGGCACGTACGCGACGCCGTCGGCGGCGAGCCGGTCGATGAGCTCGTCGTCGTGGCGGTGGGCGAGGTTGTACATGTTCTGCACGCACACGATCGGCGCGATGCTCTTCGCCTCGGTGACCTGCTCCGCGGTGGCGTTGCTGACCCCGAGGTGGCGGATCAGGCCCTGCTGCTGGAGTTCGACGAGCGTCTCGAACGCCTCGGCGAGCGAGCCAGGCTGGGGACCTCCGGCGTTGCCGAGCCGGAGGTTGACCAGGTCGAGTACGTCGAGCTGGAGGGACTTGAGGTTGTCGTGAACCTGGCTGCGCAGCTCTTCGGGTCGCCGGGCCGGAGGCCAGCCACCCTGTTCGTCACGGGTCGCGCCCACCTTGGTCACGATGTGCAGCGACTCGGGATAGGGGTGCAGTGCCTCACGGATCAACTCGTTGGTGACGCGTGGCCCGTAGGCGTCGCTGGTGTCGATGTGGGTGATGCCGAGGTCGACCGCTTCACGCAGCACGGCCAGGGCACCGTCGCGATCGGCGGGCGGTCCCATGACCCACGGGCCGGCCAGTTGCATGGCGCCGTAACCGAACCTGGTGACGGTAAGGCCGCCCAGCGTCCAGGTGCCGCCGGGAAGAGAGAGGGAGGGTGTGCTCATCTTGTTGCCTTTCGTCGTCCACTTGGTGGGGGTGGCGCCTTCTGTCTCCCTGTATCAGGGTTGGAGAGAAACTTCCTTTTAGGAAGTAGACACTTCGAAGTGCGTAACCCACCCATAGGTGAGAGGGGCGAATCAGTGACGACGATGAAGGCGACCCAGGAGAGGGCTCAGGCCAAGGTGGAGTACAACGCGTTCCTGGCGGCATGCCCCAGCCGGCGGCTGCTCGACCGAATCTCGGACAAGTGGGTCGTCCTGATCCTGTGTGCGCTGGGCGGCGACGACAGCCCTCGCCAGCCCGGTGCAGCACACGCAGACGCTCCGAAGGCGATGCGTTACTCCGAGATCTCCCGTCTCCTGGCTGGGGTCAGTCAGAAGATGCTGACCCAGACGCTACGCTCGCTGGAGCGCGATGGTCTACTCACCCGCACCGTGACGCCCACCGTCCCTGTCACCGTCTCCTACGAGCTGACCGACCTCGGTCTCTCGCTCCACCACATGACGCGCGGGCTCAGGAGCTGGGCGCAGACGCACATGGCCGAGGTCCTCGAAAACCGCGAGAACTACGACGCCCGCACCTCCTGACGACTCACATCCAACCGTGCAACCGCTCCATGTTCTCGGCGCTACACCCTCACCTGCGAAGAGCCGTAATCGCCGCCATCCCTCCCGCCTGACGACGCGCAGGGCGATCGAGTCGCCGCCCGCCAGGGTGGGCGGCCCGAGTAGCACTCACGCCGCGGCTTCGTGGGCTGCTGCAAGAGCCAAAAAATTTCGGCCGGCGATGTCGAGAACCCGTGGCTGGTTCCGTCCCCGCGATGAACGACCACAATGGGTCGCACCAGCATCGAGGAGAAACACGATGGCCAAGTACTTGCTGCTCAAGCACTACCGCGGCGCGCCGGCAGCGGTCAACGACGTGCCGATGGACCAGTGGACGCCGGAGGAGATCTCGGCCCACGTGCAGTACATGCAGGACTTCGCGGCCCAGCTGGAGGAGACCGGTGAGTTCGTCGACGGTCAGGCGCTCTCACCCGAGGGGACGTTCGTCCGGTACGACGGCGAGGGACGGCCGCCGGTCACCGACGGCCCGTTCGCGGAGACCAAGGACCTCATCGCCGGCTGGATGGTGATCGACGTCGACAGCCACGAGCGGGCACTCGAGCTGGCCGGCGAGTTGTCCGCGGCTCCGGGCGCGGGCGGGAAGCCGATCCACGAGTGGGTCGAGGTGCGCCCGTTCCTGGCCGCGCCGCCCACCATCTCGGAGTGACCTCTCGGGTGAACGAGATCCTGCTCCGCAGCCTCACGCCGAGCGTGCTCGGGATCCTCGTCCGTCGCGGGGCTGACTTCGCGGCGGCCGAGGACGCCGTGCAGGACGCGCTGGTCGAGGCGGTCCGCGTGTGGCCGGACGACCCGCCGCGGGACCCCAAGGGCTGGCTGGTCACCGTGGCCTGGCGTAAGTGGCTCGACGCGACCCGCGCGGCCGCCGCCCGCCGCCGGCGTGAGGACCTCGTCGACGAGGAGCCGGCGCCCGGGCCCGCGCCCACGGTGGATGACACGCTCCAGCTCTATTTCCTGTGCGCGCACCCGTCGCTGACGCCGTCGTCCGCGGTCGCGCTCACGCTGCGCGCCGTCGGGGGGCTGACCACCCGCCAGATCGCCCAGGCCTACCTGGTGCCGGAGGCGACCATGGCGCAGCGCATCAGCCGGGCCAAGCGCACCGTCTTCGGCGTGCGGTTCGACCAGCCCGGCGACGTCGCCACCGTGCTGCGCGTCCTCTACCTGGTCTTCAACGAGGGCTACTCCGGTGACGTCGACCTCGCCGTCGAGGCCATCCGGCTCACCCGGCAGCTCGCGGCCGCGATCGACCATCCCGAGGTGGCGGGGCTGCTCGCCCTCATGCTGCTCCACCACGCCCGGCGCGCCGCCCGGACCGCGCCGGACGGCAGCCTGGTGCCGCTCGCCGAGCAGGACCGCGGCCGGTGGGACACCGAGTCGATCGCCGAGGGCGTGGAGATCCTGCAGGCGGCCCTCGCCCGCGACCGGCTGGGCGAGTTCCAGGCCCAGGCCGCCATCGCGGCACTCCACGCTGACGCGCCCACCGCCGAGGAGACCGACTGGGTGCAGATCGTCGAGTGGTACGACGAGCTCGCGCGCCTGACCGACAGCCCGGTCGTCCGGCTGAACCGCGCGGTGGCCGTCGGCGAGGCCGACGGACCGCGCGCCGGCCTGGCGGCGCTCGCGGCGCTGGACGACGCACTGCCACGCCACGCCGCGGTGGCGGCGTACCTCCACGAGCGCGACGGCGACCTGGCGACGGCGGCACGGCTGTACGCCGAGGCGGCTCGAAAGGCGCCCAACCTCGCCGAGCGTGACCACCTGACGTGCCAGGCCGCCCGGCTCAACGCCCGCCGGCGTCGCTGATGGGTCGCGCTCGGATTTCCCCCGGCACTCGGCGCGGCCCCGTGGCCACGAAGAGCCGGATCAGCCGGCGAGGCGTCCGGGTGCACGGCATCGAGCTGTCGCCTGCGATGGTGGCGCAGTCGCGGACCAAGCCGGGTGCGGAGACCATCGGCGTGACCGTCGGGAGCGATTCGCGCGGTTCGCCGGAAATTTCCGCTTCGGGCGGCGCCTCGTCATGGGCTCCCGGCCGGCCTCAGCGGAAGTCGTCGGCGTGGTCGGCGGCCCACTGGGCAAAGGTGCGGCCGGTGCGGCCCGTCACCTTCTCGACGTCGGGTGAGATCGGCACCTCGGCGTCGTTCAGGTAGTCACCGAGCTGCAGGAACCACTCGATCACCTCGGGCGGGTAGGTGTCCTTCCACTCCTCGCGGGCCTGGGCGGGAGTCAGCTCGACGAAGCGGATCTCCCGCCCGGACGCCTCGCCGATGAGGCGCACCGCGTCGGCCCGTCGTACGGGCTCGGGGCCCGTCGGCCAGTAGGTGCGGCCGGCGTGGCCGTCCTCCAGGAGCGCGGTTGTCAGGACCGCGGCGATGTCCGCCTCGTGCACCATGGCGTTGGTCCAGCCGCCGAACGGCGCCCGCACCTCGCCCGCGGCCTTGATGGACGGCGCCCAGTCCAGGGTGTTGGCCATGAACTCGCCGGGGAACACGTGCGTCCACTCCAGGCCGGAGCCCTCGATGACGCGGTGCAGGGCGCGATGACCGGCCTCCATCGGGTCGTCGTCGGGGGCGCTCGGGTCGTTGTGGCCGAGATGGGTGATCCGCCGCACCCCGGCCCGCTCCGCCAGCTCGATGAGCCGCGCCCCGGCCGCGAGCGAGCCGTCGATGGCGACCAGGTGCATCCGTTCGACCCCGCGCAGTGCGGGGGTGAGGCTCGCGGGGTCGCCCAGGTCGCCCCGTACGAGCTCCGCCTCCGGCGGGAGCGCCGCGTTCTCGGGGAAGCGGGTCAGCGCCCGCACCTCCTGCCCCGCCTCCAGGAGTTGCCGGACGAGGCTGCGCCCGACCGTGCCCGTCGCTCCCGTGACCAGAATCGGCATCGTCGCTCCTCTGTTATTTCGGAGCCCTCATTCTTACTATTCACCTCACTTTCCAGCAAACGCGAACACCGCGTTCACGTTCCGCTCTGACCTGCGGAAACGTCGATATGAATGTCGCGGGAATGAGGAAATTGTCCGGCCGCCGAATGGGGCCGGCGTTCAGGCGGGTCTGCTTTGGGGTTCATCGGACCCGAGCGGAGGAGCTTGAGGAGCGCCACCGGAATACCGAACCCCTAGGGGTGAACCGGCCGGAACCAGGGGTCGTCCCCGATCCGCGGCGCTTCAGGCGTTGGGAAGATCGCCGGAGCGAAGGAACCGGCTCCGCCACCCGTGCCGGTCGCCTCGATGACAATGAATGAGAGCTCTTGCATGCGTTTGGTCCTCGCACTCTCGCTGGTGCTGACCTTGCCGATCCTCGGCCCGTTGGCGGTGCCCGCCTCCGCGGCCGCGCCCGGCCGCTTCGACCCCTCGAAGGTGGACACGTACGTCACCGGCTACCTTGACCGCCACGGCCTGCCGGGTGCAGCCGTCGCCGTGGTCCGGGACGGTGAGATCGTCCACGAGGCGGGGTACGGCCAGGACTCCGCCGGCGGCCGGCTCACCGAGCGCACCAGGCTGCGCATCGGGTCCGTCTCCAAGTCGTTCACGGCCTTCGCCGTGCTGCGACTCGTGGACGAGGGCCGGGTCGGGCTCGACACCCCCGTCAAGCGGTACCTGCCCGACTTCGCACTCAGCGAAGCCATCACCGTCCGTCACCTGCTGTCCCACACCTCGGGGCTGCCCAACCCCGTCATCGTCGGCCCGGCCCGGTCGCTGGAGGAAGCCGCGGACAGGATCGGGGACTGGAGCCTGTCCGCGAAGCCTGGAACCTCGTACGCCTACAGCAACGCCAACTACTGGCTGGCCGCACGCGTCGTCGAGAAGGTCAGCGGCCAGAACTTCAACGCCTACCTGGCCGATCACGTCTTCGCCCCGCTCGGCATGGACGACACCGTCAACACCACCACCACGCGTGATCCGGTCAGTGGGCTGGCCCAGGGGCACGTCACCGCCTACGGTGGGGCGCTCGCCACCCCCGAGGCGGAGGCGATGACCAGCGGATCCGGTGGGGTGGTGAGCACCGCCCACGACATGGCGGCGTGGCTCGCGACGCAGCAACGAGACGGTCTCGCCCCCGATGGCCGGCGCCTGCTCCCGGCCAAGCTGATCCGGGATTCCCAAACGCCGCAGCCCGGCGCGGAGCGGGCGGGACTGGGCTGGCGGCGCAGCGGCGCGGGGATCGAGCCCGAGCGGATTTCGCACAGCGGGGTGGTCTCCGGCTTCAACGCCCAGCAGGACCTGGTTCCCGGCAACGGCTACGGCGTGGTGGTGCTGTTGAACAGCTTCACCCCGTCCGTGGAGCATGCCCATGCCATCAGTTCCGGCATCGTCGACGTGGCCGAAGGGCGAGAGCCCGACCCCGGCGCGCCGGTGGCGACCCTGATCGACCTGGTCCTCGGCGCGATCACGGCGCTGGCTCTGACCCTGGGCGTCCTCGGCCTGCGGCGCGCACCGCGATGGGCCGCGCGGCGCGCCGACGGGCCCGCCTGGAGGTTCGCCGTGCGGCTCCTCCCGCAGCTCATCGCACCGGCCATAGCCGTGTTCGTGTTCCTCGTCGTTCCCACGATGCAGGGCAACAGCTTCACCTCCGCGGACGTGTTCCGGTTGTTCCCCGCCCTCACGACGCTGGTGACCGCCCTCGCGGTCGTCGGAACGGGCCTCACCGCCGCGCGGGTGACCGCGAGGATCCGCCCCACCGCGTCCGATACCGGCGGGAAGGCACTACGGTAGTCAGCCCCGAGACGCGGCGCTGCGAGGCCACCCGAGAGGACGGCTGACGATCACTTGCCGGTGGTACGGGAGGCGAGTCGCTTGGCGATGTCCTTCAGGGCGGTGAGGACCTTCTCCTCGGACAGGGCGGTGGTGCCGGAGTCGGGGCCCGCGGTCGTGGCCACGGTGGACAGGCCGCCGAACGTCACCTCCACGACCTGGCCCCCGACGCGGTAGACGATGCTCCCCTCGCGTCGGTTGACGATCTGGTCGCTCGTACTGAGCTGGGCGAACGCCTCCTCGCCGATCCCGGTCAGCGCGATCGGCCTGCTCTTCTCGGCCGGCTGCTCCTGGGGCACGCCGGCGGGCACGGCCGTGGCGTCCTTCTTCCGCTGCCGGAACTCGTGGCGTGCCGCCGCCACGCCCTCGTCCATGGTCGCGACGTTCACCCGCAGGTCGACCATGTCGTACGCGACCTCGCTCCGGCCACCGGGGTCGAAGGTGCTGCTCCAGCCGCACGACGCCCAGCGCTCGTCGGAGTACTCGGTGTTGCGGGCGCTGGTGCGCGCCTTGCCGACGTACTTCTGCACGATCTCCGCGGAGAGCGCCTCGCACACGTCCCGGCCCCTGGAGGCGGCGGTGATCCGGGTGACCTCGCCGTCGTCGCTCGGGGCTTCTCCCTTGAGCAGGGCGGCGGAGATCGCCTTCGCCGCCTCCTGCGCGGAGCTCATCACCTGCGACTCGGAGAGCTTCCGGTAGCCGGCGCCGAGGCCGGGCAGGGCGTCGTATCCGCCGTATCCGACGGTCACCAGGGCGCCGGAGAGCTGGAAGGTGATCTCGGCGTCCACGCTCTTCGTCGGTGAGTCCGTGCTCGTGGACGTGAACGCGTACGACGCCTCGCCGAGGCCGGGGACGCTCCGCGGCTCGCTGAACCTGAAGCCCTCCGGCGGGTCGGCCGGCATCGCCTGGGTGTTCTCCTGCCGGATGGCGTAGTGCTGCTTGGCGTCGAAATCGTCGCGGGCCTTCTCGTACGTGGTCAGGACGACTTCGAGGTCGCGTTTCTGCTCGACCTTGCCCTGTGGCTGCTCGCCCGACTCCCACTTACAGGTGCTCTCGGCGGACGACATCGTGGAGGTGTCGTCCGCGGGGTTCTCCTGGGCGTTGCGTACGAGCCGCTTGAGCAGGTCGGAGGGGAGGATCGCGCAGAGATCCTCGCCCTTGAACGAGGCCGGCTTGGCGACCGGCCGCTCGCTCTCCGGGGTCGTGTCTCCTGGTTGCTCGCCGCTGACGCTCTCCACGGTCTCGCCGCCGGAGGAGAGCAGGGCGTACGCGCCGACTCCACCGCCGCCGAGCAGGACGAGCGCGAGAACGCAGGCGATCACCATCCCCGGCTGAGGACCACGCCTCGGCCCACCCGCCGACCCATGCCTCCCACCAGGCCCAGGCCCGCCGGGCAGTCCTCCGGGGTGGCCGTCCTGTGCGGGGTGCGGGGCCGGGCCTGTCCACCCCGGCCCCGCGGGTCCGGGGATCGGCCGGCCAGGGGGCTGCTGCCCGCCGGGCGTCGGGTTGCCGAAACGGGGATCGGCGGAGCCGTCCGGTCGTGGGGGCGGGTATGACATGGCCGTCCACGGTACAGGCGTGGTTTGGTGTGAGATTGGCGTCCATGGAGGCGCGGGGCCGAGCCGGCGCCTCAGGCGGTCGAGTACCGGGTTGTCGGTGCGGCGTGGCATGCTGCGTGGCATGGCGGGAACCGATCCAGCACCTGTGACCTTGGTCGTCGGCGATGAGGAGCTGCTGGCCGAGCGGGCCGTGGGCGAGATCGTCGCGGCCGCGCGCGCGGCCGATCCCAGCGCCGAGATGCATGATCTGCTGGGTGGCAAGGTCACGACAGGTGAGCTGGCCCAGATGACCTCGCCGTCGCTCTTCGGCGACCGTTCCGTGGTGGTGATCCGGTCGGCGCACGACCTGCCGAAAGACGTCATCACCGAGATCGTGGCCTACGCCAAGCAGCCGTCCGACGACACCGTCCTCGTTCTGGCGCACCCCGGCGGCGTCAAGGGGAAGGCGCTGGTCGACGGTGTGAAGAAGGCCGGGGCCAAGGTGATCACGATCAGTAAGGTCACCAAGGCGGGGGAGCGGCTGGAGTTCGTCAAGGCGGAGTTCCGGCGGGCCGGGCGGAAGGTCTCGGGTGACGCGGCGCAGGCGCTGCTCGACGCCGTGGGCAACGACCTGCGCGATCTGGCGGCGGCGTGCAGTCAGCTGGCGTTCGACACCGAAGACAAGACGATCAGTGCCGCAGCCGTTGCCCGCTATCACAAGGGGCGGGCCGAGGTCACCGGGTTCAACGTCGCCGACTCCGCCGTCGAAGGGCGGCTGGCCGAGGCCCTGGAGCAGGTGCGATGGGCGCTCGGCACCGGTGTTTCCCCGGTCCTGCTGGTGAGCGCTCTGGCCAACGGGCTGCGTTCGCTGGCCAAGGTCGCGGGCGCGCCGCGTAACCTGCGCGGTCCGCAGCTGGCCGGACAACTCGGCATGCCCCCCTGGAAGGCGGATCGGGTGAAGCGGCAGCTGAACGGCTGGGGCCCGGAAGGGCTGTCGCGCGCGATCCAGGCCGTGGCGACCGCGGACGAGCAGGTCAAAGGCGGGGGAGCAGACCCCGCCTACGCCCTGGAGCACGCGATCCAGGTCATCGTGTCCAGCCGCACCGGCCGCTGACACCTCCGCTCGCCGCAGCGGTGGCGCAAAGCAAGATCACCCGGACCCGCGCCCGGCGTCCCGTGCGCTGGGGCCCGAAGCTTCACCAGGGCGGGCGTGAGCAGTGGGTCAGGCGCGGGTGGTTTCGTGGACGGCGCCGTCGGTGATCTCCAGGACGCGGTCCGCGAGGGTGATCAAGCTCGGATCGTGCGTGGCCACCAGCGCCGTGACGTCCTCACTCCGGACGAGTGCCCGCAGCAGCTCCATGATCTGCCGCCCCGTCTGCGAGTCGAGCTGCCCCGTGGGCTCGTCGGCCACCAGCAGCCGCGGCCGGTTGGCCAGCGACCGGGCGATCGCCACCCGCTGCCGCTGCCCTCCTGACAGCTCGTAGGGCCGCTGGTTGACGTGGCTCTCCAGCCCCACGAGCGCGAGCAGCATCCGTACGCGAGCCTCCCGCTCCGCCACCGGCATGCGCTTCAGCCGCATCGGCACGCCCACGTTCTCCGCCGCCGACAGCACGGGGATCAACCCGAACGACTGGAACACGAACCCCACCACGTCACGGCGCAGCGCGAGCAGCTCGTCCTCGGACATGGCGGTCACCTCGTGCCCGTCCACGACGACCCGCCCGGCGTCCGGCCGGTCCAGGCCGCCGATCTGGTTGAGCAGGGTGGTCTTGCCGGAGCCGGACCGCCCGCGGAGCGCGACCAGCTCGCCGGGGAAGATCGAGAACGACACGTCCCGCAGCGCGACGATCTCCTTGGGCCCGCTCCGGTAGACCTTGCGCAGCCCTTCGACCACGACCAGCGGTGTATCAGTCATCAGTGGACTCCTCCCGGGCCGGCCACACGCCGATGTGGTCGGATTCGAGTTCGAGGCGCACGCGCCGTTCCATGTCGAGGGCGTTCATGAAGTCACGCGGCAGCTGCAGCCGCCCCACCCGGTCGAGCACGGCGTACTCCTCGGCGATGATGCGGCCTTCCGCGTCCTCGCGCCGCAGCGTCTCGCTGCTGGTACGCCCGTCACGGATGCCCACCGTCCGGTCCACCTGCTCGGCCACCAGCGGGTCGTGGGTGACGATGACCACGGTGACGCCGAGCTCCCGGTTCGCGGTGCGCAGCGCGTCGAAGACCTGCTCCGAGGTCTCGCTGTCGAGCTCCCCGGTCGGTTCGTCGGCCAGGACGACCTGCGGGGAGTTGGCGAGGGCGACGGCGATGGCCACGCGCTGCTGCTGGCCGCCGGACATCTCGGGCGTCCTGCGGTCCGCGCAGGAGGCGACGCCGAGCAGCTCCAGCAGCTCGTCCGCACGCCGCCGCCGCGCCCGGCCACCGCCGGCCAGCTTCATCGGCAGCTCCACGTTCTCCCGCGCGGTGAGGTACGGCAACAAATTCCTGGCCGTCTGCTGCCAGATGAAGCCCACGATCGAACGCCGGTACCGCAACCGGTCGCGGGCGCTCATCGACAGCAGGTCCATGCCCGCCACCCTGGCCACCCCTGCGGTCGGCACGTCGAGCCCGGACAGCACGTTGAGCAGCGTCGACTTGCCCGAGCCGGACGCGCCGACGATGGCGACCAGCTCGCCTTTGTCGATCAACAGGTCCAGGCCCTGCAACGCGACGACCTCGACGCCCTCGGTCTTGTAGATGCGGACGAGGTTGTCGCACACGATGTGCGCGTCGCCGCCGAACGCGGCCTTCTTCCTGGTGGCCTTAGCTTCCAGGTCGGACAGGGTCGGGTTCATGTGAGGTCCCCCACTCGCAGGATGGCGCCGAGGCCGCGACGGCGGCTGACGACGGTGTGCGCGTACGCGCCGAGCACGGCCACCGCCGTGAGCCCGGCCGCCAGCGCGGTCGGCAGGAACAGATCGAGGGAGTAGTCGCCGACGGGCAGGTCGCCGGCGTAGGCGGACAGGTCGACGCCGGGCCCGAGCGCGGCCGGCAACACGAGGCCGAGGCCCAGCCCGACCAGCGCGGTCACCGCGATCATGGGCAGGATCTCCAGTACGGCCAGCCGCCGCGCCTGCCGGTCCGACAGCCCCAGCGTGCGCAGGAACGACACCGTCCTGGCCCGCTCGGCCGCCCCGACGACGAGCGAGAGCACGACGGCGGCCGGCGCGTACGCGGCCAGCGCGGCCGTCACCACGGTCAGCGTCCAGCGCACCGCGCTCGTCAGCGGATCGTCCCTGATGGCCGCCAGAGCCTGCTCCTGCGACTCGACGGTCGCCGACGGGACGATCGCCGCCAGATCGTCGAGCGCGGCGTTCCCCTTGATGAGCAGGGTGTTCACGGCCGGCCGCAGCTGGATGTCCAGCGGCACGACCAGGAACTTGCCCTTGGTGAAGAAACCGGGCACCGTCTCGACCACACCCCGCGTGGCCAGCTTGACGCGAGACTGCCAGCCGATCTCGAACGTGCCCCGCCCCCGCAGCTCCGGCGAGACGAGCGCGCCGTCGGACAGCGGGGGCAGGACGACCGGGGTGCCGTCGAGGATCTCACGCCATCCGGCCACGTCCACGGCGACGGCCTCGGCCCGCTCGCCGCCGAACCCGACCTGGACCTGACCCGTCTGCGCGAGCACCACCCGCTCGACTCCGGGCACCCGGCGGATCCGCTCGACCGCCTCAGCGGGGATCTCCATCTCCGACGTCACCCGGATCGGCGCTCCCACCTGCTGCCAGGACGCCAGCCGCTGCGTGCCCGCGATCCCGTCGGCGACCACGGCGGCGAACACCGACACCGCCAGCGCCGGCAGCAGGACCAGCACCGGCAGCACGCTCCCTGACCGCGCCCTCGCCGCCCCGGTCAGCCCGAGGAACGGCACCGCGGATCGCACCCGCGCGGCCAGCCGCACGAACAGCCGCAGCGGGTACGGGTAGCAGCGCAACGTGACGAGCGCCGCCGCGACCGTCAGCGCCACCGGCACCACCAGCAGGAACGGGTCCTGCTCACCGGACGTCGTCAGCCCGCGCGCCCGCAGCAGGTACGCCCCCGCCAGCGCCAGCACCACGACGAGCACCTCCAGCGTGATCCGCCGTGCGCCGGGCCGGGCCGCGACCACGTCGTCACGCCGCTCGTGCAGCGGCCGGCGATGCGTCAGAGCCGTGCGCGCGGCGCAGAAGGCGACGGCCACGACCACCACGACGAGGGGCCCGGCGTGCACGACCGGCAGCACGGGCCCCGGCACCAGGTACGACAGCGCGTACCCGGCCACCGCCGCGGGAGCCGTCGCGATCGCCGTCAGCGCCGCAGCCGTGCCTGCGACCTGCCGCAGCGACCCGCCGCGCGCCCGCGCCAGGGAGAGCGTGTGGTCCAGCCGGTCGGTCAGCAGCCGCACGGCCAGCACGATCACGCCGAGCCCGACCGCGAGCAGCCCGCCGAGCACGAGGTACATCACGGTCCGCGCGGTCGACAACGCCGCCAGGAAGTGGCTCAGCAGCTCCGTGAGCCCGCTCTCCAGGCGGTACGGGCCCGAGGCGCCCGTGGACTGCAGCGCAACCACGCGGCCGAACTCGCCGACCGCCGCCCGCAGCTCGGGCGCGGCCGCCGCCGTCGCCGCCGGCGGCTCCACCGGCAGGACCCACCGGTACGTCAGGTTGCGCCCCTCGCCGCTGAGCATGCCCAGCTCGACGTCGGAGATCAGCGCGGTGACGTGCTTCTCGGTCTCCGTCGCGCCGGGCGGCAGGATCTCGATGACGTGCGGGACGTCGGAGTTGTGCGACCAGTAGCGGTCGCCGGGGTCCTTCGCCTCGAAGGCGCCGACGATCTTCACGGCGGCGTAGTCGTACTCGCCGATCATCTTCGTCTCGCCCACGCGCATGTTCGTCTTGCGCAGCGCTTCGCGGGAGAGGCCTGCCTCGAACACGGGGACGGGCTCGCCCTTATACCGCATCCTGGACGGCGCTGCGGGGGCGCGGCCCTCGACCCAGGTCACCCGCCGGTCCGCGTCGGACAGCCAGCCCAGGTTGAGGTACGTCCGGCCGCCCGTGCCGGTGAGCGGCGTGAGCGTGGTCTTGGCGCTCATGTGGCTGGTGCCGGTGCCGGCGGGCTGGACCAGGGGATGCAGCGCGGCGGGCAGGATCTCCCGCCACAGGCGGTCGCGGGTGTCGAACGGGCCGCGTTCGCGCAGGTCCTCATCCGCGCCGCGCGACATCGTGGTCACCGTCAGGTCGGCCGTCACCGCGGGGGCCGTGCTCAGCGCGCGCCGCAGCGCCTCGTCGTACGACGCCTGCACCGCCCTGGGCAGGCCCGCGACCAGCACGCAGGCGCTGAGCGTCAGCACGGAGAGCACGGCCACCGTGCCCAGGTGCACGCGGGCGAGCAGCCCGATTCTCACTGTTCCTCCCGAAGGCCGTGCCCTTGACCGCGCAGGCTCCGCGCCAGCCCGGCGACGATCGCGAGCAGCACCCCGGCCACCAGCACGAGCATGGCGCAGGTGGCCGCCCACGGGATGTCCAGCCGCACGTCCGGGGTGGCGGCCGCCGCCTGGCCGGTCAGCACGACGTGCGGCACCACCAGCACCCCGACGACCGCCGCGAGCGCGGTGCCGGCCACCAGCGACAGCCCGATGACGAACGTCTGCTCCACGGCCAGCATCCCGAACACCTGCCGCGCGCTCACCCCGAGAGCCCGCAGGATCGCGAACTCGGCCGTCCGCTCCCGCGCCGCGACCACCGCGTTCACCAGGAATCCGAGCACCGCGAACACCAGCGCCGCCGCGAACCCCAGCATCAGCGCCCCCTGCAGCCCGCTCGCGAGCGGGTCGTCCATCAGGCGGGCGGCCAGCTCCCGCTGGTCGACGGCGCTGACGTCCCACTCGGGGTGCTTCTCGAGCGCGTTCGTCGCGGCGCTGCCGTCGTCGCTGTCGTCGCCGGTGGCGAGCCACCACTCCGTGGCGGGCCTGGGCAACTGCCCCGCGGCCAGCTCCGACGCCTGCAGCGTCTCCCAGTCGGCGAGTACGGCCGGCTGCCCCGCCGAGGTCGTCGGCATGGTCTCCACCACGCCCACGACCTTGACCGGCATGATCCGGCGGTCGATGCTGGCCCGTCCCTCCTGGCCGACACCGAGTTTGAGCGAGGCGGCCAGGTCGGCGGTGAGCACCACGGGCAGCGGCCCCGGCGTGGGCGACGGCGCGAAGGCGGCCGTGGCGGGCCGGTCGCCGTGCACGGTCATCGACAGTGCGGGCGGCGCGACCTCATGCCCGTCGGCGCTCAGCCCGGTGAGCCGCAGGGTGGCGGTGTCCTCGACGGTGCCCGCGACCAGCCCGCGCAACGCCACCGGATACGTGATCTTCCCCGTCCGTCCGGCGAGCGCCCGCAGGTCGACCTCCATCCGGTTCGCGCCCGGCCGGAGCACGCCGAGCGACACGTCGCGCCAGACGCCGAGCCCGTCGGAGAGCACCAGCCGCAGCGGCAGCTCGGCGTCCACCTCAGCCCGCAGGGTCAGCGTGGCGGGCCTTCCCGGCAGCTCCAGCCGGCCCGCCCGCGAGCCCGCCAGGCCCCGTGACAGCTCCGCGACCGGCCGCGCCGACAGGTCGGGACGCAGGTGGAACAGCTCGCCCAGCTTGCCCGCGTCGAGCGCGAGCAGCGTCGCGATCTCCCCGCTCACCTCGTTCTGCCCGCGGAAGGCGGGGGAGGCCGCCGTGACGCCCGGCAGCGCGGTGAACGCCGTGCCGCGCCCCAGCGCCCCCAGCGCAGGACCCTCCGACGGCCCGGTCAGCCGCAGGTCGGCGCCCGCCTGGTGGCGGGCCTGGTCGAGCTGCGAGGCCCGCCACGTGGACGCCGTGGCCATGGAGACGATGCCGATCGCGATGGCCATCGTCAGCAGCAGCGCCGGCCCGGCGTACGTCAGCGGCCGCCTGCTGACCTGCCAGGCCCCGAGCGCAGGGGCGAGCGCCGGCCGCCGTGCGGTCAGCCGCGCGGCCGCCTTGGAGATGCGCGGCACCAGCCGCAGGCCCAGCATGCCGCCGGTGAGCAGGGCGAGCGCGGGCCCGGAGATGATGAGCGGGTCGATGCCGAGCCCACCGGCCGCCGTCGCGGTCACGGGCGCGCCGTAGTGCTGGAGCTGCCAGATGGCGAGCCCGGCCACGACCAGCAGCGCCAGGTCGGCGCCCGCCCGTTCGACCAGCCCGCGCCCGCCGCCGCGCCCGCGCGCCGACTGCTCCTCCACGTACGTACGCCGCGCCCCCGCCAGCGCGGGCAGCGCCAGCAGCACGGCGGCGGCCACCGCCACCCCGGACGAGAGCAGGAACGAGCCCAGGTCGGCCGACGGCTCCAGCCGCACGCCGGAGGCCCTGATCCACGGCAGCGCGCTGACCAGCGCCAGCAGCGGCGGTCCCAGGAACGGCGCCGCGACCGCGCACGGCAGCGCCACCAGCAGCGCCTCCCCGCCCGCCAGCGCCGCCAGCCGCCCGGTGCCCGCGCCGCGCGATCGCAGCAGCGCCACCTCCATGCGGCGGTGGTCGGCCAGCAGGCGCGCGGTGAGCATCAGCGCGTACCCGGCCAGCAGCAGGAGCTGCAGCACCGGGATCAGCATGGTGGAACGCGCCACCAGCGAGGCGGTGTCGAGCTGGGCGAGCATCCGCGGCAGATCCCCCGCGGCCACGCACGGGCCGCAGCCGGCCGCCTTCAGCCGTTCGCCGATCCCGGCGATGCCGTCGGCGATCGGGCGCAGCTGCTCAGGGGTGACCTCGCGCAGGTCGGGCTCGACCGTCCAGGTGGCGTTGACGCTCGTCGCGAACCGGGCCACGAACGTCTCCCGCGCCACCATCAGCGGCCCGTACGTGGTGAACTCGCCGTGCTCGACACCTCGGCTGAGCAGTTGCTCGCCCGCCCAGCGATCACCGGAGGGGTCGTCGAGCTGGAACACGCCGGTGATGCGGACCCGGACCGGGCGCGGGTCGAGCCGGCCGCGCACGGTGAACTCCCGCCCCGCCTCGAACCCCGTCGCCGAGGCGGCCGGCAGCGAGATCGCCGCCTCGACCGGGCGCCGACCGGGACGCGGCCAGGCGCCGGAGATCAGGTCGGCGTGCCGGTCGAACCGGTCGTAGCTGCCGAACCTGAGCAGCTCAGGCCGCTGCCTGTCCTCCTGGCCAGGCATGACGTAGGAGTCGGAGCGGAAACTCGTGGTGATCGCGGGCGGCGGGGTGTAGGCCCGGGCGAACGCGTCGCGTACGGCCGCGTCGAAGCGGGGGAACGTCTCGGCCGTCACGGGCGCGCTGACGGTGGTCGCGGTCTGCCGGTACGAGGCCGTCTCCATCGTCCTGCGCACACCGGCGTCGGCGATGGAGGAGGCGTACATCGTCAGCGCCACCAGCGTGGTGGTGGCCAGCAGGATGGAGCCGAAGGCGGCCAAGAGCAGCAACGGTTCGCTGAACGCCCTTTTGACGACCAACGGCGCCCGCATGTGTCCCCTTTCCCCCGGTTCACTGCACTTTCGGGCACCTGTGAGTGGGGGAGCAAGGTGGCGGAGACAACGGTGACGCAGCCGAGACGCTGCGGCGATGCCGATGTGATATCAAAACCGTGACAAGTGGCGCTGAGATACAGAAAACGCCGCACTCATGAAAGAGTGCGGCGTCTGTGAAACCCGCCGACCGGTCACCCGGACCGGCGCCGACCCGGATCTACTTGGCGGCCAGCGACGCGGCCTGCCGAGCGATCGCGGACTTGCGGTTGGCGGCCTGGTTCTTGTGGATGACGCCCTTGCTGACGGCCTTGTCGAGCTGACGGGCCGCGACCCGCTGCAGCTCGACGGCCTGCGCGACGTCGCCCTGCTCGGCGGCCTCGCGGAACTTGCGGACGGCCGTCTTCAGAGACGACTTGACCGCCTTGTTGCGCAGACGAGCCTTCTCGTTCTGCTTGTTGCGCTTGATCTGGGACTTGATGTTCGCCACGAAGAAGCCTCGGTGAAAGTCTGGTGATGGATGGGGCGCGCGGGCTCGAGAGAGGGCGCGCCACACGCAGTTGAACAGATTACCAATAACCCAGACGGCTGCTCAAATCAACGGCCTGGGCGAATGGGTACTCAGGACAGTGTACGTCCCCCGGAGCCCGTGGTCACCCACCGTGTCGTGTACTCGCGCCAGTCCTCCTCGGTGGCGGCGAAGTCGACGTACAGGGCGAGGCCGAACCGCTCGCGGCGGCCGTGCTCCGACAGCGCCAGGCGTGCCCCCTCGGCGGCCATCGCCACGCTCTCGGCCGCGTCCGACCAGGTCACCCCGTGGTCGTGGTAGGCGGGCGCGCCGACGAGCAGCTGCTTGTCCTCGGGGACGAGGTCCAGGCCCAGCGCGGCCTGACGGGCGACGTGGCCGCCGTACAGGGACTGGGTCGGCAGGAAGGAGTCGTACGTCATGACGGCGACCTGGTCGACGCGGGCGACGACCTTGCTGAAGTAACCCCTGGACCAGTACTTGTCGTGGCTGAGGGCCGCGCGCGCCGCCAGTCGCATGCCGGCGTACGGCTCGATCTGGGGGACCGAGGTGGACAGCAGGGTCGTGTGCCGGCGGGTGCGTTCGAGCAGGTCGAGGAACTCCTCGTCGCCGTCGCCGATCGGCTCGAAGTTGTAGTGGATGCCGTCGTAGCCCTGCGCCATGACGGCGGCGACGCCGGCCAGGACGTTCGCGCGCGAGGCGGGGTCGTCGAGGTCGAGACCGTTCTTGACGGCCTGTCCGAGCCAGGCGGAGACGCGGACGTTGGGGAGGTGCTTATGCATCCATTGGACGAAATTTCGCGCATTGGGGTATTTGGCGGGGTCTAATCGTCCATCCCATTCGAAGGGGCCGGAATGGACGTACACGTCCTTGACGCCGGTGCCGCGCAGCCGTACGGCGAGCTCTTGCACGTCGCGCTCCGTGCGGCGGCCGTCCACCCACATGTGGCCCATCCACAAGGCGTCGTGGCCCGTGCTCATCGCCCAGGCGGCTGGGGCACCGGTAAACTGGAGGCGGAGCGCCGCGGCGAGGAGGCCGCCCAGCGCGACCACGGCGGCCAAGGCGAGCGCCAGCGCGCGCAGGCCGTGCCGGATGACGGTTCGGGCATTCACCCGGGCATGTCACCATGAAAGACTGCTTGACCTCAACCCTGTCGAAACGGACTTCGGTGCGCACTCAGCCTGGCCAGACCGACCCCGCGTTGATCCGCAACTTCTGCATCATCGCGCACATCGACCATGGCAAGTCGACCCTTGCCGACCGGATGCTCCAGATCACCGGCGTCGTGGACGACCGCGCCATGCGGGCCCAGTACCTCGACAGGATGGACATCGAGCGCGAACGCGGCATCACGATCAAGTCGCAGGCCGTCCGGCTGCCGTGGGACGGCCACGTCCTCAACATGATCGACACGCCCGGCCACGTCGACTTCACCTACGAGGTGTCACGGTCGCTGCAGGCGTGCGAGGGCGCCATCCTGCTGGTCGACGCAGCCCAGGGCATCGAGGCGCAGACGCTGGCCAACCTCTACCTGGCCATGAACGCCGACCTGCACATCATCCCCGTCCTCAACAAGATCGACCTGCCGGCGGCCCAGCCGGAGAAGTTCGCCGAGGAGCTGGCGGGGCTGATCGGCTGCGACCCGTCCGACGTGCTGAAGGTGTCGGGCAAGACCGGCGAGGGCGTGCGCGAGCTGCTCGACCACGTCGTCGCGACGGTGCCCGCCCCGGTGGGCGACGCCGACGCCGCCGCCCGGGCGCTGATCTTCGACTCCGTCTACGACACCTACCGCGGCGTGGTGACGTACGTCCGGGTGATCGACGGTCACCTGGGCAAGCGCGAGCGCATCCTCATGATGTCGACCAACGCCACCCACGAGACGCTGGAGATCGGCGTCATCTCACCCGAGCCGAAACCCGCCGCCCTTGGGCTCGGCGTGGGCGAGGTCGGCTATCTGATCACCGGCGTGAAAGACGTGCGCCAGTCGCGTGTCGGCGACACCGTCACCGCGGCGGCCAAGCCGGCCGGCGACATGCTGGCCGGTTACGAGCACCCGAAGCCGATGGTGTTCTCGGGCCTGTATCCGATCGACGGCGACGAATACCCCGAGCTGCGCGAGGCGCTCGACAAGCTGCAGCTCAACGACGCGGCGCTGGTCTACGAGCCGGAGACCTCGGCCGCGCTCGGCTTCGGCTTCCGCGTCGGCTTCCTCGGGCTGCTGCACATGGAGATCGTGCGCGAGCGGCTGGAGCGGGAGTTCGGCCTGTCGCTGATCTCCACGGCGCCCAACGTGATCTACCGCGTGGTCATGGAGGACGGCAAGGAGCTCACGGTCACCAATCCGTCGGAGTTCCCGACGGGCGGCAAGATCGCGCAGGTCTTCGAGCCCGTCACCAAGTCCACGATCCTGGCGCCGTCCGAGTTCATCGGGGCGATCATGGAGATCTGCCAGGGGCGGCGCGGCCAGCTCCTCGGCATGGACTACCTGTCGGAAGACCGCGTCGAGATCCGCTACACGCTGCCGCTCGGCGAGATCATCTTCGACTTCTTCGACCAGCTCAAGTCGCGCACCCGCGGCTACGCCTCGCTCGACTACGAGCCGGCCGGCGAGCTGGAGTCGGAGCTGGTCAAGGTCGACATCCTGCTGCAGGGCGAGCCGGTCGACGCCTTCAGCGCCATCGTCCACAAGGACAAGGCCTACGCGTACGGCGTCGACATGGCGAAGAAGCTGCGTGAGCTGATCCCGCGGCAGCAGTTCGAGGTGCCGATCCAGGCGGCCATCGGGGCCCGGGTGATCGCGCGCGAGAACATCCGCGCCATCCGCAAGGACGTCCTGGCCAAGTGCTACGGCGGCGACATCTCCCGTAAGCGCAAACTGCTGGAGAAGCAGAAGGAAGGCAAGAAGCGGATGAAAATGGTCGGCCGGGTCGAGGTGCCGCAGGAGGCCTTCGTCGCCGCGCTGTCCACCGACTCCAACGCCGACAAGTCCAAGAAGTAGATTCGCCCGCTGCACGACTAATCTGAAAAGCATGGAAGTGGTGCATACGGCGCGCATGGTTCTATCCAGGGTCACGATGGACGATTTGGACGCCGTCCACGAAATCCACTCCGACCCGCTGACCAGCGTGTACCACCCCGGCGGCCCGGTGACCGACAGGGAGTCGAGCCGGGCCATGCTCGACCTGTGGCTGGCCGACTGGTCCCAGCGCGGCATCGGCTACTGGGCGGCCCGCCTGAAGGACCAGGACGAGGTGATCGGCTTCGGCGGGCTGCGCCAGGCGATGGTGGACGGCGACGAGGTGCTCAACCTGTACTACCGGTTCCGCCCGTCGGCCTGGGGCCACGGGTACGCGGTCGAGCTCGCTCGCGCCGCCCTGCGCGTCGGCAAGGCCCTCGGGCCCGTCGTGGCGGTGATCCGCGACGTCAACGAGCCGTCCCACCGGGTGGCCGAACGCGTGGGCATGCGCAGAGACCGCACGATCCCGTACGGCGGCGTGCCGAGCGACGTCTACGTCGCCTAGCCCTTCGCGGCACGCGCTCGCCACAGGTAGCCCAGCAGCACCGCCACGCCCGTCACCCCCTGGGCCAGCAGGTACGGCCCCAGGTCGGCGGACGGCGACGTCAGCGCGGTCAGAGCGGGCAGGCAGCCCAGCGCCGCCAGGTCTGCTCCGGCGACCGCCCAGAGCAGCACCCCGGTCGGGACCGCGCCCGCACCGGTCTCGATCACCGGCAGGGAGTGGTCGATCGGCCGCCGCCTGGCCATCCGCAATGCCCCCGCGGCCAGCGCCGGCGCCATCAGCGGCCCGAACACCCACCACATCACCGCGCCGCCGTCCGGGACGTTCAGGGCGAGGGCGGCGGCGGCCCAGGCGCCGCTCAGCAGGGCGGGCAGCGCCGCGCGGGCGGCGAGTCCGGGGCGCAACCCCACCCCCATCAACCGGGCCAGCGCCGGGTTGTCGGCGTCGCGGCGGGCCCCGGACACCGCCGTGGCCGCCACCGCCAGCGCCCCGCCCAGCACCGCGAAGCCGAAAGCCGCGGGGGAAGCACCCGCCTGCACCAGCACCGCCGGCAGCGGGGCCGCCGCCGCGATGACCGCCAGCCGTCCCGGCCTGCGGGCCACCCGCACCCACTCCGTCCACGCGAGGGCCGGCGGCGCGGGCGGCTTCGGCCAGCGACGGGAGACGAGTGTCCTGGAGCGCCAGTGGGTGTCCTCGGCGATCCACGTGAACACGCTCGGGTCCAGCCCCACGGTCGCGTCCGCGACGTGGCCGGCCCGGGTGGAGGCGGTCACGAGGTCGCGCGACGGGATCCGGTCGAGCGACATCCATGCCCGCCCGGCCAGCATCGCGGAGACCGCGACGGCCCCGGCGACGGCGGCGGCGACCGCGGTCAGGGGAGCGCCGGCGGCGACGGCGAGCACCGTCCGCAGTTGCCCGCTCACGGCCACCACGGCCACCACGAGCAGCGCGGCCACCGTCGCCGCCAGCCAGAACTGCCACGTCTGCGACGATTGCCCGAGCACGGCCAGCGCCATCCCGCCGACGGTCGCCGACACGCCGAGGACCAGAGCGCCGAGCACCCGCCACACGAGCTGGTCCGGCGCGCCCAGCACCGCCAGCAGCGCCACCCCCAGCAGCAGTCCCGCCACGAGCGCGACCAGGCCGAGCATCCGTGCGGTGCGGCTCAGCAGGCTCCGCCGGTGCAACGGCGTGAGCAGCAGCCAGGAGGCGTCGGCCGGGGCCACGAAGAGCGGTCCCGCCATGCGGGCGGCCGCCAGGAAACCGGCCACCGCGACCGCCAGCAGCGCCGCCCCTGCCCCCACGCGCGCGGGATCGACCGGCGCGGCCAGCCCGGCGAGCACGCCGGACACCGGCTGACCGGCCACGGCGACGATCATGGCGATCCCGAACACGGCGACGTAGCGGTCGGCCAGGCCGGCGGATCCGCGCCTGCGCGAGCGCAGATACGTCCTTACCTCCTGCACGCGGTTCATGCGGCCACCCCCGTCGGCGAGACCCGGCGGGCGCGCTCGGCCAGGCCGGGGTCGTGGGTGGCCATGAGGACGGTTCCGCCCTCATGCGCGTACTCCTCCAGCAGATCGCCCAGGCGGGCGCGGAAGGCGGCGTCGAGGCCGCGTTCCGGCTCGTCGAGCAGCAGCAGCGTGCTGGGCCTGAGCAGCGTCGCGGCCAGCGAAAGGCGCTGGCGCTGGCCGGTGGACAGGTTGAGCGGCACCGCGTCGGCCCGCTCCACCAGCGCGAACTCCTCCAGCGCGGCGTCCACCGTCATCCGGGCTTCGGCGTGCACGGCGCCCACGAGTTCGAGGTGTTCGCGCGTGGTGAGCGCGGGATACCAGGCCGGCTCCTCGAACAGCAGCCCCACCCGGCCCCAGAATCCGGCGTCGTCGGCCGGCGGCTCCCCGAACACCAGGACCTGCCCGTCCGTGGCGGGCTGGAGGCCGGCGACGCAGCGCAGCAGGGTCGATTTGCCCGAGCCGTTCGGGCCGACGATCGCCACGATCTCACCGGGCGACACGTGCAGTTCCATGCCCCGGAGTACGGGGTTGCCTCCGAGATCGACCGTGAGGCCGTCGAGGTCGATGATCGCGTCGTACACCGTTCGAGCGTATCCAGCGGGATCGCCCGCCGCGCGGGTCTCATCTTCGGTGCGTCAGTCGCGCGGCCCTTGCCGCGGGGGAGTTCGTGGCGCGCGTCCTCCCCGGCGCGGCGCACGGGACCTCGGCGCGCACGCGGATCCCCGGCGGCGTAAGGGATTCCGGCGCGATTCTGTCGGTGCCGTCGTCTACCTTCTCTTATCGAACGCCTGTGCGACTGGAGGGTGACGTGATTGCTTCTGAGCGCTTCGAGCGCGCCGCGGTGCTGGGGGTGGCAGTGGCGGAGGAGGCCAGACGGTTGCTCCGGCTCCACCTGGCCGAGGGCGAGGCCGGCGACGACGGCACGGTCATGGTCGACGTTCCCTACCCCGACGCGGCCGTGGTGACGGCGCTGCTCGACGTGGCGGCCGACTGCTTCGGCGAGCGGGGCGCCTCGGTCGAGGAGACCCGGCAGGCGGCGCTGGAGACGTTGTTACAGCTCGCCGGGTTCGACGAGGAGTCGCAGCTCAACTCGGGCGCGCCAGGCCATGACGGTAGGCGTACGTGACGGCCTGGGCCCGGCCCCTCAGGTGGGCCTTGGCGAAGAGGTTGTTGATGTGCGTCTTGACGGTGGCCTCCGTGACATGGAGGCGGCCGGCGATCTCGGCGTTCGACAGGCCGTCCGCGATGAGGGCCAGCACCTCGCCCTCGCGCGGGGTCAGCCCGTCGGGCAGGTCCGCGCCGCGTGCCGCCGGGGCGGGCCTCACCCGTGTGGGCGCCATGCTGTCCAACAGGCGCCGCTGCACGGACGGGTCGAGCTGGGCGTCGCCGCGCACGACGGTGGCGACGGCCCGGGCGATGTCGTCGGCGTCGGCGTCCTTGGTGAGGAAACCGCGCGCGCCCGCCCGCAGCGCGGCGAAGACGGAGTCGTCGTCGGAATACGTGGTCAGCACCACGACCTGGGTCTCCGGGTACGCGGCGCGGATGCGGCCGGTGGCCTCGACGCCGTCCATGCGCGGCATGCGCAGGTCCATGAGCACCACGTCCGGTCGTTCTTCCTCGACCAGCCGCAGTGCCGCCTCGCCGTCACCCGCCGAGCCGACCACCTCGATGCCCGGCAACAGCCCGAGCAACAACACCAGCCCTTCCCGCACCACGGCCTGGTCATCGACCACAACGACTCTGGTCACGCGCCACCTCCTGGGGTCCGGGCAGCCGATGCTCGGCGGGCTGATGTTCGGCCCGCTGGTGTCCGTCGGGCCAGGCCATGCACCTGGCGGACCTCCGCCATCCGCCCCGCCCCGTGGGGCCGGCTCCATGGGCTGCGACAGACGGCACACCATCCGCCGCGCGTCGGGCTCTTGCGTCGGCCGTCCCGAGCCTGCGCCCGTGGGGGCGCGGCGCCGGCGTCACGCCGGGACTCGCAGGTGTACGAGGAAGGAGCCGTCCTGTACGCCGGCCGTCAGGGTGCCGCCGAGCAGTTCGGCGCGTTCGCGCATGCCCATCAGGCCGTGGCCGCCGCCCGGGGAGCTCTCGCCGTCCGAGAACGGGTTCGTGACGCGCAGGTCGCACCACGACCGATCGCACGACAGCTCGACCGTGGCCGGGCGGCCGGGGGCGTGGCGGCGTACGTTCGTGAGCGCTTCCTGGGCGGTGCGGATGAGGGTGAGCTCGGTCTCCGGCGCGAGCCTTCGCTCCAGCCCGCGGACGCGCAGCGCACACTCCTGCTGCGTGGCGCTCTCGAACTCCCCGGTCAGCGCGCGCAACGCCTCGGGCAGCGGGCGAGGGCTCTCGCGCAGCGCCGACACCGCCCGCCTGGCCTCGTCGAGCCCCGACTTGGCCAGATCGCGGGCGCGGGTCACCCGGTCGAGGGCCTCGGCCGTACGCTCCGCACGGAGCAGCAGCTTGGCGCCCTCCAGGTGGACGAGCTGGGCCGAGAGCGAGTGGGCGAGGATGTCGTGGAGCTCCCTGGCGATCCTGGCTCGCTCGGCGAGCACCGCCTCACGTGCCTCGGCCGCCCTGGCGGCCTTGCGCTGCCTGGCCGCGTACGCGATCAGGAAGATCATGCAGACGCTGAGCATGGCGGTGAGGTCCTGGGTGGGGAAGCCGGCGAGGACGCCGACCACGAGCAGTCCCCCGACGGCCAGGATCCCGACCGGCATCGACTGGCGCAGGGGGAAGCGGGTCGCCACGAGGGTGACGCAGAACAGCAGGGCCCCGACCGCCGCACCGTCCCGGCTGATGGCGAAGAGGATGTCGGAGAGAATCACCGCCAGCCCAAGCGCCACCAGCGTGAGCGGCACACCGAACACCGACGCCTTGGCCGCGCTCTTCGAGAGCCCCGCTGCGAGACGCGACGCCCTCGCCGTACGTGGCGAGGGCTCAGGCGCAGCCTGCGACGTGTCCGCCCCACCCCGAGAGAGCTCCGGTACGGGGTGAGACGTCGCCGCGCCTCGCCAGACCTCTGCCGCAGCCCGCGACGGGTCCTTCGTGTCCTGCGAGGGCTCGCGATGCGAGCCCCTGAGGGGCTCTGGCGCGTGCTCTGGCGCGTGCTCTGGCGTGAGGAGCGACGTGCCGTCCGTGGGCTGCGGGGGCCCGGTCGGATGCGAGCCTTCGAGGAGTTCTGGCGCGAGGTCGGGCGCGGGGGTCGCGGTGCCCTGGGATGGTCTGCGGAGGTCCCGCAGCGGCAGCCGGAACGCGATGGCGAGGAGAGTGACGGCGAGCGCTCCGGTGACGACCGCGACGCCCAGGCCCGGGCCGGTCAGACCAGGTGCGGGGGCGGACCGCACCTGGGCGATGATCAGCAGTGCGACCGCCCCGCCCCGCAGCACGAACGGGACGATCCTGGCAAGCGCGCGAATCACCTCTCGACGGTATCCGGTCGCCCGTCCATGGAGATGAGGGCCCGTCCGCGACGGGCGACGAGGTACGCCTGGACGCCGATGGTGAGGCCGACGAACAACAGGATGCCGCCCGCGGACGGGGCCAGGCCGAGCCACTGCCCGGCGGCGTACAGGCCGAGGCGGACCGCGATCGAGGCCACCCACGCCACCAGGGTCCAGCCCGTGCCCCTCGCCCAGGCGACGCCCGAGTCGTCCAGCCACACGCGTGCGGTTGCCGCGCGCCACACACCGAGCGCCACGGCGCCGAAGGCTTCGACGGCGAACAGGGCCAGGCTCAGCGCGGGGTGCACCGGGTCGAGGAGCCCGCCCATGACGACGCCGGCGACGATCATGGCCCCGGCGGTGCAGAGCACGCCGAGCCTGCCCGCGGGGCGGGTCCTGAACTGGCGGTAGATGACGAACGCGACGGCGAGGAGGACAAGGAGGGAGATTTCTGTCGTTTGCACGGCAACGACGCTAGAGACGCGAGGGCCGCACCGGATCGGCCCGCGGGTTGAGAGCACGAATCTCCACCCTGGGGTGGAGGCCGGAAACGGGTCGCCCGGGGAGACGGCCATCGGTTAGCGTCCAGGCATGCGAATTTTGTCGGTGAACGTCGGAAAATCGTTCGAGGCTGATTGGGCGGGAAAGCTCGGGCGTACGGCGATCGACAAGCGGCCGGTCACGCATCGGGTCGAGGTGACGGGCCACGGGCTGGCCGGGGACGAGCGCGCCGACAAGAAGCACCACGGCTCACCTGACCACGCCGTCTACTCCTACGCCAGGGAGGACTACGACTGGTGGGCGTCCGAGCTGGGCAGGCCGTTGCGCGCGGGCCAGTTCGGCGAGAACCTCACCACGTCCGGCGTCGACCTCGACGGCGCCCTGCTCGGCGAACGCTGGCGGGTGGGCACGGCCCTGCTGGAGGTGACCGGCCCCCGGATCCCGTGCGTGGTGTTCCGCAACTGGATGGACGAGCCCGGCTGGCTCAAACGCTTCACGGCGGCGGGCCGCACGGGTGCCTACCTACGCGTGGTCGAGCCCGGACTTCTCGGCCAGGGGGACGAGGTGGAAATCGTCTTCCGCCCGGAGCTTGGCGCGACCGTGACGGACGCGTTCCGAGCCCGCCACGGCGACAAGAACGCCATGCAGCGCATCCTCACCATCCCGGACCACGACCCCAAGTGGGACGCCCTCGCCGCCCGCACCCTCACCTGAACGGCCCAAGCCCCGATCGGACACCGAACAGCGGTGTCCTCACCACCCTTCCATGCCGACAAGCGGGATGAGCCTGCCGAACGCGCCCGCCCGAGGTAGCCGAACGGTTGACCAGGCACGGTGAAACCTGGCCGCCACGCGTCCGCCAACGGCGACGGCGCACGGACGGCACCGCAATGGGTGGGTGGAGGTAAGGCGTGCGCTGCCGGTGCGGGTGGGGGAGCGCGATGGCACGTACCGCCCCGCCC